>NZ_CP032482.1:1267986-1584983 GCF_003600645.1 Yersinia rochesterensis
AACTTGCTGCGCGTAACTTCTTCAGAGGGCGTAACAGTCGGGCCAGTGCTGATGGGGGTAGCAAAACCGGTGCATATTCTGACGCCGATTGCTTCGGTGCGCCGAATTGTGAATATGGTGGCGTTGGCGGTGGTTGAAGCACAAACCGAGCCACTATAAAACCTCTTCCGCTTCGGTAGTTTTTTGTGAAATGAAAAACTTATACCCAAAGTAATTGGAGTTGCAGGTAGGCAGCCAGCAAGCAAATCCCGATGAGCTTACACTTGTAAGTGATTCGGGTGAGTGCGCGCAGCTAACAACCCTGCGGCTTCAAGAACGAAGGGTATTTCGGCGGTTTTTGCTGGCCTGCTGTAACCACTTATCCAGCTCGTTGGCAAATTGCTGGCGATCCCGCTGATTTAAGGTGTTGGGGCCGCCGGTTTGAATACCACTGGCGCGCATGGTGTCCATAAAGTCGCGCATATTCAACCGCTCACGAATGGTATCCGGGGTATAACGCTCACCGCGAGGGTTTAGCGCAATCCCCCCTTTTTCAATCACTTCTGCCGCCAGCGGAATATCGGCGGTGATCACTAAGTCGTTTTTTTCGACGCGCTGCACGATTTCGTTATCGGCAACATCAAAGCCGGAAGCAACCTGTAAGGTGCGGATAAACTTCGAGGGCGGTGTTTTAAGTGGCTGATTTGCCACCAAAGTGACCATCATGCCGGTTCTGTCTGCGGCACGAAATAATACATCCTTAATGACATTCGGACAGGCGTCTGCATCAACCCAAATTTGCATCAGTGGTGTTCTCCTGCGGCTAACCAGTCTTTGACTGGCAGAAAATCGCGGTACAATGCCGCCTCAGCGCTGTCTGCCGCTGGTTGATAATTATATTCCCAGCGCACCAGTGGCGGTAGGGACATTAAAATAGATTCTGTGCGGCCCCCGGTTTGCAGACCGAATAATGTGCCACGGTCCCAGACCAGATTAAACTCAACATAACGACCACGGCGATAAAGCTGGAATTCGCGCTCGCGTTCACCCCAACTCAGTGCTTTGCGCCGTGCAACAATCGGCATATAAGCATCAAGAAAACCATTGCCGACCGCCTGAGTGAAATTGAAGCAGGTAGCAAAATCGGGGCTGTTTAAATCGTCGAAGAACAGGCCACCAATACCACGGGCTTCATTGCGGTGCTTAATATAAAAATAATCATCGCACCATTTTTTATAGCGCGGATAGACTTGCTCACCAAAGGGTTGGCACAGTCCATTGGCGGTTTTATGCCAGTGAACCGCATCTTCTTCAAATCCATAGAAGGGGGTTAAATCAAATCCGCCGCCAAACCACCACACGGGATTTTCACCGGGTTTTTCAGCAATAAAAAAACGCACATTAGCATGGCTGGTAGGCAGATAAGGGCTGTTCGGATGAATGACCAATGACACGCCCAGCGCCTGAAAACTGCGACCTGCCAGTTCAGGGCGATGTGCTGTGGCCGATGCTGGTAATGCTGCGCCTGAAACATGCGAGAAGTTAACACCCGCCTGCTCGAATACCGCCCCGTTGACCAATACCCGACTGCGGCCACCACCGCCTTCCTCACGGACCCAATTTTCCTCTGTGAATTCAGCGTTGCCATCAGCTTGAGCCAGTGCGGCACAGATTTTATCCTGCAAACCCAGCAGGTAAGTTTTGATTTGGTCTGTATTGGGTAAATTCATCAGAAAGGTTCTAGTAGCCGGGAAATTATCAGGAGCCAAGTATACCCCGATTTACTGTCATTGTTGTACTCTCGGTGCGTATGAGTGCTGAATGGGAAATATTCTGGCGAGATTTATCTGGATCTTCTCAAATATCATTACGGACTATCACTATGGGAAATATCACTTTATTATTGCGTGATATAATAAGGCGTAATGATCAACATATTCATTTTACTCAAGGGTGCGAATATCCATGGAAATCCGCGTATTTCAGCAAGGCGATTTTGAAGAAGTGATTCTGCTGTGGGAGCATTGCGATTTGTTGCGGCCATGGAACGACCCAGAAATGGATATTGAGCGTAAGCTGAATCATGACCCCGAATTGTTCCTGGTAGCGGAAGTCAGCGGCGCGATTGTCGGCTCGGTGATGGGCGGTTATGACGGCCACCGAGGCTCCGCTTATTATCTGGGAGTTCACCCTGACTTTCGTGGTCGTGGCTTTGCCAATGCGCTGATCAGCCGCCTTGAGAAGAAACTCATCGCCCGTGGCTGCCCGAAGCTCAATATCATGGTGCGCGAAGACAATGACGCAGTCATTGGCATGTATGAAAAGCTCGATTACGAAACCCAAGACAGCATCATGCTGGGCAAACGGTTGATTGTCGATCAGGAGTATTGAGGGTTTAGTGGGTTGAATTTTAAATATATTTAATTCATACCTGCTGAGGGAATTAAGGTGTTAGTGTCTACCTGGCCGAATCATTGACTGCCCGTTGACCTTAAAATAAATAGACTCATCGGGATTAATGAGCCTCATCCTGGAGGCTCACCCTACGGGCTAGCATAAATGCTGTTCAAATCGGTTCCCGACCGATTTGTTATTCACTTGCTGCTTACCTGCGCTTCCAATGATTGTGCGGCGTGACATTATTATCTGGAGTCGCAAGCCAAAGAGCTGCGACTCCCATAATTTTAGCTATCAGATTGATTATTTAATCTTGGTAATGTTTTTCACATCGACTTCCACAGAGTTCCAGTCTTTATCTACTTTCCCTTCGATTTGGACTTTATCTTGTGGCGTAATGGTTTGGCCTTTCCAACGCTTGCTGTCGATATCCACCGTAATGGTGCCGGTGCTATCGCGGAAAGTATAGGTATCATGGCTGAGCCGCTCTACGATGCTCCCTTGTAAAGTGACATAGGCGTCATCACGCATGGTACTCACTTTATCTACCGTCGTGCTACTGGTGCTCGGGCCAGAGAAGCCGCCTTGTGTTGCTGGCTGAGCCTGTGTTGTTGCCGGGCCGTCAAAACCCCCTTGCGCAGTGTTTGTCGCACTTTGCGCCAGTAATGGCGTGCTGCATAACATAACCAAGGTGGCAGCTAAGGTCAGTTTCTTCATTTTATTGCTCCTTCAATGAATGAATTATTGCATTTGAAACCAGAGACCTTTTCGGCCTCGCTACCCAATACTAGACTAAAATCACATTAGAATTTACTGATTATAAGAAAGAATGATGAAAGCTGATTGTGTTATGGCACTTTTTCAGCGAGTTGGACTCCAATCTCTGGTTATCATTTTTCAACTGTCATGCTTTTGCTTCTGTGCAAGGTTCTCTGTAAAAAGGTTCTTTGTAGAAAATGTTCTTTGCAGACAAGCTGATGGGATGCAGTGGTTTTTTAAGGAGTTTTAGATGAATATTCGCCTACGGTTGTCAGGGGTGCGCTTGTTATTACTGGGGGCCCCTCTGTTATTGGCCGGGTGTTCAGCCACGTCCGGGTTTTCTTGGTCAAGTTTGTCTCCGCTTAATTGGTTTAGTGGCAGCAGCAGTATGCAAGTGACTGATAATGGTGTCGGTGGTATCACGGCCAGTACCCCTTTGAGCGAAAATGAGATTAAAGAAGGGCTGAAAGGTGATTATCGGTTGCGCAGCGGTATGGCAACTAATGATGGCAAGCTGGTTTCTTTCTACCAAGCCATGAAAGAAAACCAAGTTAAGTTGGTTATCTCTGGTCAGCCCAAAGGCACGGTAGAGCGCATTGATGTCATGGATAAAGATATTCCGAGCCAATGGGGCGTTAGTATTGGTGCGCCATTCAGTCAGTTATATAAAAAAGCTTTTGGTGTTTGTCAGAAAGGCACTGGTGATGATAGTGGGCAAATAGAATGTGCCGCGCCCGATAGCAAGCATGTTAGCTATTTATTTGCGGGCAACTGGCATGGCCCTGAGGGCTTAATGCCATCTGACGATACTTTGCAAAGCTGGAAAGTGAGCAAGATTATCTGGCGTGCTAAAAGCGAATAAATATTATTCTCCTGTTAAGGCGCGGCTTACATTTAGCGCCTTAATAATAATCCCATCCCGTTAAAAACCCTTTTCCCTTCACCCAATTTTATTTTGCGTTGACACAAGGTTATTTTAATCGCTTCAGTTATGATATTTGGCATAATCGATATGGTTTTTTAGTGAGGAAAAGAAATGACTCAAGTTCAGAGTGGCATTTTGCTGGAGCATTGCCGTTTTGCCATTTTTATGGAAGCAAGAGTACAGGGCGAATTTGATGCCATTCGCCAAGGGTGCAAAAAATTCTGCCTTTCATTGCAAGAGTTACAACAAAAATTCCCTAATGAGCATTTGGGCGCAGTTATCGCGTTTGGTTCAGATATTTGGCATGACCTATCCAATGGTCAAGGTGCACCAGAATTAAAGCCTTTTGTTGCCTTGGGCAAAGCGCCGATGATTGCTCCTGCCACCCAACGTGATTTATTGATTCATATTCAGTCATTACGCCAAGATATTAACTTTACTTTAGCACAAGCCGCTATTGCCGCTTTTGGTGATGCTATTGCAGTTGAAGAAGAGACCCATGGTTTCCGTTGGGTGGAAGAGCGTGATTTTACTGGCTTTATTGACGGTACAGAGAATCCGCAAGGAGAAAGTCGGCCAGAAGTTGCTGTCATTGCTGAGGGCGAAGAAGATGCCGGTGGCAGTTATGTATTAGTTCAGCGCTATGAGCATGACCTGAAAAAATGGCAGCGTATCCCGGAACATAAACAAGAACAAATTGTGGGGCGGACCAAGCATGACAGCGAAGAGTTGCCATCGGACCAGCGCCCTGATACTTCCCATGTTAGCCGGGTTGACCTTAAAGAGAATGGCAAAGGGCTGAAAATTCTACGTCAAAGTTTGCCTTACGGCACCGCCAGCGGTAAACACGGTTTGTATTTCATTGCCTATTGTGCGCGCTTACACAATATCGAGCAGCAATTATTGAGCATGTTCGGCTCAATTGACGGCAAGCACGATCTGTTATTAGGTTTTAGTAAGCCAGTGACCGGCAGTTATTACTTTGCGCCGTCACTAACTAAATTATTGTCTTTATAATTGCTCTTATTCTGAATGACAAAAGGTCGGTTTCCCGGCCTTTATCTTTTGGTGACTCATTCGGTATTGTAATTACATCGCTATTGCGTCGCGCATTCTGTTGACGACGGTCTGTTTCTGTTCTTTGGTCAGTGTGCGCAATGGTAAGCGCGGATTACCGGCATCAATGCCGTGTAATTGCATTGCTGCTTTACCAGCGGCAACACCACCAAATTCAACTAAGACGCGAATAAGTGCAATAACCTGATCCATACCGCGTTGCACAGCAACTTGGTTACCTGCATTAAAATCAGCAATAATTTTATGGAACAACGGCGCTGCATAATTATAAGTGCTGCCAACTGCGCCAATAGCGCCGACGGCCAGACCACCCGGTAAATGCTCATCAACCCCGAATGGAATATCAAATTTACCGCCGCTGACACGCAGACAGCGCTGGAATTCATACAAATCCGCATTATTGAATTTAATCCCTGACAGGTTTGGGATTTTTGATTCGGCTTTGATGAGGAATTGTTCCATATCCAAATTCACACCGGACATTCCGGAATGATAATAATAAAAGCCTTTCGAGGGAGCCGCTGCCGCGATTGCCTGACAATAAGCAATAAGGTCGTCAATATTACCCGGTTTGAAGAAGCAAGGGCCGATGGCCGAGGTTGCGAAGATATCCAGTGTTTCGGCATGGCGAGAAAGGTCGACGGCATCTTTAATACTCAATGCGCCAGTATGTAAGGTAATACTCAGTTTACCTTGCGCCGCTTTTACCCAGCGCTCGGCAACTTTTTTGCGCTCTTCTACTGAGCAATGAATACCTTCACCCGTGGTGCCACACACATAGACCCCTGTCACACCATCATTGACCAGATGCTCGGCAATTTGGTCGATGACGGGATAATTAACTTCACCCTGCTCATCAAAGGGAGTGTGCGGAGCTGCGATCAGGCCGGTTAACTTTTTCATACGCATCCTTAATAAATCAGAGAGAGTGGGGGCATGGTTAGCCAAAATAGTTTTGGGTACAAGTGACATCTCGTGTGATCAGTTTTTCGTCTGTTTTGCTGCTTCGTGTTTTTGTGATGTATTTTGTTGAATAGCTTCACAAAACCAACTGCAAATATGTTCTATACGCGTAATGGCAGAACCGACGGTGACAGCATAAGCGCCTGCTGATATTGCCGCTGCGGCTAATGCTGGCGAGTTATAACGGCCCTCTGCAATCACTCTACAGCCCGCTTGGGATAGCTGTTTTACCAGTTCTAAGTCCGGTTCGGTGGGAATTGACGTTTGGGTATAACCCGACAATGTGGTGCCGATAAAATCGATACCTAACCGGTGCGCTAACAGAGCATCTTCAATATTAGAGGAATCTGCCATTGTCAGGCAGCCTGTTGCTTTTGCCCGCTGGAATAAATCTTCTACTGAAACTGGGCGAGGGCGGCAGGTGACGTCAAAAGCGATAATATCGGCCCCGGCGGCACTTAACGCATCTACATCTTCCAGCCAGGGGGTGATTCTGACTTCTGAGTCAGACAAATCACGTTTAATAATGCCAATAACGGGGGCATCGGTAACCCGGCGCACCGCTTCAATATTCCTAATGCCCTCAACACGCAGACCAACCGCACCACCCGCCAGTGATGCTAATGCCATTGCCGCCACAATTTCTGGCGTATCCATGGCGCTGCCGGGGACAGGTTGGCACGAGGCGATAAGGCCATTTTGGAGCTGGTGGCGGAGACGACTTTTTTTACTTAGGTTCAGATTGCTCACGGTCTTTAGCTCCGATAAAATATTTTAAATGAAGTTTTACTCCATTATGTTAGATCTTTTATCTGTAGGGTGCAATGGTCAACCTTTCATTAATTGGGTCAAAAAGTATTTATTGTGGAGCGTAACTCCAGTATGAAAATAATAATGGAGTTGTGACAAGAAAATTGTCATAGTCATCCTATCAACATCATTACAGATATAGGGGGTTGCGCCAGATGGGAAAAGTGTTGGCACTGGATATCGGTGGAACAAAGATTGCTGCGGCGGTGGTGACTGAGAGCGGCATGTTAGTTGGCCGTCAGCAAATAGCGACACCACATGGCGGGGCAGCACAGCTGGCGATAGCACTGGAAACGCTGATTGCACCTTATCGGCATCTGGTTGATTTTATTGCGGTTGCTTCAACTGGCATTATCAATGGTGGCCGCTTGACGGCACTTAATCCTGCGAATTTGGGCGGTTTAGCGGATTTTCCGTTACAAGATTGCATCCAGTCGATCACTGATTTGCCTTGTGTGTTGCTCAATGATGGGCAGGCGGCCGCTTGGGCTGAGTATCAGGCGTTAAGTCGTGATGGTAACAATGAAATTTCGGTAAAAAATATAATTTCTGTAAAAAATATGATGTTCGTGACGGTTTCCACCGGTGTGGGCGGCGGCATCGTGTTGGATAAAAAATTGCTGGTTGGTCATCATGGATTGGCCGGTCACATTGGCCACACATTGGCAGATCCCCACGGCCTGTTATGTGGCTGTGGCCGTCGAGGATGTGTTGAAAGTGTCGCCTCCGGGACGGCAATCGGCGCAGAAACACTGGGTTGGAAACAACCGGTTGCTGCCGCCAAAGTATTTGAATTGGCACAACTTGGTAATATTCATGCAGAAAATATTATTAACCGCTCCGCGACTGCGATTGCTCAAATGCTGGCCGATATGAAAATGGCATTGGATCTGGAAATAGTCATTTTGGGCGGCAGTGTTGGGCTGGCGGCGGGGTATTTGGAGCGGGTTATTGGGGCACAAAATATATTGCCGGAAATCTATCGTGTGCCAGTTCAGGCTGCCCATCACCAGCAAGATAGCGGGTTGTTGGGCGCGGCACTGTGGGCCAGATCATCACTGTAGTCATAACATCATAGCAAAACTATTGAGGCCAATATGATCAGCGGATCATTAACACAAACAGCTTTTTTCAGTGGGTTACCAGAACGTCTGCAATGGGTTTTAGCCTATTTGGCTAAGACGCCGTTGGCGGAGCTAAGTTGCGGGCGTCATGAAATAGACGACGAGCTTGTTTTCATGAATGTGATGGAGTTTGAGACCCAACCGGCTGAAAATAAGAAGGCCGAAATGCACCGGACTTATGCAGATGTTCAACTGCTGATAAGTGGCATTGAAGGCATTGAATACTCGACTCTGACACCCACTGAGCATCTCGAACCTTATCATGCTGACGATGACTATCAACTGATTGCCGAGATTCCAGATAAAAGCCAATTACGCATGCTACCGGGGATGTTTGCGGTATTTCTACCGGGCGAACCTCATAAGCCAGGTTGCCAGATTGCGGGGGCGGGCACTATCAAGAAAGTAGTGGTGAAAGTTCATCATAGTTTATTGCATAACGAATTATCTCTATGATTTTTAAATAATAAGAAAGCACGTTATCTTTGACATCTTCCCCGGACCCCCGGGGTTTTTTTATTGATCTCACCCCGCACAATACCGCCATTTGTCTTCACGAAATGGGCCAATTATGTCATGATGCGCGGCAGAAGCGTCCCTATCCGTCAATTCTCTTTCCCTTGAGGTGTCCGCGTGAATACTGGTGCCCCCCGTTTTAAGCCAGGTAAAATTCTTGATGCCTTGGGTGCGATGCAAAATAGCCTGACCCGCTCAGCGCAGCGCATTGCCGCCTATATTTTGGCGGAACCCGCCAAAGTTACTCAGCTTTCTATTGCCGACCTTTCCTCCCTGACACAGGCCGGTGAAGCCACTATCATCCGTTTTTGCCGCACACTGGGTTATAAAGGATTCCAAGATTTCAAAATGGATTTGGCCATTGAGGTGGCAACCCGCCATCACAGTGAAAACAGCCTGTTAGATGCTGATGTGCAAGAGGGCGATGATGCATTGGCGATTGGCAATAAATTGCAATCGGCAATTAATAATGTGCTGTCTGAAACTCTGAATCTGCTGTCTTTTGAGAGTGTTGAACAGGTGGTTAAGCTATTGCGCCCGGCTGATCGCATCTGCATTTTTGGTGTTGGCTCATCCGGTATCACTGCGGAAGATGCCAAAGGTAAATTGATGCGTATCGGATTGCGGGTCGATGCGGCCACAAATAATCATTTCATGTATATGCAGGCTTCTTTGATGCGCCCCGGTGATGTGGCAATTGGTATCAGCCATTCGGGTACCTCAGCCGAAACCGTGCAAGCACTAAAACTGGCGAAGCAGGCCGGTGCCACCACAGTGGCGCTGACGCACAATATGGGCTCCACCATTACGGAACTGGCCGATTATGTGCTGATTAACGGTAACCGTCAGGGGCAGTTGCAAGGGGACTCCATCGGCACCAAAATTGCGCAATTGTTTGTTTTGGATCTGATTTATGCCCTGTTAGTCAAAGCGGATCCTGCTCAGGCAGAAAGCATTAAACGTAAAACAACCCAAGCCGTCAGTCAAAATGGATGACCGGTAATCTTTTTCTGCTGCCATATCTAGCTGCTGCTGCGGAGATCTTTCGCCCGCAGTGGTAAATACCCCATCATTCTGTTGCTTATCTTACTCACTCTGGCATTTCGCTATCTTTGTCACGTTTTAGACACATTGTGATTGAAATAGCGGGCTGATCTTATACACTCAAATGGAGTTTTACTCCTCTTATGCATTTTGTTTGGAGTAAAACCACATAAATATAAATGTGGCGAGAACCTTCGGGTAGTGACAGATTAAGTGATTTTAAACAATCAGTTGCTAGGGTTTACCTGCCGCGAGGAAAACAGTTTCTGCCAGTGAACTTAGCTGGTGGTGGAGAGATCGACGATATGAGCACTTCAGTACAACCACAAACGGACCAACCACCTCGTGGGGATAAACCATTGCGCTGGTATAAGCAGCTCACCCCTGCACAATGGAAGGCATTTATTGCCGCCTGGATCGGTTATGCCCTGGACGGCTTTGATTTTGTTCTTATTACTCTGGTTCTGACTGATATTAAACAAGAATTCGGTTTGACGCTGATTCAAGCAACCAGTCTGATTTCAGCGGCCTTTATCTCGCGCTGGTTCGGGGGCTTGGTGCTGGGTGCTATGGGTGATCGTTATGGCCGTAAATTAGCCATGATCACCAGTATTGTGCTGTTCTCCTTTGGTACCTTGGCCTGTGGTTTGGCACCGGGTTACACCACGCTGTTTATTGCCCGACTGATTATTGGTATCGGGATGGCGGGGGAGTATGGCTCCAGTTCTACCTACGTGATGGAGAGCTGGCCGAAGAATATGCGTAACAAAGCCAGCGGTTTCCTGATTTCTGGTTTCTCTATTGGTGCCGTATTAGCCGCTCAGGCTTATAGCTATGTGGTCCCGGCATTCGGCTGGCGTATGCTTTTCTACATTGGCTTACTGCCAATTATCTTTGCTTTGTGGTTGCGTAAAAATCTGCCGGAAGCAGAAGATTGGGAAAAAGCACAAAGTAAACAACAGCAGTCGAAGCAGACTAATGACCGCAACATGGTGGATATTCTGTATCGCAGCAACTTGAGCTACCTGAATATTGCGCTGACCATCTTTGCCTCCGCCGCCCTTTATGCTTGTTTCACCGGCATGGTATCTACCCCAGTCGTGGTGATCCTTGGTATTCTTTGTGCGGCAGTATTCGTCTACTTTATGGTACAAACCAGTGGTGATCGCTGGCCGACCGGTGTGATGCTGATGGTGGTGGTGTTCTGTGCCTTCCTCTACTCATGGCCGATTCAGGCATTATTGCCCACTTATCTGAAAATGGATTTGGGCTATGACCCGCATACTGTGGGCAATATATTGTTCTTTAGTGGGTTTGGTGCCGCGGTGGGCTGCTGTGTCGGGGGCTTCCTGGGGGATTGGCTGGGAACGCGTAAAGCTTATGTCACCAGTTTGCTGATTTCACAATTACTGATAATTCCACTGTTTGCCATTCAGGGCAGCAGCATCCTGTTCCTCGGCGGGTTATTGTTCCTGCAACAGATGTTGGGCCAAGGGATTGCCGGGTTATTACCAAAACTGCTGGGCGGCTACTTTGACACTGAACAACGTGCTGCGGGGCTGGGCTTTACCTATAACGTTGGCGCATTGGGCGGGGCGCTAGCGCCCATTCTAGGGGCTTCAATTGCTCAGCATCTCAGCCTCGGTACGGCGTTGGGTTCACTCTCATTTAGCCTGACATTCGTCGTGATTCTGCTCATTGGTTTTGATATGCCATCCCGTGTGCAGCGCTGGGTGCGCCCATCGGGTTTACGGATGGTGGATGCCATTGACGGCAAGCCATTCAGTGGTGCTGTTGGCCCAAATCATGTCAGTGTGGTGACACAGAAGTAAAATAATGACTTTTTATTGCCCGGTGCAGGTTGGCCGGGCTTTTTATTGACCAGACATAAGTGAAATAGGTGGCTGGCGACCAGCATCGTGACTGGCTTAGAGCATTTGATACTTGAACATCACTAAACGGTATATAAAAGCGTTATAGGTATGCACCTAGTTATAAATACACTGAACATAATTTAAGGGCACAACATTCTCAATGAAGAAGCTTGCTGCCGAATGAACCCAGTGAATAAGGTGCAAAATGAAACAGATTTCAATAAAGAAAAATGGATGGACTCGAGTTGCCTTATTTAGCGCGCTAATCTTCGGCAGTGCAACCGCGAGTGCCACCGAGCTGCTTAATAGTTCTTATGATGTGTCCCGCGAGTTATTCAGTGCCTTAAACCCCGGTTTTGAAAAACAGTGGGAACAGCAAAATCCTGGTGACAAGCTGACCATCAAACAATCTCATGCCGGTTCCTCCAAACAGGCGTTGGCAATCTTGCAAGGGCTTAAAGCGGACGTGGTGACCTATAACCAAGTCACTGATGTGCAAATCTTGCATGACCGCGGCAATCTCATCCCGCCTGACTGGCAAGCGCGTTTACCTAACAACAGCTCGCCGTTCTACTCCACCATGGCTTTTCTGGTGCGTAAGGACAATCCAAAGAACATCCATAGCTGGGATGATTTGGTGCGCGAAGACGTCAAGCTGGTATTCCCGAATCCAAAAACCTCCGGTAATGGCCGTTATACCTATCTGGCCGCTTGGGGGGCAACTGAACAAGCCAATGGTAAAGACCAGGCCCAAACCCGTGATTGGATGAAGCGTTTCCTGAAAAACGTGGTGGTTTTTGACACCGGCGGTAGAGGGGCGACCACCACTTTTGTTGAGCGCGGCTTGGGTGATGTGCTGATCAGTTTCGAATCTGAAGTGAACAATATTCGCAAAGAGTATGGCAGCGACAAATATGAAGTCATTGTCCCGCCAGTCGATATTCTGGCGGAATTCCCAGTAGCTTGGGTGGATAAAAATGTCGAGAAAAATGGCACTGAAAAAGCCGCCAAAGCTTATCTCAATTACCTCTACAGTCCACCGGCACAGCAGGTAATCACCAGCTTTAACTACCGTGTTTATGATAAAGCGGCGATGGAAGCGGCTAAATCCCAATTCCCTGATACCAAATTATTCCGCGTTGAAGAGCAATTCGGTAGTTGGCCACAGGTGATGAGCACTCACTTCGCCACTGGCGGCGTGCTGGATAAATTGTTAGCAGAAGGTCATCAGTAATGATGTCGGCATCGAGTAAACGGGTTCTGCCCGGATTTACCCTCAGTCTTGGGAGCAGCCTGCTTTACACCTGCCTGATTTTGTTATTACCACTCAGCGCGTTAGTGATGCAAGTTGCTCAGATGAGTTGGGCACAGTATTGGGAGGTGATAACCAACCCTCAGGTGGTCGCCGCTTATAAAGTCACCTTACTGGCCGCCGGTGTAGCCAGTATTTTCAATGCGGTATTTGGCATGTTGATGGCCTGGATTTTGACGCGCTATCAATTCCCCGGCCGCAGTTTACTTGATGGTTTGATGGATTTACCCTTCGCCTTACCCACGGCGGTAGCGGGCTTGACACTGGCAACCTTGTTCTCCACCACCGGTTGGTACGGTGCCTGGTTATACGATGTTTTGGGGATCAAAGTCTCCTTTACCTGGTTAGGGATTGCGGTCGCCATGGCCTTTACCAGCTTGCCGTTTGTCGTGCGCACCGTGCAGCCGGTATTGGAAGAGTTAGGGCCAGAATATGAAGAAGCGGCGGAAACTTTAGGGGCCAGCCGCTGGCAGAGTTTCCGTCTGGTGGTGATGCCGGAATTGGCTCCGGCCTTGCTGGCGGGCACTGCATTATCCTTTACCCGCAGTTTGGGTGAATTCGGCGCGGTGATTTTTATCGCCGGTAACATCGCCTGGAAGACGGAAGTGACTTCGCTGATGATTTTCATCCGCTTGCAAGAGTTTGATTACCCGGCAGCCAGCGCCATTGCGTCAGTCATTCTGGCGGTTTCACTGGTGCTGTTGTTCGGGATTAACACGTTACAAAGTCGCTTTGGTCGGCGGATAGGGGGGCATTGATGGCTGATATCACAGAATTTAATGGTGTGGCCCGCCCGCCCATCAACTGGGGCAAATGGACGTTGATCGCCATCGGCGCACTGTTCTCGTTTTTACTGCTAGTGATCCCGATGGTGTGGATCTTTATCACCGCATTTTCGAAAGGGATCGAGGTGGTCGGGCAGAACTTATCTGACCCCGATATGCTGCACGCCATTTGGCTGACGGTGCTGGTGGCGCTGATTACCGTGCCGGTGAACCTGGTATTCGGTGTGGTACTGGCTTGGCTGGTGACGCGGTTTGTTTTCCCCGGTCGCCAGTTATTGATGACATTAATTGATATTCCGTTTGCCGTTTCACCGGTGGTTGCCGGTTTGATGTATCTGTTGTTTTACGGCTCAAACGGCGTGGTGGGCGGTTGGTTGGATTCTCACGATATCCAATTGATGTTCTCCTGGCCCGGAATGGTGCTGGTCACCATCTTCGTCACCTGCCCATTTGTGGTGCGTGAACTGGTGCCGGTGATGATGAGTCAGGGCAGTCAGGAAGATGAGGCCGCCGTGTTGTTGGGGGCCTCAGGTTGGCAAATGTTCCGCCGTGTGACCTTGCCGAACATTCGCTGGGCATTGCTGTATGGCGTGGTGTTGACCAACGCCCGCGCTATTGGTGAGTTTGGTGCGGTTTCGGTGGTTTCCGGTTCTATTCGTGGCGAGACCTACACCTTGCCGCTGCAAGTTGAGTTATTGCATCAGGATTACAACACCGCCGGGGCCTTCACCGCCGCCGCGTTGTTGACGCTGATGGCAATAGTGACCCTTTTTCTGAAAAGCGGCCTGCAATGGCGCTTAGCGCGTCAGGTTGTTCGTCTCGAACAGGAGCAAAAAGCATGAGCATTGAGATTGATAATATCAGTAAGTATTTTGGCCGCACCAAAGTGCTGAATAACATC
Source organism: Yersinia rochesterensis (assembly GCF_003600645.1). Lineage (NCBI taxonomy): Bacteria > Pseudomonadati > Pseudomonadota > Gammaproteobacteria > Enterobacterales > Yersiniaceae > Yersinia > Yersinia rochesterensis. The sequence goes on from NZ_CP032482.1 coordinate 1,282,453, forward strand.
ACACTTGATATTCCTTCAGGCCAAATGGTGGCTTTGCTTGGCCCTTCTGGTTCGGGAAAAACCACTTTATTGCGCATTATTGCCGGGTTGGAAAACCAAAACGCCGGGCGTTTAAGTTTCCACGGCACTGATGTGAGCCGCTTGCATGCCCGTGACCGCCGTGTTGGGTTTGTATTTCAGCATTACGCGCTGTTCCGCCACATGACGGTGTTCGATAACATTGCTTTTGGTTTGACAGTGTTACCTCGCCGTGAGCGCCCAAATGCGGCGGCTATCAAGCAGAAAGTGTCGCAATTGCTGGAAATGGTGCAATTGGGCCATTTGGCTAGCCGCTATCCATCACAACTTTCTGGTGGCCAAAAGCAGCGAGTGGCTTTGGCGCGCGCGCTGGCGGTTGAACCACAAATTCTGTTGCTGGACGAGCCGTTTGGTGCCCTGGACGCGCAAGTGCGCAAAGAGCTACGCCGCTGGTTGCGCCAGTTGCATGATGAATTGAAATTTACCAGCGTCTTTGTCACGCACGATCAAGAAGAAGCCATGGAAGTGGCTGATCGAGTGGTGGTGATGAGTCAGGGCAATATTGAACAGGTCGGGACACCCGATGAAGTGTGGCGCGACCCCGCGACTCGCTTTGTGTTGGAGTTCCTCGGTGAAGTTAACCGCCTGAGCGGTGAAATTCGCGGGTCACAGCTGTTTATTGGTGCCCATCATTGGCCGCTGGATTTAGCCCCAATGCACCAAGGCAATGTGGATCTCTTCCTGCGCCCTTGGGAGATGGAAGTCAACATTCAATCAAGTGCCCGCTGTCCGCTGCCGGTTCAGGTGCTTGAAGTCAGCCCGCGCGGCCACTTCTGGCAATTAACAGTGCAACCTATTGGTTGGCATCAGGATCCTATCAGCGTGGTCTTGCCAGAAGGTAACATTGACGCCCCGGTGCGCGGCAATCGCTATTATGTTGGCGGGTTAAATGCGCGCTTATATTCTGGCGATCAATTGCTGCAACCCATTGCTTTAGCCCAAAGCGCCTGATAGGTTTTTCTTCTTTTTGTAAACACAGAGTCATACCCAAAGTCATTGGAGCGGCGAACACCTCTGCCGCTTCAAGAAGAAAGGGTATCTAAAGGTAATGAATGTGACGACCCTCGAACACTGCATCGGCAACACCCCACTGGTAAAACTGCAACGCATGAGCCAAGGGCTGAATGCACAGATTTGGGTCAAACTGGAGGGCAATAATCCGGCCGGTTCGGTGAAAGACAGGGCGGCACTGGCCATGATCCAGCAAGCGGAATTGCGCGGAGAAATATCTCCGGGCGATGTATTGATTGAAGCCACCAGTGGTAATACCGGCATTGCGCTGGCGATGATTGCCGCCATCAAGGGCTATAAGCTGAAATTACTGATGCCGGAAAACATGAGCCAAGAGCGGCAGGCCGCCATGCGCGCCTATGGGGCCGAGCTGATTTTGGTCAGCCGTGAGCAGGGTATGGAGGGCGCGCGGGATCAAGCGCTGGCGATGCAAGCACGAGGGCAGGGTAAGGTGCTGGATCAGTTTAATAATACTGACAATCCGTATGCGCATTTTACCGGTACCGGGCCGGAAATCTGGCAGCAAACCGCGGGTAAAGTGAGCCATTTTGTTTCCAGCATGGGGACGACCGGCACTATCACAGGGGTTAGCCAATATCTGAAAAGTCAAAATCCGGAGATAACTATTATCGGCTTGCAACCGGCCGAGGGCAGCAGTATTCCGGGAATTCGTCGTTGGTCACCAGAATATATGCCGGGAATTTTCCGCTCCGAGCTGGTGGATCAGGTGCTGGATATCACACAAATTTCAGCTGAACAAACCATGCGCCGCCTGGCCACAGAAGAGGGAATTTTCTGCGGTGTTAGCTCCGGTGGTGCAGTGGCCGGGGCATTGCGAGTAGCCGCCGAAAACCCAGGTGCGGTGATTGTGGCGATTATCTGTGATCGCGGGGACCGCTATTTATCAACTGGAGTTTTTGAGTAATTAAAGGGGATTTTCCCCTTGATGAACCCAAAACAGATCATTGGGTTAGCGTTTATCTTGATGATTCATTGTGGTTCGAGCCGGGTTTGAATCACGTCCTGCTCGATAACACATTGCAAAAATTTCAAACCCTACTCAATCCCAAACCCTATTGTCACCCCCATCTTTTGGGCGCGCTGTAGCGCAGACCCGCATGATATTCATCGGCTGTAACCTATTGCATAATCGGTCAAAATTCCTTGAGCTACAATGAAGAAAAGAGTGAAACCAACGGCCATGGGATTATTGACCCATCAAAGCCGATGAGGGTGAATCAAATAAAACTCAAGGATATGTAAGGATTGAGTAAAATCGGCTGCGCGCAAGTCAAATAGGCATGAAAATAGCCGAAATCAGGCTGGAGAGCGAAGAGATGAAAATTTTGTTAGTCGATGATGATGTTGAGCTGGGCAGCATGCTGAGGGAATACCTAAGCGGCGAGGGTTTTAATGCCGAATTGGTCGTCACCGGTAAAGCGGGCATTGCCGCGGCTTTGTCTGGGGACTATACCGCCTTGATTCTCGACATTATGTTGCCTGACATGAGTGGCATCGATGTTTTGCGCCAAGTGCGTAAAAAAAACCGTTTACCCATTATTATGCTGACGGCCAAAGGCGACAATATTGACCGTGTTATCGGCCTGGAAATGGGCGCTGATGATTATATGCCGAAGCCGTGTTACCCACGTGAATTGGTGGCCCGACTGCGCGCAGTATTACGCCGTTTTGACGAGCACCCCGATGCGCTTTCGGCGGATGATAGTGTCATTACACATAGCGACTTGATGCTCAATCCGTCGACCCGCAGCAGTGAATGGCAGGGCAAACCCTTTGATTTGACAGCTTCTGAGTTTAATTTATTGGAATTGTTATTGCGCTCGTCAGAGCGGGTGGTCACCAAAGATGAGTTATCTGACAAAGGCTTAGGCCGGCCGCGGGAAGCCTATGACCGCAGTGTCGATGTGCATATCAGCAATATCAGACAGAAACTCGCGGCATTGCCGGGGAATACGTTAAATATTGAAACGGTCCGTAGCATTGGCTACCGCATCAGATAATTGCCATTGGTGGAGTCAGTTAAGTATGCGTGGACGGTTATTCTGGAAAATCCTACTGGGGTTTTGGCTGACCTTTATTTTAATGACCCAGATGCTCTGGGTGGTATTTTCCTTTTACGGCAATCGCCATGAACCACTTGAGCGCGAAATGATACGCCAGATTGCTAAGTTACAGGTCGCTTCTGCGGCCTCGGTGCTACAAAGTGGTGGCCTGCCAGCCCTAAATGCCATGACGGCGAACTGGCCGGAAACAGATAAAAATCACTTTTCGGTATTGCCAGCGACAGAAATACCCCAAGTGACGACGGAATCACCGGATAAAACGTTGCCAGCCAAAGGTCGAGGGCCAGAATTTTACAGTAGAGAAGTTACAGCTTGGGTCAAAGGATCGGATGGTCAGAATTATCGTATCAGTTACGACATTGATGGATTGCGGGAAGTCAATCAACAGGGAAGGTCCGATGGAGGCCGCCATGAAATATTGAACATTCCGATCCCCATGATTTGGATGGGAGTGCTGGGCGGCTTGTTCTTCAGTACCTTGCTGGCCTGGAACCTGACGCGGCCAATGCGCCAACTGCGTGCTGGTTTCGAACGGGTGGCGCAGGGCGATTTGTCGGTGCGGCTGTTGCCTGTTATGCGTCATCGCCATGACGAACTGACCGAAGTGGCGCGTGATTTTGATTCAATGGCTGAGCGGCTGAAAGAGTTGGTTAGTGCCCGCGAGCAATTATTGCACGACGTTTCTCATGAATTACGTTCTCCACTGGCTCGCTTGCAATTAGCGATTGGATTAGCACGTCAAAACCCCAAAAATGTCGAAAATTCATTGCTGCGCATTGAACATGAATCTGAACGGCTGGATAAGATGATTGGTGAGTTATTGGCGTTATCTCGCACCGAAAATCACAATATCGCCGATGATGACGAGTATTTCGATTTGTACGAGTTAGTGGCCGTGGTGGTCAATGATGCTCGCTATGAAGCACAGGTGCCGGGTGTTGAAATACTGCTACAGGTATCACCGCAAGTTGACTATACCGTCAAGGGGAATGCCGAGCTGATGCGGCGGGCGATTGATAATATTGTCCGTAATGCGCTGCGATTCTCCGCCCAAGGCCAACAGGTAAAAGTGGTGCTTTCATTGACTGATGAGAGTTACCAGATTCAGGTTTCTGATCAAGGGCCGGGTGTTGAAGACAGTAAACTCTCCAGTATTTTTGATCCCTTTGTCCGGGTCCAATCAGCTCTCTCCGGCAAAGGCTATGGTCTGGGTCTGGCCATCACCCGCAAGGTGATTTTGGCGCATGGTGGGCAGGTTGAAGCAAGAAACGGCGAGCAGGGTGGGTTGGTGATTATCTTGCGAGTGCCGCGTTGGAGTGCGATAGAATAAATTATCAAACAAAAACGGCGCACAAAGGCGCCGTTTTCCATATTCGTATGAAATTATTTCTTGATACGAATAATCGGCGTCTCACCCACGGTGACACTACCGGACAGTTTAATCAGTTCTTTAATCTCGTCCATGTTGGAGATAACCACCGGCGTCAAAGTAGACTTGGCTTTCTCTTCCAGCAGGGCCAGATTGAACTCAATAACTACATCGCCTTTCTTGACGCGTTGGCCTTCTTCAGCGATGCGTTTGAAGCCTTCGCCTTTCAGTTCAACAGTATCAATACCGAAGTGGACGAACAGCTCAATGCCGCTGTCTGATTCGATAGAAAAAGCATGGTTAGTTTCGAAAATTTTACCGATGGTGCCGTCAACAGGAGCAACCATTTTATTGCCTGAAGGCTTGATGGCAATCCCATCACCAACGATTTTCTCTGCAAAAACAACATCAGGAACATCTTCGATGTTGACGATCTCACCAGACAACGGCGCGACGATTTCAATAGTGCCACTGTCTTTTTTATCATCTGAAACCAGTGATTTCAGTTTATCGAACAAACCCATGATCTTCTCCTAAGTATTTATACTCGTCATACTTCAAGCTGCATATGCGTTGGCTGCGTTCAATCACCCGAATCACTTACAACACAGTAAGCTCATCGGGACTCTCTCACTTGCCACCTTTCCGCAACTCGAATTATTTAGAGTTTATATTGGGCAGCAGTCCAGTATCGTGGAATTAGCAGAGCGTTTTTTCTTCGATGAATGTGGTAACCAAATCCATCAATTCCTTCGCTGTTGGTTGAGCTAGTGCTTGCTCCGCCAACACTTTCACATCTTCGAAATTCGTATTACGGATAATTTTCTTGATGCGTGGGATCGAAATCGCACTCATGCTGAACTCATCCAGCCCCATGCCCAATAGCAACAGTGTAGCACGTTCGTCGCCAGCAAGTTCACCGCACATACCGGTCCACTTACCTTCAGCGTGAGATGCATCAATTACCTGTTTGATCAGGCCCAATACCGATGGCGACATTGGATTATAGAGATGAGAAATCAGCTCATTGCCACGATCTACAGCCAGAGTATACTGAGTTAGATCGTTTGTCCCAATACTAAAGAAGTCAACTTCTTTAGCTAAATGGCGAGCGATGACCGCCGCCGCAGGTGTTTCAACCATCACACCGACCTCGATAGTTTCATCAAAGGCCTTATTTTCTTCACGTAATTGGCTTTTCAGCAGCTCAAGTTCTGCTTTCAGTTCGCGTACTTCTTCAACCGAAATAATCATCGGGAACATGATACGCAATTTACCAAACGCCGATGCACGCAAGATGGCGCGCAGCTGTGCGTGCAGAATCTCTTTGCGATCCATAGCAATACGGATGGCACGCCAGCCCAAGAATGGGTTTTCTTCTTTTGGCAAGTTCATGTACGGCAGGTCTTTATCACCGCCGATGTCCATAGTACGGACGATAACTGCCTGAGAGCCCATGGCTTCCGCAACGGCTTTATAAGCCTGGAACTGCTCTTCTTCAGTCGGCAGAGAGTCGCGGTCCATGAACAGGAATTCGGTACGATACAGACCTACACCTTCAGCGCCATTACGTTCAGCACCGGCGATATCACGCACTGTGCCGATGTTGGCAACCACTTCAACCTGATGACCATCAAGGGTTATTGCAGGCAAGTCTTTCAGTTTGGCCAGATCATTTCTTTCGGTGATGTACTGAGCTTTCACCGCTTTCAGTCGCTCAATCACTTCAGTCGTTGGGTTTAAATAAATTTTGTTATTGACCGCATCGAGGATCAAATAATCATCATTCTGGATTTCTTTGGTCGCATTACTGGTCCCGACGATAGCCGGTAATTCTAGTGAACGAGCCATAATCGAGGTGTGAGAGGTGCGGCCACCTAAATCGGTGATGAACCCTAACACTTTATCCAGATTAAGCTGCGCGGTTTCTGACGGGGTCAAATCGGTTGCAACCAGAATCACTTCATCCGGAATAGCGCTCAAATCAACAATGGTCAGGCCGAGAATGTTCTTCAGAAGGCGTTTACCGATATCACGTACGTCAGCCGCACGTTCTTTCAGGTATTCGTCATCCAGTTCTTCCAGTGCTTTCGCCTGGCCTTCAATGACGGAATAAGCCGCGGCATCCGCAGACTGCTTATCATCTTTGATGAGGGCTATGATTTCCTGCTCAAGCTCTTCGTCTTCCAACAGCATGATATGCCCTTCGAAGATGGCAGCTTTCTCTTCGCCGAGACTGGCTTCAGCTTTGGTCTTGATCGCTTCCAACTGTTCAGCAGCTTTAGCCCGCCCAGTTTTGAAACGCTCGACTTCTTGCTCCACTTGGTCAGCAGAGATCTTTTTCCGGTTGATGACAATCTCATCTTCTTTCAGTAAAAGTGCTTTACCAAAAGCGATACCCGGTGATACTAAAATGCCTGAAATCATAACCCTACCTTACTCTTGACTGGTGTTAACTAAAAAAGCACGCGTGATTACTCAAGCTCTGCCATCAGTTTTACCAGATGCTCAACAGCTTTCTTCTCATCTTCGCCTTCGGCCGAGATCGTAACAACAGTCCCTTGGGTCAGGCCCAGAGTTTGCAGTTTGAACAGGCTCTTGGCACTAGCGCTTTTACCGTTAGAAATCACGGTAATTTCGCTTGCAAAGCCTTTTGCTTCTTTTACGAACTGGGCAGCAGGGCGGGTATGCAGACCGTTTGGTGCTGTAATAGTAACTTCTTGCTGGAACATTGTATTTCCCCAACTTATTGGATTTATGTTGTGGAGCTAAAGTTTAGTGTAAAAACCAAACTTTAGCCTGTATTGGTGCGCGCATAACTCATCATTCAACTCGCGCATGACTATGCCTCAACCAGTGACAAGTCACAAAGACAGTTTCTGATGCAACCCTAATTCAGGTCTAAAATCATCACTATCAGTTTTAAGAATAATGCTCTCTTTGCGTTATGTCTTCAATCAGCGTTCAGTGATGACATTTTTTGTTGTGTTGCATAATTGATAAATCGATTCAGCCAGAGAGGCGCTCAATACGTGATTAATTTCGCGTATCGAAATAATTGACCGGTTAAATACTAAACCCAGAGGGTAAAATCAATCTTTATGTAGTAAAAACTTTGAAGCGCGCCACAAAAAAAGCACCCACGAGGGTGCTTTTTTAGCATTTAGTGCGACGGCCTGACTACTGTTGCAGCTCTTGTTCAGTGAACAAATCTGCAAACAACGCCGTGCTTAAATAGCGCTCACCCGAGGACGGAAGAATAACCACAATTGTTTTGTCAGTAAAGTCATCTTCTTCAGAAAGCTTGACCGCTGCTGCAACGGCTGCACCAGAAGAAATACCGGCTAAAATGCCTTCTTCATCCATTAAACGGCGCGCCATCGAGATGGCTTCATCATTGGTGACCAGTGCAACACGATCAACCAGACTCAGGTCGAGGTTACCGGGAATAAAGCCAGCGCCGATCCCTTGAATCTTGTGCGGGCCGGGTTTTATTTCCTGGCCAGCTAATGCCTGAGTAATTACCGGAGAATCTGTTGGTTCAACCGCAACCGTGGTAATCGCCTTGCCTTTGGTATTTTTAATGTAGCGGCTGACACCGGTTAGGGTACCGCCGGTACCGACACCCGCGATAAAAACATCGACTTCGCCATCAGTATCTTCCCAGATTTCTGGGCCGGTGGTTTTTTCGTGAATATCTGGGTTCGCTGGGTTGCTGAATTGCTGCAAGATAAGATAGCGGTCTGGATCGGTTGCTTGAATTTCTTCTGCTTTGGCAATGGCCCCTTTCATCCCTTTGGCGCCTTCGGTTAGCACCAAATTAGCCCCCAGTGCTTTGAGCAGTTTACGGCGCTCAATACTCATGGTTTCGGGCATGGTCAGAGTTAATTTATAACCGCGTGCGGCGGCAACAAATGCCAGCGCGATACCGGTATTACCACTGGTCGGTTCTACCAGTTCTTTGTCTTTGGTCAGAATGCCACGATTTTCGGCGTCCCAAATCATATTGGCACCGATACGGCATTTAACACTGAAACTTGGATTGCGTGACTCAACCTTCGCCAAAATGCGCCCGTTACCGATACGGTTCAGACGAACCAGCGGCGTATGGCCGATTGTTAAAGAGTTGTCTTCATATATCTTGCTCATAGCCCGTCCTTTAACTCTATGAAAATGTAGGAATCGTTCAAAGCATACGCTAACAGTATGGCTATGGAAGTAAGGAATTGGTATATCGATATGTTATTAGGAAATAAGTTTTAATCCCAATAACTTTTAATCTTGGTAAATCACTTTTATTCTCGGCAATAGGGGCGCGACCAGCACGCCCAGGCAAAATTATTGTGATGACTGAACAAACTGATCGCGGTAGCGCTCGACCCACATTGCTGTGGCACCACAGACCGCGACTGGCATAATCACCAAGTTGAGGAAAGGAATCATAGTGAATAAACTCACTAAAGCGCCAAACTGCAGGTTATCGACCTTATTTTGACGCAGAGCACTGCGCATATGCTGAAAACTCACTTTATGGTTATCAAAAGGGTAATCACAATATTGTATCGAGAGCATCCAGGCGCTAAACAGGAACCACAGAACCGGAGCGAGGGTTTGGCCAATACCGGGAATGAAGTACAGCAGCAATAGCACCAAAGCCCGTGGCAAGTAATAGGCTAATTTCCGCCATTCACGCGCCATAATCCGTGGCAGATCTTTCAGGATACCCATAATACCGGTGTCTGGTAGCGGTTTACCGGTCAGGCTGGCTTCTAACTGTTCGGCCAGCAAACCGTTAAAGGGGGCCGCAATGAAATTGGCGAGGGTACTAAATAGATAACTGAACACCAGTAGCACTGAAATCACCATTACAGGCCACAATAAATAACTGAGCCACTGCAACCAGTCAGGGACATAACTCATTAACTGGGGAACCCAGTCACCTATCCGGTTGAATAACCACCAAAAAGCTCCTCCCATCAGCAGAATATTCACCAATAAAGGCAAAATCACGAATCGCCGGATACCCGGACGGGAAATTAACTGCCATCCTTGGGCAAAATAATGGATACCATTGACCTTTTTTACTGCTTTTTGCGTATACGCCATGCCATTCAGTTCTCTATAAGCTTGTTGACCGGTGTATCATATCGGTATGATTTCCCACTGCATAGTCACATTTTGTGCGAAAAATAAGCAAAACATCTAGTATAATCATCTTTCTTTGAAGAAAATTGAGCACGGACTTGCACTTGTGTACGTTGGGAAATAGAGTTAAAGGGTGAATGTTTGCCGCGGTGGCAATGTATAGGAACAACAGAGATAGTAATGATGCAGGATTTGCGTCTGATATTAATCGTTGTTGGCGCGATCGCCATAATAGCGTTGTTATTGCATGGTTTATGGACCAGCCGTAAAGAACGCTCATCAATTTTTCGCGATCGCCCAGTTAAACGTCCGAAACAAGAACGAATTGAAACCCCGATCGAGACTCTCGATGAAGGGGTGGGAGAAGTGCGCGTCCGCACTGCTCATCCACAAGAGAAGCCTTCGTTTAATCATCTTGATGAAGACGACGATGAATTGCCGGTAATTCAGCATACTGAAACCAAACCGGCTTCGGCTAAGGCGGAACCTCGCCAGAAACCTTTTGCTTCAGTGCAAACAGGCTCAGTGGAAATAGAAAACGATGACCCTCTTTTGGGTGGGCTATCTGCTGAGCAACCACCGCATGAATCACAGCGTGATCCTTTGTTTGGCTCGGTTGGGGAATATGACTCACAACCGCGTCACGCAGAACCACAACCTGTGGCTACACATGCCGCTCGGGTGGTTCCGCAACCTGTGGAATCACAACCAGAGCCTGTCGCTCCAGCTCCTGAAGTGAAACCACAAAAGCTGAAAGAAACCGTTTTGGTGCTGCATGTTGCAGCCCATCATGGCGGGGCTCTTGGGGGGGAAGTGCTACTACAAAGTGTACTTCAGTCTGGCTTCCAGTTTGGTGAAATGGGGATTTTCCATCGCCATCTTAGCCCGGCTGGCAGTGGCCCAGTATTATTCAGCTTGGCAAATATGGTGAAACCGGGTTCTTTTGACCCTGACACTATGTCTGACTTCTCAACGCCGGGTGTCTCAATGTTTATGATGGTGCCGTCTTATGGCGATGCACATCAAAACTTTAAGTTGATGCTGCAATCAGCCCAGCGTATTGCTGATGATGTCGGCGGTGTGGTGTTGGATGATGAGCGCCGCATGATGACCCCGCAAAAACTGGAAACGTACAAGGCCCGCATCCGCGAAGTGTTGGATGCAAACGCAACCGCCTGATAATGTTGCCTCGCAATGAATTGAATTAACCCGAACCCCCGCATGCCGGGGGTTTTTTATCTTTGATGGTGAGCCATGGAATCGATAATTCAGCAAATTAATCAACTAAGAACCTCATTGCGCCATCACGAGCATCAATATCATGTGCTGGATGCGCCAGAGATCCCTGATGCTGAATACGACCGGTTGATGCAGCAATTACGCGATTTGGAAGCACAACATCCCGAACTGATTACCAATGACTCACCGACTCAACGGGTAGGCGCCGCGCCTCTTGATGCATTCGAGCAGGTTAAACATGAAGTCCCGATGCTGTCTCTGGATAATGTCTTTGATGAAGAGAGTTATCTGGCTTTTGATAAAAGGGTGCATGACCGGCTGAAAAGCGCGGAACCGCTGACATTTTGCTGTGAATTGAAGCTTGATGGTTTAGCGGTGAGTTTGTTGTATGAAGAGGGTGAACTGGTACAGGCCGCAACCCGAGGTGATGGCACCACCGGTGAAAATATCACTGCCAATGTGCGCACTATCCGGGCTATTCCGCTGCGTTTACAAGGGGATAATATCCCGCGTCGGGTTGAAGTTCGTGGCGAAGTCTTTATGCCACAGGCCGGTTTCGAGCAACTGAATGACGAGGCGCGCCGCAAAGGGGGCAAAATTTTTGCTAACCCGCGTAATGCGGCTGCTGGCTCACTGCGCCAGCTTGACCCGCGTATTACCGCTAAACGGCCATTAACCTTCTTCTGCTATGGCGTGGGTTTATTGGAGGGCGGTGAACTTCCCCGCAGTCATATTCAGCGCCTAATGCAGTTTAAAGCTTGGGGCTTACCGGTCAGTAATCGGGTCAAACTGTGCACTGGCAGCGAGCAAGTCATTGCTTTCTATCGTCAAGTTGAACAAGACCGCGCCGGTTTAGGTTTTGATATTGATGGTGTGGTCATCAAAGTTGATTCACTCGACTTGCAAGAGCAGTTGGGTTTCGTGGCACGCGCACCGCGCTGGGCGACGGCATTTAAATTCCCGGCACAAGAACAGATAACTCAAGTCCGTGAAGTAGAATTTCAGGTGGGGCGCACCGGTGCGATTACCCCGGTAGCCCGGCTGGAACCTGTACAAGTGGCGGGCGTGATTGTCAGCAATGCCACTCTGCATAATGCCGATGAAATCGAGCGCTTGGGTTTACGCATTGGCGATACCGTAATTGTCCGCCGTGCCGGAGATGTTATTCCGCAGGTGGTGGGCGTAGTGATGGAGCAGCGCCCGCAGGATGCTAAAGAGATTACTTTCCCTGAACACTGCCCAGTGTGCGGCTCTGATATTGAGCGGGTTGAGGGCGAAGCGGTCGCTCGCTGTACTGGTGGGTTATTCTGCGCCGCGCAACGCAAAGAGGCATTGAAGCATTTTGTTTCGCGCCGGGCGCTGGATGTCGAAGGTATGGGTGACAAGATTATCGAGCAACTGGTGGAAAAACAGTATGTTGAGAATCCTGCTGATTTATTCACACTGACTGCGGGCAAGCTGACCGGGTTGGACCGGATGGGGCCGAAGTCCGCACAAAATCTGATAGCGGCGCTAGAAAAAGCGAAACAAACCACTTTTGCCCGCTTTTTGTATGCTTTGGGCATTCGTGAGGTGGGGGAGGCGACAGCGGCTAACTTAGCGGCTCACTTCCGTAATCTGGCAAATCTGCGTGCGGCAGATATTGAAGCATTAAAAAGTGTGCCGGATGTGGGGGAAATAGTGGCCAAACATGTGCGGAATTTCCTCGGTGAAGAACACAATCAGAAAGTGATCGAAGCGCTGGAAAAAGTGATCAGTTGGCCGGAGCCTCAACCAATTATTGCCGAAGAGATCGACAGCCCATTTGCCGGAAAAACCGTGGTGCTCACTGGCTCGCTGACCATTCTCTCACGTGACGAAGCAAAAGATCGCCTGACTGCTTTAGGGGCAAAAGTGAGTGGCAGTGTTTCCAAGAAAACGGATCTGGTGATTGCGGGTGAAGCTGCTGGTTCAAAATTGGTGAAGGCGCAGGAACTGGGGATTAAGGTTATCGATGAAGCAGAAATGATCCTTTTGCTTGGTGAATAATCTTACTCATGAAAGGGCATTCGGAGGGGCATGTGGAAAAAGAAAATTTAGTTGAGATCGCCAATACCCGTATGCCTTTCGGTAAATATCAGGGCCGGGTATTGATCGATCTTCCGGAGGAGTATCTGCTTTGGTTTGCGCGCAAAGGTGAGTTTCCTCAAGGCAAGCTGGGTATGCTGATGGAGATGACTCTGGCCATCAAGATTGAAGGGCTGGATAGTTTAGTTAAACCACTTAAACGCGGCTAATCTGGCATTCTAAAATATGGCGATGGGCGGATGCCCGTCATCGCCATAGTCTTGTTTTTTAAGGCATCACCGGCATTAAATATAAACGTCAATCTGGTTCTGTACCGAAGGGCGGTTGACGCCATCACCGGCCGGTGCGCTGACAGTATTGTTGTCCCCTTCTTTGGTTTTCTCCGCTTCTTTGGCTTGAATACGCGCAATTTCAGCTTGTAGTGCAGCAATTTGATTCTGAATTTGGTGTTGCTGTTTTTTTAACTCATCAGCAGTTAAATCCGAGTCTGTTAAGGTACTTAACTTTTCGGTCAGTTTTTGGATCTCTTGATTAATGGATTTAATCTGTGCCGCGCTACTGTTGTCTGACGAGCTACTACTGCTCACAGAGATTGATGCTGCAGATATTGTGGTCGACATCATTATTCCTTGAAATAACATGAGTGGAGTAATGCTTATCGACGAGGGGGATATTAACCTTTAACTTCTAAGGGCGGTTTTACACAATATTATCACTTGGCGTTTTTTTTGAGCGCTTATGTGTGGCTAAACCACCAAGCGCAATTCAGGCCAATGTTGTTGCCAACCTTTGCTATTGACCCGCTGATAGTAAGTATCGATTTCACCATTTTTGCTGTTCAGCGTAATAGTTTTACTAAACAAAGCAGCCAAACCGAACGGGGTGACCAGCTCAATATCGCCATTCTCTTTAAGGCTGGCACCAATGGCCGTTTCCACTTCAACCCAATAGCTGATGGCATCTTCGGTGCTGGTGTAAGGTTGGCGTCCAGTGCGCAGGTGCATTCTGGCCTGATTTTTGACTGACCACGGGAATGATTGATGCCGGGCTGATGTTGAGTGATTAAGTTGATCTTCAAGCTGTGAATCATGCTGCTCGCGGGTGTTTTGCTCATCGAAATAGACTAAATCGATATCATTAAGTGGGGTAGAGGAAGGGTATCGATGCAGCTTATCCCACACCAGATTACGGACAAATCCTGCGGCCAAGCACCACTGGTTTAACCGAAGTTCACGGGCAAAAGATAAAGCTTGCATCCGATAGGGGTCGGCACGTAACCATTCAATGATTTGCTGTCGTTGGTTCATCGGCTACTTCCTCTGTAATCAATGTATTTGAAGAAAAAACAGATTTGAAGAAAAACAGAATAACAGTGCGGAATGATAAATTAGAGAATAACGGGAGCAAAGCTTAAAAGGCAAAAGACCGGCCATAGGCCGGTCTTTTAAAGAGTGGTGGAGCTAGACGGGATCGAACCGTCGACCTCTTGCATGCCATGCAAGCGCTCTCCCAGCTGAGCTATAGCCCCACAAATGTGGTTGTTCGTATTGAATTATATGCCATCCACTTATCGAGTTTGAAAACTTTACCAAACAAGAAATTTGGTGGAGCTAGACGGGATCGAACCGTCGACCTCTTGCATGCCATGCAAGCGCTCTCCCAGCTGAGCTATAGCCCCAATGCGCACATAATAAATTGTGTGAACGGGGCGCATGATATGAAACCCCTGAAACAGTGTCAACGGCTAATTCTATTTCTTAGGTTAAGCGCTGAAAAAGCCGCCAAATCAGTGAGAAAACAGCATAAAAAAGGCGACTTTAGTCAGCCGCCTAATAAATGAGTTAGAATTTATTGCTGCGCTTCACGCTCACTGATAAAAGCCAGAGCTTTATCAATACGTGCTAGCGAGCGCGCCTGCCCGATGGCATGAACAGTGACATCCATACCCGGTGATTGGCCTGCGCCAGTGACAGCAACACGCAGCGGCATGCCAACTTTGCCCATACCTACACCTAGCTCATCAGCGGTGCCCTGAATGGCATTGTGAACGTTTTCAGTCGTCCATTCGGTGATAGCAGCCAGTTTGGCTTTAACTGCCTCCAGGGGCTGACGGGCCACAGGGCGCAAATGTTTTTTCGCCGCGTCTGCATCGAACTCATCAAACTCTTCATAGAAATAGTGGCAAGATTCGGCCATTTCTTTTAATGTCTTACAGCGCTCACCTAATAACTTAACTATCTCGGCCAACTCAGGGCCATTGCGAGTATCAATACCCAACTGCTCAACCTGCCATGACAAGTGAACTGCAACCTGTTCTGGCGGCAAGCTATTGATATAGTGATGATTCAGCCATTGTAGTTTTTCAGTATTGAAGGCACTGGCAGATTTGCTGACCGCATCCAGTGTGAATAGCTCGGTCATCTCAGCAACAGAAAATATTTCCTGATCACCATGAGACCAGCCCAGGCGGACCAGGTAGTTCAACAGCGCTTCTGGCAGATAGCCGTCATCGCGGTATTGCATCACACCGACCGCGCCATGGCGCTTAGACAGTTTTTTGCCGTCATCACCCAAAATCATTGAAACGTGGGCATATTCAGGAACCGGCGCGCCCAGCGCTTTCAAGATATTAATCTGGCGCGGGGTATTATTGATATGGTCTTCACCACGGATAACATGGGTGATTTCCATATCCCAGTCATCAACCACCACGCAGAAGTTATAAGTCGGCGAACCATCGGTACGGCGGATAATTAGATCATCCAGCTCTTGGTTGCTGAATTCGATTGGGCCACGGATTTTATCATCGAAAATAACCGAGCCTTCCTGTGGGTTACGAAAACGCACGACAGAAGGTTCATCAGCACCATGGGTACACTGGCTATCGCGGCAGCGGCCATCGTAGCGGGGTTTTTCACCATTGGCCATTTGGGCTTCGCGCAATTCATCCAGACGCTCTCTGGAGCAATAGCATCTATAAGCAGTGCCGTTTTCCAACATTTGGTCAATGACCGCATTGTAGCGATCGAAACGTTTGGTTTGGAAATACGGGCCCTCATCCCAATCCAGATTTAGCCAGTTCATACCGTCCATAATGGCGTCGATAGCTTCCTGAGTTGAGCGCTCAAGATCAGTATCTTCAATACGCAAAACAAATTCACCACCAAAGTGGCGAGTGAACAACCAGGAATACAACGCGGTACGTGCGCCACCGACGTGAAGATAGCCGGTAGGACTGGGTGCAAAACGGGTTTTGATTTTCATTGGGTTCGATGCCTTATTACGCTACGCCGACCAGCAAAAGCTGGCTGTTGCTCGAAATTCGAAAAAGTAGGCGACATTCTACCACCCTGAGACAATTCCTCAACGATGTTACCGGTATGCCAAGGTTCATAGTGGCGATAAATATCGCATCCTGTTTAAATTTGCGGCGAACGATTGTTTTCGTTTTAAAAACCGTTGACTCACTTCGAACTATCCCTATAATGCGACTCCAACAACACGGCGGGGCGATTAGCTCAGTTGGTAGAGCATCTCCTTTACACGGAGGGGGTCATCAGTTCGAATCTGGTATCGCCCACCAAACTCGACGTGTTATAAAGTAAATGAAATACAAAGCATTAAATGAGATAGATGAGGGCGATTAGCTCAGTTGGTAGAGCATCTCCTTTACACGGAGGGGGTCATCAGTTCGAATCTGGTATCGCCCACCACTCATCTCTCATTGTTTGAAGTATCAAAGTAGTAAAAGTGGGCGATTAGCTCAGTTGGTAGAGCATCTCCTTTACACGGAGGGGGTCATCAGTTCGAATCTGGTATCGCCCACCACTTTTATACTTTCAGCATTATATAATGGGTCGTTAGCTCAGTTGGTAGAGCAGTTGACTTTTAATCAATTGGTCGCAGGTTCGAATCCCGCACGACCCACCATTATATCTAGTATCTTATTAAATCCCTCAAACTCAGAAGTTGCATACTACACGATATCGTGTGGGTGAGATCCTGCGTTCAGGTTCGAGCCGAGCGAAGCGAGACAGCAACGCTTTAGCGTTGACCCGAAGGGCGAGGCCCGCGGCCGAGTCATCCCGCACGACCCACCATTATATCTAGTATCTTATTAAATCCCTCAAACTCAGAAGTTGCATACTACACGATATCGTGTGGGTGAGATCCTGCGTTCAGGTTCGAGCCGAGCGAAGCGAGACAGCAACGCTTTAGCGTTGACCCGAAGGGCGAGGCCCGCGGCCGAGTCATCCCGCACGACCCACCATTATATCCAGTACCTTAGTAACCCCCCCAAAACTTCCAAATAGCTATTTCCCCCATTTCTTTTTACCGACTTATATCTTTAGCTTTTTAACCTGCCAATAAGCATCATTACATCAAATAGCATGCCCTCGAATCACAGGCATAAAAAAAGGCGCCGTAGCGCCTTTTTAGAGATTATTTTCTGATACTTAGAGTACCAGGCCCGCGATAGACGCAGACAGCACACTGACCAGTGTAGAGCCGTACAGCAGCTTCAAGCCAAAACGAGAAACGACATTACCTTGGTGCTCATTCAGGCCTTTAATCGCACCGGCGACGATGCCGATGGAAGAGAAGTTAGCGAATGAAACCAGGAATACGGACAGAATACCCACACTACGTGGTGACAATTCTGATGCCACTTTCTGCAAGTCCATCATGGCCACAAATTCGTTAGAAACCAATTTGGTTGCCATTATACCGCCGACTTGCAAGGCTTCATGAGCAGGAATGCCCATTACCCAAGCAAACGGGAAGAAGACATAGCCCAAAATACCCTGGAAGCTAATACCAAACAGCAGGCTAAACAGAGCATTCATCGCAGCAATCAATGCGATAAAACCAATCAGCATTGCTGCTACGATAATGGCAACTTTGAAACCGGCCAAGATGTATTCACCCAGCATTTCAAAGAAGCTTTGACCTTCATGCAAGTTGCTCAGCTGTAACTCTTCTTCATCCTCAGCTTTATACGGGTTGATTAGCGACAACACGATAAAGGTGCTGAACATGTTAAGCACCAGCGCGGCGACCACGAATTTCGCATCCAGCATTGACATATAAGCACCGACAATTGACATCGAGACTGTCGACATTGCCGTTGCTGCCATGGTGTACATGCGTTTTTCAGACATTTTGCCTAAAATATCTTTATAGGCGATGAAGTTTTCAGATTGGCCCAGAATCAGTGAACTGACTGCGTTGAATGATTCCAGCTTACCCATGCCGTTAACTTTGGACAATAAAGTCCCAATAATACGAATAATGACGGGCAGAACTTTAATGTACTGCAGAATACCAATGAGAGCAGAAATAAAGACGATAGGACACAGCACTCTCAGGAAGAAGAATGCGAGGCCTTTATCCCCCATGTTACCGAAGACAAAATCAGTGCCGGTAGCAGCGAACCCCAGTAATTTGTCGAAAAAGCCCGCGAATCCTTTCACAAAACCTAATCCAACTTCTGAATGGAGGAAGAAGTACGCCAGCAACACTTCAATAACCAATAATTGAATAACAAACCGAATGCGGATGCTTTTGCGATCTTTGCAGATAACAAGAGCCAATATGGCCACTACGACTAAGGCCAACGCAAACTGTAGAATATGGGACATATGTGCTCCAAATTAGAGGCAGACTAGGTTTTGGTGGACATTTTATGTAACGGCTACATTAAAAACGAGATATAGACAGCAAATATAGAAATTCACTTTCATAAATGCAAACAAATTAGTGGGGTTGATCACAAAAAATAGGATGTTAATAATATGCTACAGGGATAGTGTAAATATGCTAGTTTGAACAATTGTAGTGAGCGAGCTCGGAAATTGCGATGCAGTATTTAACACAATTTTTCAGAAACCAAGAGCGCCTCCCTTACTGCACGGCAGATTACGCGGTATTAGCTATCAGAGAGATAAGTTTCACCATTCCAAATGCGCTTGATAATTATTATCATTTAGATATTATGGGTGATAAGAGAGTAGCCGTAAATTTCCAAGGGTAATACTGAATGTTGAATAGCCGTGCTGTCGATACACCCCGCCGTAACTCAAGGAGGATAAAACTCTCCCTGATGGGGCCTGCCTTTATTGCTGCCATTGCCTATATCGACCCCGGTAACTTTGCGACTAACATTCAAGCCGGAGCTACCTTTGGCTATACTCTCTTATGGGTGGTGGTGTGGGCTAATGTCATGGCGATGTTAGTCCAATTGCTGTCAGCAAAACTTGGGATCGCGACCGGTAAGAATCTGGCGGAGCATATTCGTGATCGTTTCCCACGCCCGGTAGTATGGGCTTACTGGGTGCAGGCCGAGATTATCGTGATGGCAACAGACTTGGCCGAGTTTATCGGGGCCGCTATCGGCTTCAAATTGCTGCTAGGTGTAACACTGCTACAAGGCGCGGTACTGACTGGCATCGCCACTTTCCTCATTCTTATGCTGCAAAACCGTGGGCAAAAGCCAATCGAAATGGTGATTGGTGGGCTGCTTTTGTTCGTCGCGGCATCTTATATTGTTGAACTGATTTTCTCTCAACCTGAACTGGCGGCCCTGGGGCGCGGGATGATTATTCCGAGCTTACCTAACAGTAACGCGGTGTTTTTAGCCGCCGGGGTCTTGGGGGCGACAATTATGCCGCACGTCATTTACCTGCATTCAGCATTAACACAGACGGAAAGCAAAGAATCCAAAACTGAGCGCTACGCCTCAACCAAGTTTGATGTGGCGATTGCCATGACGATTGCTGGTTTTGTGAATTTGGCCATGATGGCAACCGCTGCTGCGGCTTTCCATTTCAATGGTTATCAACATGTTGCCGAAATCGAAGAAGCCTATTTGACCTTACAACCCTTGCTGGGCAATGCTGCCGCCACAGTTTTTGGTTTGAGTTTGGTTGCCGCCGGCCTGTCATCGACAGTGGTGGGCACCATGGCTGGGCAAGTGGTGATGCAGGGGTTTGTGCACTTTTATATTCCAATGTGGCTACGCCGCGCGATCACTATGTTGCCGTCCTTTATTGTCATTATGATCGGCATGGACGCGACTAAAATACTGGTGATGAGCCAAGTTTTACTGAGCTTTGGCATTGCATTGGCGCTGGTGCCGTTATTGGTATTCACCGGCAATAAAGAATTGATGGGGGAGTTGGTTGATAACAAACTGACTCAGATTCTGGGTAAATTTGTTGTCTTGTTCGTAATCGGATTAAATGGTTATCTGCTGGCGAGTCTGCTTTAGGTTTATCAGTCAGACGGGTTAAAGATATAAACCCGTCTGAGAGACTGCACGCGAGTTAGTCGTGATGGTGATGATCACGCCCTTGGCCACGGTGATGTTTTTTGCCGCGGTTGTCATGATGCTTGTCATGTTTCCAGTAGCGCCCTTCGCGGTAATAATAGTTCTTTTTCCACCAATTTCTCTCTTGCCAGCGGTGACCATCCCAGTAATGACCATGACGATTACGCTCGCCTAAATCTCGCCCTTGATGATTTTTCCACCATTGGCGGTCGCGCCAGTCATAACCATCCCAATAATTACCATTGCGATCCTGTTCGCCAATGTGTAAAGAAATACTGGGCAGCAATTCAATGCTCTCGGCATTCGCCATGGGGATAAGAGGGAACCAGGCTAATATTGTTATCAGCAATATGGTTATCGACGGCCAAGGTTTTATCTTTCTCGGCCTCAGGATACTCAGTTTTAACATTATTGATTTAAATATGGCCGTCTTTAACATTATTTATCCTTTTTTGCCTTATAGGCTATGGCGTCATCTTAAACAGAAAGTCAGCCGTTGAGATTCGGATAAAACTGTAAAATACGGATTTAGGATTTATCTGTGGGGGTAATGAAGAGGGTACAGGGGGCATCCCCCCTGTTTAGTGATTAAAAAGAGAACGTTTACACTAAAATATCTTCAATCGCTTTTATTTCTGCGTCACTGAACTCGGTATTTGCCAACATGCCGACGGCATCATCAATTTGGCTGGTTTTACTGGCCCCAATCAGGGCTGACGTCACCCGCCCACCACGTAATACCCAAGCTAACGACATTTGCGACAGTTTCTGCCCGCGATCAAGCGCCAGTTCATTTAATTGACGAACCTTGACCAGTTTCTCTGCTGAAAGTTGCTCTGGATTCAGGAACTTACTGTCACTGGCTGCCCGAGAATCCAATGGAATTCCTGCCAGATAGCGGTCAGTTAACAAGCCGCCCGCCAGTGGCGAGAAAGCAATAGAACCGACGCCATATTCATCCAACGTATCTTGTAACTCGGCTTCAATCCAGCGCTCAAACATAGAGTATTTAGGTTGGTGAATCAGGCAGGGGGTGCCGAGCTGTGCGAGAATTTCACAGGCTTGGCGCGCTTGTGCCGCAGGGTAGTTCGACAAGCCGATATACAAGGCTTTGCCTTGGCGCACCAGTAAATCCAGTGCCGCCATGGTCTCTTCTAGCGGGGTATTAGGGTCTGGCCGGTGATGATAGAAAATATCAACATAATCCAAACCCATGCGCTGCAAACTTTGATTGATGCTCGCGACCAGATATTTTTTTGAACCCCAATCCCCATAAGGGCCGGGCCACATGGTATAGCCCGCTTTGGACGAGATAATCAGTTCATCACGGTAAGGGCGTAAGTCTTGCTGCAATATTCGGCCAAAGTTCAGCTCAGCGGATCCAGGGGGCGGGCCATAGTTATTGGCTAAATCAAAGTGGGTAATACCATGGTCAAAAGCCCGATGAATCAGATTACGGCTATTTTCATACAAGGTGCTATCGCCAAAGTTATGCCACAGGCCGAGAGAAATAGCCGGCAGCATTAATCCACTACGACCACAACGGTAATATTCCATTTCCTGATAGCGGGAGGAAGCTGCTTGGTAGACCATGATGCCCCTTATTGATGAGAGTAAACGACGCCTTAATGTATGCGTTTCCACTATTCTCGTAAGTTGGCGAGATCACAGAGTCTGCTTTTGGTCACTGAATTTGGTCAGTTAGGATCAATGCTGCGTGGTGGATTAAATTCCATTATTTTTCTGATCAATAACCAAGGGTATGTGGTTGAATGAGCTATTTATGGGCCGCAGCAGAGCTATAACGATTGGCTTTTATCGTGGTGGTATTGCCGCAAATGGATGCGCTTGAATTATTGGTCAATATAGCCAAATCTCTTCAGGCCGGTAATACAGCGCTCTGACTTCACTGGCCGTTATTTGTCTTACCGGTCAATTGATCCAACAACCAATAACCTGCTGGCCCCGGCGGGGTTTTTTTCGACCAAACGGCGTCAATTGAGATAGTTTTAGGCCAACCAAGGGTCGATAAGGCGACCAGTTTTTTATGACTGTATTGCTCAACTAACCAGCGCGGTAAAATAGCCCAACCGAAGCCTTGCTCTGCCATTTCCAGCAACATCAAATAACTCGGCGCTGACCACATTAGCCCCTGCGACTGATTGCGCTCGGTGCGGTTATAAGTATTCAGGCGAAGTTGTCGGGTGGTGGCTAATTGTTCGGGGTGGACATGGGGTAACTGCGCCAGCGGATGGTCGGGTTTGACAAAAATTGCCATTTCCGTCTGGGCGGGTAATCGGTTAGCAGCAATGTCCGGCGGGTAATGATGCTGAACTTCCACCACGCCAATATGCGCCCGCCTAAGTTGCAGTAAGTCAATCACATCGAAATCTTCGGCAATTAAACACTCAAATTCGATATCAGGATAACGCTGTTCAAAGCGGCGCAATAAGCTTTCATGATGGGTAGGCTGATAGGTATCAGACAATACAAATGTCAGCCGGGTCTCAACCTGGGCCGCCAAACGGATGGAGAGGTTATCCAGCCGCTCACTGGCAGCTAGAATTTCCTGCACATGGGAGAGCACTCGCCGCCCATGGTCAGTCAACACCGGTAGTCGGGCTTGTCGGTCAAACAATGTTAAACCCAGATCCGCCTCCAAATTGGTGATAGCGGTGCTGATGGTCGACTGGCTTTTGCGCAGCTTGCGGGCAGCTGCTGAGAATGAGCCGAGGGCAGCGGCTTCGACAAACGCAATCAGTGCTTCGGGGGAATAATGCATAAACTATCTATTTTATCGATGGGTTCTATTTTTAATCTATCTTAAAAATCGATGATAATCACCATCGACAATCTGTTTCTGATTAATTAAGTGGGTGTTTTATGCAAGTTCATCGCAAATCTTTATTTGAGCGGATTATCCATGCCGTGGGTTTTGAGGTCATTGCTATCTCGATTTGTGCACCTGTTGGCGCATGGCTGCTGGATCGTTCAATATTACAGATGGGCACCTTAACCGTGCTGCTCTCCTCAGTGGCGATGCTGTGGAATATTATTTACAACAGCTTATTCGACCACTTCTGGCCGGTTAGCCGTGTTGCCAAAACCCTCCGTGTGCGAGCATTCCATGCATTGGGCTTTGAAAGTGGGTTTATCTTAATTGGCTTGCCGATTGCGGCCGGTGTATTGGGGGTTTCTCTGTTACAGGCATTGATACTGGAGATTGGTTTCTTCCTGTTCTTCCTGCCTTACACGATGTTTTACAACTGGGCCTATGACAGTTTGCGGGCGCGAATTATTCGCTCACGTCAGCCCGTAGCACTCAAGCCCGCTTCTGACGAAGGGCGCGGTTCAAACTGATTTTTGACCTCATTACCCAGCATTTTTTTACCGTCAGCAGTGGCAAGTGGCCGCTGCTGAAACGTTTTTATGTGATCTTTATCCCAAAGCGAAACGGTTTCCAGCATTGAGATTGTTGTTTCCCCAGCCTGATTTTACAGTGAGCATAATTGAAGTTAAGAATATCTGTAATGGAGAAGTTTCTGATGACGAGCTATGCCCTGGTGGGTGACGTTGGTGGCACTAATGCCCGTTTGGCGCTTTGCGCTGTGGCGACCGGCGAAATATCACAAGCAAAAACATATTCAGGTTTAGATTACGACAGTCTGGAAGCTGTTATTAGGCAATATTTATCAGAGTATAAGGTCACTGTAGGGCACGGCTGTATTGCCATTGCCTGCCCGATTACTGGCGATTGGATAGCAATGACCAATCACACTTGGGCATTTTCTATCGCCGAAATGCAGCAAAATCTGGGGCTAAAGCACTTAGAAATCATCAATGATTTCACCGCGGTATCAATGGCGATCCCGATGTTGTCGCCGCAGGATGTACTGCAATTTGGCGGCACAGCGCCACAGCCGGGCAAACCGGTTGCGGTCTATGGTGCGGGGACGGGATTGGGGGTGGCGCATTTAGTTAATGTGGATAGTCGCTGGATAAGCTTGCCGGGTGAGGGCGGGCATGTGGATTTTGCGCCCAATAGTGAAGAAGAAGACCGGATTTTGGCGGTATTGCGTCAGGAACTGGGCCACGTTTCCGCCGAGCGGGTGCTTTCCGGGCCGGGGCTGGTCAATCTATATCGGGCAATTGTGATTTCTGATGGCCGCCAGCCCGAGAATCTGGCCCCGAAAGATGTGACTGAACGCGCTCTGGCTAACAGTTGCACAGACTGTCGCCGCGCATTATCCCTATTTTGCGTGATTATGGGGCGCTTTGGCGGCAATCTGGCCTTAAATCTCAGCACCTTTGGCGGTGTCTATATTGCTGGCGGTATTGTGCCGCGCTTTATGGAGTTCTTCAAAGCTTCCGGTTTTCGCGGTGCTTTTGAAGATAAAGGCCGTTTCAAAGATTTCTTGCAGGATATTCCGGTCTATATGATTACTCATCAGCAACCCGGTTTGCTGGGGGCGGGGGCTTATTTGCGTCAGAAATTAGGGCATACCCTTCATCCTTGATGCCGTATTTATTACTTTCTGCTTCGACTGCCGACAAAGTCAAATGAAGGAGAAACGTGCCGCTAGGGTCGTAACGGCGTAAGCCGTCGAAGTGCCCCTAGGTGCGGTCGACCCTTCACTCACTCAGTTATCAACAGTTTTGTTATTAACCTCAGCAGAGCCAAGGCTCTGCTTTTTTACGGCGGAGAATGATTACGCGTGACTGCTAGCAGTGACCGCAGTTGGGGCTGTTGAGATATTTTTTGTCTCGGCAGTCGCCCCTTTTGGCGGCTTGATAATCAGGGTTAACAGCAAGGAAACCACAGACATCACCGCAATGACGATAAAGGTCGCGTGATACCCGCCCAGACGTGCCGCAATAAATGATCCTGCCAGTGCGCCTAAACCAAACCCTTGATAGATAATCCCGTAATTCTTGCTGTGATTTTTTAAACCGAAGAAGTCGCCGACAATCGCTGGGAATACCGTGATATTGCCACCAAAACAGAAAGCAATGGCACCAACACACAAGAAGAACAGGGCGTGAGTCAGCGGGACAAAACTTAATACGGATACTGCCAAGGTGGTCACCAGCAAGGTAAAACTGATAACCCGCAGGCGGCCAACTTTATCGGATAGCGCCCCCAGAATAATACGCCCGGCGGTGTTAAAAATGGCGATGGCGGACACGGTATTGGCTGCGGTGGCTAAATCCATTCCTGCCAGTTGCACGCCTAAATCTTTCACGATACCAATCAGATATAAACCACTCATACAGGCGGTGAAGAAAATGACAAACAGGAAGTAAGATTCTTTGACCGCCAGCATCTCTTTAACACTGAAATCACGGCCAGTATGGGCAGATTGTAAGCTAGCGGCTTGTGGCGCGACGATTTTTTCCCGCAACAAGAAAGAACCGGCCCCAACCAAGACCATCACGATAATGCCCCAGTAGAAGAAAGCCAACGAAACACCTTGGTTAGCAATTAAACTGGCATTCACGTATTTGAACAACAGGCTGCCGGTGCCAAATGCACCCACAGAAATACCTGAAATCAACCCCTTACGTTCTGGGAACCATTTAATCAGATTCGATAGAGTGGTGATGTAGGCGGTGCCATCAGCAAAGCCCACTACAATACCCGCCAGCAGATAAATCATCCCGAGCGAAGTGGCAAAAGAGCTGGCAATCAACCCCAAACCGAGGATGATGCCGGAAATCAGTGTCAGTTTACGGATACCAATGCGCTCTTGCAGGCGGCCCGCAAATAATGTGGCGATAGCCAGAGAGAAACTGGTGATAGAGAAAGTGGTCGCCACCGCGCCCAGTGACCAACTGAATTTTTCTCCCAGTGGCTGATTAAATAAGCTCCAAGTATAGATAGTGCCTAACCCCATCTGAACGATGATGGTACCAACAACAATTAGCCAACGATTTACCGGTTTACTGCTCATGCCGGACTCCTTAGACATTAATGCATACGGCCCGAATATGGCTATTACTGACGTGATAGTGGTCAGTAATGGCGTCGGAGCCTAAGAATTACGCGCTGATGGAGCACCGGAAATCTGGTATTGCGGTGTTATCAGCCCGCCGAATGAAACCAGTATACGGGCGGGCTAATAACTATAGATCGAAAGGGGAATGAGCTGCATTCAGAGAGGAATGAAATGCATTTAAAGGCGCATCAGTTGCCTAAATTCCTTTATCTTGCTGCGGCTAACGGGGACTTCAAAGTCCAACTCACTGAGTCGCAGGATATAAGTGTTATTAAACCAGGGCACAATTTCGCGGATTTTGGCTAAATTTACACAATAAGAGCGGTGACAGCGGAAAAAGTGCTCTTCAGGCAGGCGACTGCAAAACTCGGTGATATTCATCGGCATAATGAATTCTGCGCGCCGCGTGTAAACTAAAGTGACCTTTTCCTGCGCCGCTGCATAATAAATATCATTGATATCCGTGACGATGATGCGCTCATCTTTCATCAGATTGATGGTATGGGCTGCCGGGCGGTGACTGGGGCTGTTGTTTTGCTCTTTATTTTGGTGATCACGCTTATGCAGCGCTTCCAATTTTTGCAGCATAGTGACAATGCGTGATTCGTGATAAGGCTTTAAAATATAGTCAAAAGCTTCAATTTCAAAGGCTTCTACCGCATGCTCTTTATAAGCCGTAATAAAGATAATATAGGGTTTATGGGCAAATTTGCTGATATTTTGCGCTAGCAAAACCCCATCTAATGATGGAATGTTAATGTCGAGGAAAATGGCGTCAACCTGATGATTTTGCAGGTATTTAAGTACGTCCAGCCCATCTTCAAAGGTGGCTTCGATGGTGATATTACTGTGCTGGCGGATAAGATAACTTAATTCTTCCTGAGCCAGAAACTCATCTTCGACAATAATTGCTTTCACGGGTTAAACTCCGGCTGAAATACTGGGTTCTGCATGGACTTTGCCACCATTCTTGCTGATATAAAAAGAAATCTCGGTGCCCGGTTCCATTCTGCGTATCTGCAAACCCTCGCCATAGAGTAATTTCACTCGATGATGGACATTCAGTAAACCAATTTTATTGCCTGGCATTTCATTATTAGTCACGCGCGCAATGGTCTCCTGATTAATTCCATTGCCAGTGTCTTTCACTGAAATTTTTATCTGGTCGCCGCTGTCTTTAACTGCGATCACCACCACACCTTTACCGCGGCACGGCTGAATACCATGCACGATAGCATTCTCCACCAACGGCTGGATCAACAAGCTGGGGATCTTTAGCGCAATATCATCGTCAATATCATAAATGACAGTCAACTTGCTGCCAAAACGCGCCTGTTCGATGGCGATATAGTCTTGAATTTGATGCAGTTCTTTACGGATATCAATTTGTTCATCATTTAATTCAAGGTTATAGCGCAAATAACGAGACAAATTAATGATCAATTGGCGCGCGGTATCTGGATTGATACGAATTGACGAGGAAATAGCATTTAAAGCATTAAATAAAAAGTGCGGATTAATCTTACTTTGCAGCGCGCGCAATTCCGCCTTATTGGCCATTTTGCGCAGGTGTTCAATACGCGAAACCTCAATCTGGGTTGAAATGATTTGCGATAATCCTACCGCCATGACTTTGAGTGAGTAAGTGATTTTGTGGGCATGGCAATAATAGATTTTCAGCGAGCCAGTGACTTCACCTTTTTCCCATAACGGGATAATAATCAGGGAATGAATTTGGGGAGTCCGGTGGACTTCATCATTATTGCGGATGGTAATTTTACCGCGCTGAATACTTTCTTTGGTGATATCACTGATTATTTCATGGCCAATATTATAGGTTTCCACCCCGACGCCGACATACGCCAAAATATGTTGAGTGTCGGTGATGGCGACTGCATCAGCCTTGATATCATTGCGAATAATTTCACAGACACTGCGCAATGATTCACCGTTGATATTGCGAAAATAGGGCAAGGTTTTATTCGCAATATCCAGCGCCAATTTTGCTTGTCGCGCAGCAATGACTTCTTTTTCATCCTCGACACTCTGCACCAGCAGCACAATTAACCCAATACAGACCGCCCCTAAAATCATCGGAATCGCGATTTTAGACACAATATCGATACCCAGTGCTGTCGGTTTGGCCCATATAACCACCAAGAGCATAGTCAGCGATTCACAAATCATACCGGCCAGAATGCCAATACTCCATTGGCGCTCTTTTTTGACTTTCAGGTTGATATAACCCGACATCAAGCCCGCAATAATACTGGTAATTAAGCAGGGTACCGAAGTAATACCATCAATATCAATTAAATAGCGATGGGAACCCGCGATAAGCCCGGTAATAATCCCGACCCATGGGCCAAATAAAATACCGCCGGACATGACGGCAATGACCCGCACATTCACCAGAGAACCTTCAACATTAATGCCGGAATAGGTGCCGAAAATAGCAAACAGCGAAAAGATCGCGGTGACGGCGGCTAATTCCAGCGGCGTATGTTTCTCTTTTTGTAGTAACTGACGAAATAGGCGGGTGCGGGTCAGGAAGAACAAGCAAATTAACATCAGTGCGGCGCGATCAAATACCGCCAGTAGCATTTCAAATATCTGGTGCACACTATTTTCTCTTGGCAACATTTTCTGTTAGCAACATTTACTGTTGGCAACAACCGGGGGATCTTGGGTTCTAACTATCAGATCTTGAGGCGGGTAAGCGGCTAACTATAAGGAAAATAGTGGTCGACTGCTACTTTATCCGTGCTATTGAGCCGAATAGCCGGGGAAGGCTGCCGGAGGAATAAACTCCGGCAGAGTATCAAGCGGAATACGGCTACTTTGTCATCCCCAGTTGTTGTCGGCCAATATCTGTCAAATTATCGACTGTAGCCCGGCCGGTGAAATCGACTTCGAAATCATCGGCAGCAAAGTCTGGCGGTGAACGGCCATCTATAAAACTGGCTAACTGGCGCGGTAAGTAGGCAGCATTTTTTTCACATCCTGGGGCAGCGGCGATATACATCACATTGCTGTCAAACTCGCCGTGATGTTCGTTTTCCACTGAATGAATGACATCGCAGTGCCAAAATACAGTGTCACCGGCTTCCAGATCTGGAATAGGGGAAATAGCTTCCATTAAAAGAGGATGCCACTGTTCAGAGGCCGATAAAGCACGGCCCGGTGCCGCACCACACAAGTCATCATCGGCGACATCGTCTTGCAAAGCACGTAACAGGATGTAGGCCATGGCATTGGCAATCGGGATCACATTTAGCGTCCCGGCATGGGGGCGCTGTGGTGTCAGCGCCGTCCACCCTTGGAATGTTCGGAACATAGAGCACACCGCCGGTGACGGAAACTCTCGCACTTCCGGGCGGCCTTCAGCTGCGAAAGGATCGTATTGTTGCCATTCACCGGAAAACACGTGGCGATAAACATGACGGAAATTTTCATCTAACCAGCGCTCAATTGAGCCACCATCTACATGAGGCGATAGGCCCAAAGATGAGGATTTTGGCGGGCGGCGGCGGGTGCGGTCAGCATAGGTCACGACCTGATTAGCATCAAAGTGTTGCTTGCCATTGCTTTTGGTTTGCCACAGATTATTTAAGAATATCTGCACTGCATTCATGCGCGGATCTTGGCGGGCTTCGACTTGCGGTGTTGACCAGTAAATGCCGTAAATTTGGGGTTTGCTGGCCGCCAGCGTGCCAAAGTAGTTATCTTCCGCAGCATTTTTCAGGCGCTCGACAAAATTATTACGATCCAGATAATTGCCGATCTCACGGTTCCATGCTGCGGCTTTCTCTGTCGGGAACACCCCGAGAATGGCGCAGCAGCCCCGTTTTTTGATTTGTGCTTTCTGTTCGTCGGTGACTTTGCCATTGATAATATCATCGGCATGAATGCGAGGGACCGGATTCTCGCCTTGAGCCAGACTACGGCGGATCTCAGTCACTTGTTGGCGGATATTCTCTTCTACGGCGTGGAAAACCTGCCGATAATTGGGGAGCGCTTGGCGCAATTGTTGCTTCACCGCTTTGATGGCTGCGGGAATATCGTCGATTTGTAATGAAGCCATGATGTTGACTCTCCAATAGCTGTAGGTTGAGGTCGCGGTAAGAAGTTTGCGTTTTACTGAGCATTTGTTTATTTTTTGTTATCTTGAGGTGACATTATTTAAGTAAAATAGAGAAGAATAAAGGGATGAGGTTTTGGCAAAATTTCCTCTTTAATTTTTACCGCTCTTTTTACGATTAACATCTTAAAATTAAAGGAAAAAAAGTGCCTGTGATCCCGATGTTTAGCCACTCCCCCATTTCTTTGCGGACGCCAAGGTTGGTTCTGGATAGCCTTAATGAACAAGATTGGCCGCTATTTTTGCAGCTACATCAAGACCCGGACGTCCAGCACTATATTGCGGACCCGCTGGAAATGGCCGAAATACGCGCCCGTTTTGAGTCACGTGTAATGCCGTGGGAGAAAACCTCCAACCACTGGTTATGTTTGGTTATCCGCGAAAAAGAAAGTGGGCAGGCGATGGGGCTGACGGGTTTTTTGGCGGAATGGTTGCCGCTCCAGCAAGCCGAGGTGGGTTATGCCATCTTGCCCTCTTATCACGGTAAAGGTTTTGCGAAAGAGTCACTGATGGCGGTGCTGGCATTTGGCTTCCAACAATGCCAATTCCATAAGATGAAAGCCACAGTCACCGTGGGAAATCATGCTTCGCGGCGAACGCTGGAGAGTTGTGGTTTCCAATTGGAAGGCACTTTGCGTGATAATTTTCAGCTTGATGGACAGTGGTGTGATGATTGGGTATTGGGGTTATTAGCCGGTGAATGTCCGCCATCGCGCTGAACTCCGATGAGTTGGAAATTTGTTATCAGCCTATCGACAGCTATCAAGCGCTAGGATATGTTTCATGTTAGACCATTTGATGGTCAGCGTCGCTCGGACGGTCCGGGCGCTCACGTATCTTCGAGGAAATTATGGCTGAATCCCCTTCCAAACGTCGTTTTGCCCGTATTGATCGTCTTCCCCCTTATGTTTTCAATATCACTGCTGAGTTGAAAATGGCGGCGCGTCGCCGTGGTGAGGACATCATTGATTTTAGTATGGGTAATCCGGATGGCCCGACGCCGCCGCATATTGTTGAGAAAATGTGCAGCGTCGCGCAGCGTGAAGATACCCACGGCTATTCAACCTCGCGCGGGATACCTCGCTTGCGCAGGGCGATTTCTCGCTGGTATGCGGATCGTTATCAGGTGGATATTGACCCTGAAAGTGAAGCCATTGTCACCATCGGCTCGAAAGAGGGGCTGGCACATTTGATGCTGGCCACATTGGATCACGGTGATACCGTGTTGGTGCCCAATCCCAGCTATCCCATTCATATTTATGGTGCGGTGATTGCGGGTGCACAAGTCCGTTCGGTGCCGCTGACTGAAGGTATTGATTTCTTTGGTGAACTGGAACGCGCCATTCGTGAAACCATTCCAAAACCGAAAATGATGATCCTTGGTTTCCCGTCTAACCCAACGGCGCAATGTGTGGAGCTGGACTTTTTTGAGCGCGTAGTGGCGTTGGCAAAGCAATATGATGTGCTGGTGGTGCATGATTTGGCCTATGCCGACATTGTATATGATGGCTGGAAAGCGCCATCAATCATGCAAGTGCCGGGGGCGAAAGACATTGCGGTCGAATTCTTTACCTTATCTAAAAGCTACAATATGGCGGGTTGGCGCATTGGTTTTATGGTCGGTAACCCCGAACTGGTCAATGCATTGGCGCGAATTAAGAGCTATCACGATTACGGCACCTTTACCCCATTGCAGGTAGCAGCCATTGCTGCGCTGGAAGGGGATCAACAGTGCGTGCGTGATATCGCCGAACAATACCGCCAGCGCCGTAACGCCTTGGTTCGTGGGTTGCACGAAGCGGGTTGGATGGTCGAGAATCCAAAAGCATCAATGTATGTTTGGGCGAAAATTCCCGAACCTTATGCTCATTTAGGATCGCTGGAATTCGCCAAGCGCTTGCTATCTGATGCAAAAGTCTGTGTCTCGCCGGGGATTGGATTCGGAGATTATGGTGATACCCATGTCCGTTTCGCTCTGATTGAGAATCAGGACAGGATCCGCCAGGCGGTGCGCGGGATTAAAAGTATGTTCCGTGCTGATGGTTTGCTGAAACCGGGGAAATCCACTCCGGGGGAAACGGTTTAATCCGTTAGCGATTTTTAGCGGCGTATACACTTATTCTGGCAGGTGGCTTAGACCTTCAGTCAGAATAAAAACACTTTTTCACTCTATTACCCATCCATTCTTCATGTTCTCTTCATCTGTTTACACCATGCTTATGATTAATTGAGTTATTTCAGTGGAGTGTGCGGCTATGAGAAATCGCTATTCATTACCTCAGATAACCTTACATTGGCTAACGTTATTGATGATCATTTTGACCTATGCGGCGATGCTACTCAGTGACTCGGTACCTGATGAAGATAGAACCTTGGTGAAAAACCTGCATTTCAATTTTGGTATTTCTGTCTGGTTACTCATGCTGGTGCGGCTCTGGCTGCGGCATCAAAATGTGACACCGGCGATCACGCCCAAATTACCGGATTGGCAGCTATTAGGGGCGCATATTTTACATTGGTGCCTGTATTTGATGTTTTTATCATTGCCAATATTGGGGGTTTTGGCGCAGGCCTATGGAGGAAAAACGTGGTTCTTGCTCGGTTGGCAAGTTCCACAGTGGGTAACACCCAATGATGATGCGCGGGTGTATCTCAAGCAAACCCATGAGTTAATTGCTAATTTAGGATACTTTGTGATTGGGGCGCATGCGTTGGCGGCACTTTATCATCATTATATCCGCCGTGATGATACTTTGCGTAGAATGATGCCGGGGGAATGATGTGAACCCTAAAGTGATAAAGGGCGCAAATGCGTCCTTTATACGATGTCAGGTAGTGAATATCTCAGCCGATGATTATTCGACCATCATCATGAAAGTGCCAACCCAAACCACCAACATAATTGAGATACCCATAAAGAAATACTTCATTGACCACTCCTCCTTGGAGCCACCTCGCCAGACTGAGTCACTCAGCCACTTCTGCGAGTCAATGGCGCTAATGTAATCCCAATAGAGAGCGATTTTCAATACTGTAACTTTATGCATCAGATCACATTTTTGTACAAAAACAGTAATGAATGTTAGTCAATGTATTGAAGTGTGAAGCTATTAACGTTTTTTTTAAATTATCGCCTAATAACAATTTGTTACTCTCTTGACTCAAATTTAAGCGATAACGGGAGCGTCAGCGTTATTTTTAGATTTTTCTTACTGCCACATCCGCTTCAAAGCCCAGTAAATAAAGGGCTTGTTCCAGAGCTTCAACCTTCGAGGCGTAATACACATCCAGCAGGCGATCCATCTGAGCAGCATTTAGGCTCAGTTTGCGCGCCATATCGGCTTTGCGGGTTTGGGTGGTGAGCATAGCATTGTGCAATTCTGCTTTCAGGCGCACTAAAATAGGCACGTGAATAGCAATATCACCCGATTGCAACGCTGACGGGGCAGGGACAGGGCGCTGTTCTTCTATTTGTGTGGCAATGCCATTTTTAATACCGTCT
Organism: Yersinia rochesterensis; assembly: GCF_003600645.1. Lineage (NCBI taxonomy): Bacteria > Pseudomonadati > Pseudomonadota > Gammaproteobacteria > Enterobacterales > Yersiniaceae > Yersinia > Yersinia rochesterensis. The sequence goes on from NZ_CP032482.1 coordinate 1,316,415, forward strand.
TGAGCTTCTAACTCTATGTCGTCGACCGAGTAAGTCACTGAACCTGATTCTGGAAAGTCGCGATAATGAATATGATATTCGCCGCTGACTTCATCATGGGTATAGCTGGCTGGGTAATGTTGCACGGTGTAGCTCCTGTGGGAACAAGGTACTTCAAGATGCGGACATTGTACTGGCATCAGCAATGCGGGGTTACTTATTTAGTGCATTCATCCAAATGAGGTGTATTTAGCGCGAGTTCAGGGCAAGCATTTTTTCAGGATACGAGCGTAATGAATGCCTAAAAATACAGATGGAAACTTATAATCAATTGGGCTAATAGAAGCTAAAATAATAAGTGATGAAACAAACTGTTTTTAAATAAAAATATGTTTTACTTATTAAGCTAACTCTCCCTGTAAGTCATTTTTTTAAATATTTTTAAACGCATTTCGTTTCTGCTACTATTCTTCGCGGATAAAAACATTCGCGGATAAAAATGCCTTAAAATCAAAATAAATTAACTATACCTTTGTTTTTATGGTATTTTTATTGGTTTTTCCTCTCTGGGAATACTGTTTGTTTTAAATGAAGTTAACGGTATGTTATTTATTCCTCCCAGCTATGCTTCTAATCTTTTTTTGAGAATATTTAATTTATGATGAAAAAAACACTTTGGGCTGTCGCCCTAATCACGACCACTTTATTGAGTGGATGCGCGACAGAATCCTCTCGTTCGTTGGAAGTGGCAAAAGTTGCCTCTTATGGCACGCAATATAATGGCCCTCGCAGCCCTATTTCAGTGGGTAAATTTGACAATCGTTCAAGCTATATGAACGGAATTTTCTCTGATGGTGTGGATCGCTTGGGAAATCAGTCAAAAACTATTTTGGTGACGCACTTGCAACAAACTGGCCGCTTTAATGTATTAGAGCGTACCAATATGGAAGAGTTGAAAAACGAAGCCGCCATTTCTGGGAAAAGCCAGCAGTTGAAAGGGGCAACCTATGTTGTCACCGGCGATGTGACTGAGTTTGGCCGCAAAGAAACGGGTGACCGCCAACTATTTGGTATTTTAGGTCGTGGTAAATCTCAGGTGGCTTATGCCAAAGTGAATCTGAATATTGTTAATGTTAATACCTCAGAAGTGGTGTTCTCTTCACAGGGCGCGGGTGAGTATGAACTGTCTAACCGTGAAATTATTGGTTTTGGCGGCACGGCAAGTTACGACTCAACCTTGAATGGCAAAGTATTGGATTTAGCCATTCGGGAAGCGGTTAATAATTTAGTCACTGGCATTGAATCAGGGGCATGGCAGCCTGCGAAATAAATCTTAATAATGAGTATGGATACTGCAAAATGAAATTGACACAAAAGATGTCTTTGCTATTAGCCGCCGCTGTACTGGCAGGCTGTGCCACGGCACCGAAACCGATTTATCACTGGGATAATTACCAAGCGACGGTTTATCAATACTATAAATCCGATGCCAGCCCTGAGCAGCAAATTGCTGCCTTAAAAGAGAGTATTGAAAAGTCACGCGCTAAAGGTTTGCCAGTCCCCCCTGGTTTACATGCACATCTGGGCATGCTGTATGGCAATACTGGGCATACAGACTTGGCGATGGCTGAATTTAACACGGAGAAGTCGACATTCCCTGAGTCTGCGCCGTTTATGGATTTCTTAATGAGCAAGGATAAAGGGGCATTTAAATGAAATCTATTTTTGCGATATGTGCTGTCATGATGGCGCTGTTATTGACCGGTTGCGCCAAGCCAGTACATCAGGACTATTCTGCGTTTAAGCAAAGCAAACCGCGGAGTATTTTGGTGCTACTGCCACAAAACCAGTCACCTGAAGTAGAAGCCAGCCATGGCGTGTTGTCTCAGGTTACTTACCCGTTATCTGAAGCAGGTTACTATGTGTTGCCCGTCGCCGTCGTTGAAGAGACCTTTAAACAAAATGGCATGACCAATGCGGGCGATATCAATGCAGTCAGCCCTGCTAAGCTCCACAAAATCTTTGGTGCTGATGCGGTGCTGTACATAACCATCGTCCAATATGGCACTTCATATCAGATAATTACCAGTGACACCCGTGTAACGGCGAATGCAAAATTGGTTGATTTAAAAACGGGTAAATTGCTGTGGAGTGGCAGTGCTACTGCATCCAGTAATGAAGGGGACAGCTCCTCTGGTGGCGCTATTGGTATGTTGGTTCAGGCGGCGGTCTCTCAGATTGTCAATACCATGACTGACAAAAGCCATGATATTGCCGGTATAACCAGCGTCAGAATGCTTTCGGCTGGAACGCCAAATGGTATTTTGTATGGCCCGCGCTCCCCGCAATACGGTAAAGATGGCAATTAAGTATTTTTAGCCCCATGCCCCTGAAGTTATCGGGGGCATTTGTTGGTTTCCCAATAGCATCCAATTTAATCCCTTACTCTCTAGCTTGTTAATGCCATCTCCAGTGCCATTGCCGGGCACTTAACCACACATTCACCGCAGCCATCGCACAGTTCATCAACTAAAATTGGAGGCTGGTTGATCCGCCAGACTAGCGCTTGTTTTTCACAATAATCGGCGCAACTGTCACAATAGATATAAGTATTCTGGCAGGGATTTTTTATTACCGGATGAGGGTGACTTGCCGGTGATGAGTCGCTAGCCGCCCCTTTTAATAAGCCACGAAATAGCCCCCGGCGGCTAATAACCCGACTTTCCATATAGGCTTTATAGTAGCGTTCGTCTCTATTCATCGATTTTTTTTATCACCGATATAGCTCATAGGGATGGGGGAATAAACCCAATTTCAGTTGCAGGGTTTTTAGGTAACACTCGGTAATCTCAGCTAAAAGCGGATAAACCTGATGCTCGAGCTGTGCATTTTTGACCAGCTCAAGATAGCGGTAGGCCCAGGGTAGCAGGTGCTCGGTGAGCAGCATTATTGCCGCGTCAGTTGGCTGTTGCTGAGTTAAATGTGGCTGTTCAATGAGATGCACCAAAGCCAAAAGCATTAACCCAAACTGGTCTTCCGGCTCATGAATAGCACTCTGACTTGCCAGCCCTAATGTTGATAGAAATTCACGATATTGCAGGGTGCTGGTGCCCATCAGAATATTTTCTTTATCCAGATAAACTGACCCCCACGGCGGCGCGGGCATTTCACCTTGCCCCTCAAACAGCACTGAGAAGTCATATTCCAATTGTTCTGGTGAAATATCAGGTATCTGTTGGCAGCAGCGGGCAATGTTGGCCGGGTGGGGCCATGGGAAAAGATCTTTTATTTGTGGCAGCAATGGCCAGAGACGCCGCACTGTATCGGACTGCGGGGGATAGTAAAAACATGCGCCGAGAATGCGTGGTAAGGTGGTGTTTAATAACGTCAAAATCTTCTCTCTCCTGGCCCGGTCACTTTCGTCTTGAGTAGCCGCAGGGGAAGGCGGCTACTCGGTTATTAAGAAAAATCAGTGAGTTGAATTACATCGGGACTTGCCAGAGATTATAGAAAGCAATGCGCCCAGCCAATTCACCGATGACTAGCGCTGAAGCACTCACCGCCAGTGTCGTGCGGGGAATTCGGTCTTTCAGTAATGCAGCTGCGGCCACGAAAATACCCAATGTGAGCAGCAGGATTTGCACTCCCCAAAATACAGATTGTTGGCTGCTTAGATCCACAGAACTGTGCCCCAAGAAACTTAAATAGCCGGGTTTATTCACCAATGTCACGATAGCGCCGACTAACAATGCCGTGGCACCCAACTGGCGTGCGCCAGTGAGGATGGCGAAAGCGCCGCCGCCGACCAATACGGTCATCCATAGCTGCAATGAGGTGTATGAGGTATCCCAGTTAGGCACTGTGGTCAATTGATAAACTTGAGTGATTGACCACGCAAAGGCTAAGCCAAAAATCACTGTCGCCACATTACACAGCATTGCCAGCATGGCATTTTTCACCATGGCGGAGAAGAACACCGTGCCACAAGCCATCGCCACAAACAGACTGCTGAGCAGTATTTCATTGCTCATCGGGGAGCGGCCGACGCCGAGTAACATGTTCATCGCGCGTAGGGGTTGCCCAACATGCAGCGCGCCAATGACTAAGCCCACAAGCATCAAAATCAGGCCGAGAATATTAGCCTGTTTGAGCTGCTGTGCCGTGGTCAGGCCGAGTTGATGGCTTAAGAACACTAAAGCAAACAACCCAACGGCGGTTTGCTCCAGTACGGTGAAGAATACCAAAGGTAATTCGTGCATTTTATACCTCCGCCGGATTTTGGATGCGGCCTGATGTATCACCGGATGGTTTGGCATCACGATGGCTTCTGATAACCAGGTTAGGGTGTGTTAGATGGGCATGAGGCAAGGGCGCTACCGCATTTTCTTGGCCGTATTTATCACGTAATATCGTGATTTCATCGAAATCTAATGCCCGCTGCGGGCAAGATTCGACACAAACTGGCTTATGTCCTTCGGCAACTCTTTGATAGCAACCATCGCACTTGGTCATCAGTTTCTTTTTGGCATCAAATTGCGGCGCACCATAGGGGCAGCGCATCTCACAGTAACGGCAACCCACACACAAATCCTGATTCACCACTACCAAGCCGTCTTCTTCACGTTTGTGCATCGCGCCGGTCGGGCAGCCGGTGACACAAGTCGGCGACGAACAGTGATTACAGGCAATGGACAGGTAATAACTGAAGACATTTTGTACCCAAATATTGTCCTGTTGCGTCCAACTTCCTCCGCCATATTCATAAACTCGGCGTAATTTTGGCCCGAGATCCAAGTTCTTCTCATCCTTGCAGCTGATTTGGCAAGTTTTGCACCCGGTGCACTTGGTGGAGTCGACAAAAAAACCATATTGCTTCATTTTTCAACTCCTTATGCGCGTTTAACTTCAACGAGGTTAGTGTGTTGTGGGTTACCTTTCGCTAATGGCGAAGGGCGCTGGGTCGTCAAGGTATTGATACAACCGCCCACATCAATGCCCTCCTTGTTGATATTGCGCCATGCTCCTTGTGGCACGCTAATGACACCGGGTAAAACGCGCTCGGTAATTTTGACCGCGATACGCATCCGCCCCCGGCCATTGAATATTTCGACCATATCACCGGGTTGAATGCCACGGGCCTGCGCATCGATGGGGTTCATCCAAAACTGGTGTGGCACTGCTTCACGCAACATGGCGACATTATAATAAGATGAGTGACAATGGCCTTTAACATGGAAACCGGTCATTTGCAGTGGGTAGGTTTTCAGGGTTTCTACATCACCAACACCTTCAAATGTCGGGCAATATTCAGCGACGGCGGTAATACGATCTCCGGGTGCCAATTGCCACTCTTTTTCCAATGTGGCGAGCGCTTCAGAGTAGATCTCAATTTTGCCGGATGGGGTTTTCAATGGGTTATTTTGCGGGTCATCGCGGAAGTCTTTTAAGGCGATATATTGACTGCTGTCAGCATAAATCCGGTCAATTATTCCTTTGTCATTGGTCTGCTCAAAGGGCGGCAGTGCCGGGTTCTTTTCGCGCATTTTGTTATAACTGATTTCAATCCATTCTTGCTGGGAATGCCCTTCGGTAAAGGCTTCCCCAATGCCACATTTGGTGGCAATTTCGGCTAAAACATCATAAGACGGGCGACATTCCCACATAGGTTCGATAGCATTTTGCAGCCGCGTCACATAGTGATAAGCCCCGCTGGCATAGGAGTTATCAATCAAATCATTTGATTCCACCGAGGTGACATCGGGTAATAATAAATCAGCATATTTAGCCGAGCGGGTCATGTGGTTTTCCCACACTAAAATAAATTCGCACAGTGATTCATCTTGCAAGATACCGTGGGTTTTATTCAGGTCAGAATGCTGATTTCCAATCACGTTACTGGCGTAATTCCACATAAACTTAATATTGGTATCAAGTTTATCTTTATTCTTCACATGGGCATTTTTAGCGGTCATCTCAGTGCCACGGAAAATAGCGTCTGTCCACATAAAACAAGGAATCGCTGTTTTTACAGGATTGGGAATATTGAATCCCGGCACTGGATATTTAACATTCCCGCCCCAGGCTCCGGTATTGGTGCCGGCTCTGCCGATATTACCGGTCATCAATGGCAGCATCATAATTGAGCGCGCAGCTTGCTCACCATTAGCGCTGCGCTGAATGCCCCAACCTTGGGAAATCCAAGCAGCACGGGCATTTCCTAACTCGCGTGCGAGTTGGATAATACGGGTTGGCGCAATACCGGTTATTTCACTGGCCCATTGCGGTGTTTTTTCTAAGCCATCGATACCCAGACCTAAAATATAATCTTTATATGAACTATTGGCCGGAGCAGAGGCGGGTAATGTGCTGGCATCCCACCCTACACAATATTCCTTCAGGAAGTCCTCATCGGTCAGGTTTTCTTTAATTAATACATAACCCAATGCGGCGACCAGTGCGGCATCGGTGCCGGGAAATATAGGGATCCATTCGGCATTGAGGGTGGTGACACTGTCAGTCATCCGTGGGTCGATAATAATGACTTTAGCTTTACTCTTCCCCAGCGCATGAACCGTTTCAATATATTGGCCACCACCTGACATGCGTGTTTCTGCCAAATTATGGCCAAACATCACTACTAAGTCGGAGTTTTTAATTTCATCCAGCAGAGTTTCATCGGCATTACCATAAATATAAGGCATCACGGTATTAATTTGCGCCGTGGAGTAGGTGCCGTGCTGATCCAGAAAACCACCGAGCAAACTGAGCATTCTTTTACAAGCATTACGGCCTTGTAAATTAGCCCCGGTAGAGCCAGAACCATATTGATAATAAATGGCTTCATTACCATGTTGTTGAATGGTTTTTTTTAGATTGTCAGCCACAATTGTGGTGGCTTCATCCCAGCTGATTCGTTTGAATTTACCTTCGCCGCGTTTGCCCACTCGCAACATGGGATATTTTACTCGGTCAGGATTATATGTTTTCCATCTGACCGAACGGCCACGTAAACAGGGCCGAATTTGATGCTCGCCAAAGGTGGAATCATCATAAATAGCTTCATTAGCAATTTTAACAATTTCACCATTTTTGACATGTACTTTTAGTGGGCAGCGGCTACCGCAGTTAACCAAGCAAGCACTGTATTTAATGGTTTCTTTGCTGACTGAAGCCGCCTGTTCTGGCGCGGCTTGCACCGAAAAAGGTAGGGTGATTGAACCGGCAATTGCTGCAGCCCCGGTGACTGCGGCAGATGTTTGAATGAATTCACGGCGGCTCAGTGAGCCAGCGATAGATCTTTTATTGTTATTCATCGACATTCCCTTTGCGAAGGACATTATTTTGACGAAAATAAAACATAGAATAGAGTGCTAATGTCCCACCTTAGGAAATAATTTGTTACTTTCATATGATATAAATCAATTAAGACGGAATAACGAAAATAGAGACCTTATTTATGTGAGCATGCCGATGGTTATTAATGAGTTAACGCGAGATATTAACTATTTTCTATACATAAAATTAATATCTTTAATGTGATTAAATTCTGTAATAAAGAATCAATCTCAAATGAAAGGAATATATTACTATTTGCGAGTTTATTTAATTTTACTTAATTTTTTGAGAAAAATCTTAATAAATGGCTACTGATTATTAGTGACTATTCCCTCTGTAAAATGGAATTCAAGGGCATGAGAATCATGCGAATATTGGCTAAAAATATGAGTTTGTTTTTTTCTAACGGAAGAGAAAATTAGCATCACGATTTTTAGATCAGCCCTGAGTAACCTGCTATTCTATATTGATACTCTTCATAGTGTTACCATGCAGGGAATGAGTGTGATGTTGAATATGAAAAATCGATTTGAGCGTAATAACCTCTTCGGAGAGAAAAATATCCATGCTGTTTTTGAAGTCAGCCTACTACTGAAAGCAATATTAGCTATCATGGAGGTTGTGGCGGGTATTTTAACCTTTTTTATTACTCCCCAGTTTTTACTGAATATATTGCATCGCCTCACACAAGTTGAGTTTATCGAAGACCGGGGCGATGTGGTCGCCAATTATGTATTGCATGCGGCACAAAGCCTTTCCATCAGCAGTCTGCACTTTGCCGCTTTTTATTTACTAATACATGGCATTGTTAAGCTGTGGGTCATTATTGGATTGTGGCGCAAAAAGCTAGGTTATTACCCTGCGGCAATAGTGATTTTTAGCTTGTTTATTGTCTATCAACTCTATCGTTATACCTTTACTCATTCGGTGCTTTTGATCCTGATAACGCTGCTGGATGTGGTGGTTATCGTGCTGACGGTGCTGGAGTATCGGCAGTTGCGACTGGAACAAAAGAGGCCCCAAGTGAGGCCGTTGTAATAGCGGTTAAATAGCTATTAGGCTATCAGCGGCGGGTGATGCCTTCATAAATCAAACGTAGCCCAAACGCCCCCACGGCAACACCGATAATACCACTTAACAGATGTTGAACTTTACCATATGCGCGCCGCACCGCCGGGCGTGAGAACGCCATGCTAAGCAATGACCGCCAGAGGATAGAGGCTAGAACAATGCCGAGCCAGGCGACTATTTTTGCCCATGCTGGTGTGGTCGGGGTGAGCGTTACCGAGAAAATACTGATAAAAAACAGCACGGTTTGCGGGTTAGATAAATCAGTCAATAGCCCACGACGGAAGAACACATACCAAGGTGTAACCGAGGAAGTGGCGACAGCCCCCATACCCATATGCAGTTCCTGAGGGTGGCGCAGCATATTGTAGGCATACCAAATCAGGTACAAACCGCCGCCGATTTTAATTGCCGAGAACAATGCGCCGCCCTCAGCAATCAGTGCCGCCATACCAAATAACCCCAATCCTGAGTAAATTGCATCCCCCAAAGCCACGCCCAGCCCAGTGAGTAAACCTGCATTTTTGCCAGAGCTGAGACTGGTTTGCACCACAATAAGTAAGTTAGCGCCGGGATTGATAAATGTGAGTACAAATAGCCCGATGGTCAATATGATGACGTGCATTTCGTCCATTCTGTGCGGCTCCGGTAGTCGTGATTTCAGTAGCATAATGTAATCTGCGGGAGCGAACAGCGCATTAATCGTGTTTATTGCATTCAGTGAATAGAAATGTGTCGTCAGTCAGCAAAAATATGGGCCTGACCCACTATCGTCAAATCAACCATTAAGCCAATATGGAGCCCTTCGCGACTGATGGTTTTAATTTCTACAATTTTGTCATGCTGAACAATTTTCTCATGCTGAACAATTGATAAAGTGAGTGTCGAAATAAAACCAGCAAAATCAATACTGATAATTTTAGCCAGACAGTGAGTTGGATAATGATGAACTGCGGGCAGCGGTGTGATGGTCACTTGCTCGGGGCGCAGCATAATGCGTGCTTGCCCATGACGGGTTGCATCGTCAACTTTGACTCGGCCTAGTGCGCAATCGGCCCATCCGGCCTCAATATGAGCAGAAAGAATAAGCGTTTCACCCAGGAATGTGGCGGTCGGCTCATCAATCGGCCTCAGATAAAGCTCTTGCGGTGGGCCAACATGAGCCAACTTGCCCGCGCGCATTACGGCCACCTGATCGGCAAAAGAAAGCGCTTCACTTTGGTCATGTGTAACTAAAATGGAGGCGATATTGGCTTGTGACAACAGTTCAGCCACCGCTTTGCGGGTTGATGCGCGTAAGGCGGTATCCAGCGCTGAGAAGGGTTCGTCCAATAACATCAATACCGGACTTTGCGCCAATGCCCTGGCGAGTGCGACTCGTTGTTGCTGACCGCCGGATATTTCATGGGGCCAAAGCTGCGCTAATCGCCGGTCTAGCGCCACCATTTCCATTAATTCATCAACCCGGCGGGCTTTATCCTGCTTACTGCCTTTTAGTCCATAAGCAATATTGCCCGCCACGGTAAAATGTGGAAACAACGCACCATCTTGTGGGACAAAGCCAATCCCCCGCTTATGAGCCGGCACCTGGATTGAGTGGTCAAATACGGGGTTCCCTTGCAAAATCACCTTACCGCTATCCGGTGTTTCGAAACCGGCAATAATACGCAGTAAGGTGGTTTTACCTGAGCCAGATGGCCCGACAATCGCCGTGCGGCTCCCCGCCGTAACCTGTAAATCAATGCCGTCTAATACATTGACCGATTGGTAAGACTTGCCGATTTGTTGAAGTTCAAGCGTGCTCATAATCCTGCCGTACGTTGAGATTGAGAATAAAGAAGCCAGGTTAGCGGCAGGGAGAGCGCCACCATGAGCAGGGCGTAAGGTGATGCAGCAACGTAATCTATTTCACTGGTCAATGCCCAAAATCCAGTCGCTAATGTGCGGGTGCCATTCGGGGCCAATAACAAGGTGGCGGTCAGTTCATTGGAGATAGCCAAAAATACCAAGGCCGCGCCAGCCGCAGCGCCGGGGGCCGCCAAGCGCATCGTGGTGCTCCAGATAGCTTGAGTGGGCGTTTTCCCTAAACTGCGCGCCACGTTTTCCAGTTCGACCGGCGCGGTCGCAATACCGGCCCGTAAACTGATTAAGGCGCGTGGCGTAAACATCAATAAATAGGCCAGTAAAAGAGTGAATTCAGTTTGGTACAGTGGCCGGGCCATCCGGATAGTGATGGTCACCAGCGCCAGTGCGACCACAATGCCGGGCAGCGAACTGGTGACATAATTACAGCCCTCCATGACCCGGTGTAAACGGCTTGGGTAGCGCACGGATAACCAGGCCATCGGTATCGCGCATAGGGTGATAATTACCGCACCGCTCAGCGCCAATGCCAACGTTTGTTTTAATGCTGGCAGTAGTTCAGCATTCAACCATATATCAATACCGCCAATATAGAGCCAGCGGGTGAGAGTGATAAAGGGCACGCCGAGCGAGAGGGTTGTCATTACCAGCGGTAACAGCAAACACAGTAAGGTGAGGGCGGTTCCCATTGAATAAGAAGTTTGTCTGCGTGCGCTACCGGAACCCACGCGCGCGTAGCGGTTATAGCCGCGGCTGGTGGCTTCAATTAGCAATAATCCTAAGCAACATAACGCCAGAACACCCGCCAACATATTGGCCGCAGGGCCATTAAATGTAGATTGGAATTGATCAAAAATTGCGGTGGTGAAAGTATCGAAACGGATCATGGCGTATAGCCCATATTCTGCTAATAAATGCAGTGCAATCAGTATCGAACCACCCCAAACGGCTAATTTTAATTGTGGCAATACCACCCGGAAAAATACTGCGGTAGGCGTGCTACCCAGTGAGGCGGCGGCATCTTCAAGGCCGGGATCAAGGCGGCGCAATACTGCTGAAGCGGGCAGATAAATAAAAGGAAAATAGGCAATAACAGAGATAAATACACCTGCGCCCAGCCCATGCATTGAGGGTATCAGGCTAATCCAGGCATAACTTTGCACAAAAGCAGGAACAGCCAGTGGGGCGATAGCCAGTAGTGACCAAATTCGCCTGCCGGGTAGAGCAGTGCGTTCAGTGAGCCATGCCAAAGCCACACCAATAATGGCGCAGAGCGGCAAGGTGAATGCCACCAGTAATGCGGTGTTAAGTAGCAACTCCCCGACGCGAGGGCGGAAAACCAGCGCTTTTACTGTTGGCCAGCCAGTATCAATGGCAATGCCAATAACAAACCCCAGTGGCAATAAGGATAGCAACGAAAGCATCACGGCAATAGCCACAATCCCAGAGCCGGGGCGGCGGCTATATTGCACTTGAGCGGCTTGACTCAGTGACATTGGGATAACATCGGGGTTTACATTGGCCATAATCGTCAAGGCACTCGGCGTGTTAATGCCCGTCGGGTCAGGAACTCGACGGGCTAAAAGTTCATATTTTCAGCAGATTGACTTTGTTACAGCAAGCCAGCTTCTGTCATCAACTCAACCACTTTCTTGCTGTTCAGTTTAGACGGTTCTACTTTTGGCGCATCCAGATCTTTCAGCGGCACTAATTTAGGGTTAGACGCAGCATCGACACCCACGGCATATTCAAAAGCATTATTAGTGCGCAAGATATCCTGACCGGATTTACTGGTTATCCATTTCATGAATTCCTGGGCTTCTTGCGGATGCTTGCTTGACGCCAGCACACCGCCACCTGAGATACTCACAAATGCACCCGGATCTTGATGTTTGAAGTAGTGCAATTGTGTCTTGCCGCTGTTCTCGCCGGTTTTGGCTTGATCAACAAAGCGATAATAATGATAGATAACCCCACCATCAATCTGGCCGGCATTGACTGCTTTCATTACCGTGCTATTGCCTTTATACGCGGTGGAGTTGGCTTTCATGGCTTTTAACCACTCCAATGTGGCTTTTTCGCCTTTCAGTTCCAGCATGGCGCTAACAATTGCCTGGAAATCAGCTCCGGATGGTGATGCCGCCCAGCGGCCTTTCCACTCAGGTTTTGCCAAATCCATAATAGATTTAGGTAACTCGGCTTCACTGATTTTTTCCGGATTATAGACAAAAACCGTGCTGCGGGCGGCAATGCCGGTCCAGCGGCCATGTTCAGGGCGATATTCTTTGGCCACCTGAGCTTGTGTTGCCACATCCAATGGCGCGAACAATTTTGCGTTATCAACCAGCACCATGGCGGGGGAGTTTTCTGTCAAGAAAACGTCTGCGGGTGATGCGCTACCCTCCTGAACCAACTGATTACCTAACTCGCTGTCCCCGCCGTTGCGCAGGGTCACTTTAATTCCGGTATATTTGGTAAAGCCGTCAACCCAGGATTTCACCAGATTTTCGTGTTGGGCGTTATACACCACAATGCCTTCGTCATTGGATGCCGCATTAGCGGAAAACGCCAGCATCATTGAGGAAGCCAATAGAGCTGCGGGGCCGAGAGAGGATAAACGTAACTTCATAAAGACATCCTTTAACAGGTCAAAGAAGAAAACGAAAGAGTCAGGCAACAACGAAACAGCTCGATTGTATAGAAAATTAGTACTAATAATAGTGAAAATCATTCGTATTATTTGCTACGAAATGTTTCACTAATGTTGCTATAATTCCTTATTGTTCAAGGGGTTTAGTGCAATTTGTCCTGATAAATGAAGGGCGGTGAGCGCAATTCCTTGATCAATTACTGCGGAGTATCCCGCATTTTCCTGTTTGTTCGTTACAGACAATGACTTAACATAGCTATTACTTTTTGGCATGGTTTATGGATATACGATGCGTCACTTAGCTGTCATTCTTTCCTCACTCATTTTGCTTTCCGCCTGTAGCAGCAAACCGACGCCTCCTGTTGCTGCGACGCCGTCAGATAGCCTGACTCGCAGCGGTTTTTTACTTGAACCTCAGCATATGGGCCACGTGCCAAACGGTGATTTTGCCTATAATGCAGATACCGCCCGCTTTGTTGACAAAATGGTGCGTGAGCATGGCTTTGAACGTCAGCAACTCCATGATGTATTAGCACAAACTAAAAAACTGGATTTTGTTATCCGCTTGATGGATAAGCAAGCGCCGACTTCTGGCCGCCCCTCTGGGCCAAATGGTGCCTGGAACCGTTATCGAAGCCAATTTATTACTCCGGGTAATGTGCAGAATGGTGTGAATTTCTGGAATCAATATGAAGATGCCCTGCAACGCGCTTATGAGGTCTACGGGGTTCCACCAGAAATTATCGTCGGCATTATCGGTGTTGAAACTCGCTGGGGCAGAGTGATGGGTAAGACCCGTATCATTGATGCGCTGGCAACACTCTCCTTTGCATATCCACGTCGTGCCGAGTATTTCTCCGGAGAGTTGGAAACCTTCTTACTGATGGCGCGAGCCGAGGGCAATGACCCGCTCAGTTTACGGGGGTCTTATGCCGGAGCCATGGGCTATGGCCAATTTATGCCATCGTCATTTAAAGATTATGCCGTTGATTTTAATGGTAATGGTCATATCAATTTGTGGGATCCGGTGGATGCTATCGGCAGTGTGGCAAATTACTTTAAAGCACACGGCTGGACGAAAGGGGCGGTGGTCGCAGTACCGGCAAACGGGCAAGCGCCGAATCTCGATAATGGCTTTAAGACCCAATATCCGCTCTCAGCTTTATCTGCCGCAGGGCTAAGCCCAAGCGGTTCGCTGGGGGATTATCAGGAAGCCAGCTTGCTGCGCCTGGATGTTGGCATCGGTTATCAATATTGGTATGGTTTGCCCAACTTTTATACCATCACTCGCTATAACCACAGTACCCATTACGCCATGGCAGTATGGCAGTTAGGTGAGGCGGTGGGCCGAGCGCGGAAAGGTTAATCTGAACTGAGTGGATATAACAAACCAGACGGCGAACAACGTCAAATGAAGGGGAATCGTGCCGTTGGGGTCGTAGCGGCTTAGGCCGCCGGAGTGCCCCTAGGTGCGGTAAACCATTCACTCACTGAGCTATCAATTGTTTTGTCATTTATCTCAAACTAGGGCCACATTAAGTGGCCCTTTTCACTAATCTATCAGATGGGAAATATCATCCGGATGAACCGATGGCGGGGACTGACGCCAACCGCGAGTGAGCCAAAGCAGGTAAATAAAGCCCGCCAGCAACCACAGCAGGCCCACTTCCAGCGCGCGCTGTTCAAGGTGAACCCACAGCCAGACTGACATCACAAACCCCATCATTGGCAACAGCCCGTATTTAAACATGGCTGAAGCGCCGCGCCGTTTCTCATTGAAAATAAAGTGTTTTATGACACTCAAATTCACAAAAGTGAACGCGCCGAGCGCACCAAAGCTTATCATCGACACCACTAAATTCAGGTCAAGGAACAGCGCCAGCAGCGAGATGGTCGCCACGAATAAAATAGCGCGCCAGGGTGTATGGAACTTGCGATGCAGATGGAAAAATACTTTGCGCGGCAACACACCTTCGCGCCCCATGGCATAGAAAATACGCGACACGCTAGTTTGTGCGGTCATCGCCGAAGCATAAACGCCGGTCAGGTAAGTGGCCATAAAGAAGTTATACATCCACTTCCCGCCAACATGCTCGGAGATAATCAGGCTGGCGGTGTCCTGATAAGGAATTAATGATTTCCAGTCTGGATAAGCCAAGTGTGCAGCATAAGACACCGCAATAAAGATGGCACCGGCGCTTATCACCGTGAACAGAATGGCGCGGGGCAGGGTGCGCTTAGCATCGTGGGCTTCTTCTGCCATGGTGGCAATGGCATCAAAACCGAGGAATGCCAGACAAAGCACCGCAGCGCCGGATAATAAGCCCGACATATCACCAGCATTGACCAGTAGCGGCTTCATTAATGCCACTGGGCTTAAATCCGCCTGACTGAAAGAAAGTGCAATAAATAAGACGATAAAAACCATCTGTGCGGCGATCAGCGAGAAATTCACTGAGGTAAGCAGACGCACACCCAGAATATTCAGCAGGCTGACACTGACGATAGACGCAATAATAAAGACCGGAGCAGGGATCGCCGGGAATGCCTCGTGCAAGAAAATGCCTAAAACCAAATAGTTAAGGATTGGCAGGAACAGATAATCCAAAATTTGCGCCCAACCCACCAGAAAACCGGTTTTTCCACCAAAACTACGCTGAACGTAAGAATAGGCGGAACCTGATAGCGGCATGGCGCTAGTCATCCGGCAATAACTGAGGGCGGTAAATAGAATGGTGGCGACGGTAACCAGGTAGGCAATGGGTAAATGCCCCTGACTTAATACAGTCACCTGTCCGTAGGTCGTAAATACGCCCAAAGGCACCATATAAGCAAGCCCGAAAGCGACCAGCGCGGGGGTTTTAAGCACTCTGCGCAACTGAATATTTTGTGGCATTACCGTATCATCTCCTGGTGTGGACAAGCACCGCTAAGCTGTATTTCACAGCTTTAAAATATAAAGGAGCGGATTCTGACACAAGAGATACAGGTTTGAAAGCCAATACCTTTCCGACTTGGTATTGCCGCGTTATTCGCCAGATTGATGAATTAGACTATTAATAGGAATTGCTGCTGATTTTGGCCTGTTTATCCCCCGAATCACCAAATTACACCAGTGGTTCGGGGGCTAATGCTTATTTATCCGGCCAGATAAACCACTTTACCGCCGATTAAGGTGGATTCTACCTGAGTTTGATAAATCACCTCTGGTGACTGCTCAAACAGGTTATTTTTCAGAATGATAATGTCGGCGAATTTGCCCGCTTCCAGTGAACCAATATATTGCTCTTTGGCAATCATATAAGCCGCATCAATGGTCGCTGAGCGCAATGTCTCAATCAGGGTTAAGTCGCGGTCATTATCCAGCCGCGGGCCGGCAGGATTGCCGTCAAGATGCCATGCACGGCGGGTCATCCCCACTTGCAGATTGTACCATTCATCCAAGCGGTCAATCGGCCAGTCACTACCATAAGCAATACGCGCCCCGGCATCGAGGAAACGCGCCGCTGGCTCCATATGTTGGAAACGGGCTTCGCCCAGCATCTCGCGCTCTTCATCAATCAGCACCCCCGGCAAGCCGCCCCACTGGAAAGAGAGCACCGCAGTGGCCCCTAATTTGGCAAAACGGTCATACTGATGGGGAGCCACCAGCTCATTGTGAGCAAGCCCCGGCCGAATATCTTTGCCCGGCAAGGCGGCGCGCATCTGTTCCACTGCGTCCAGCACCATTTCGATTGCACCATCACCCACCGTGTGAGTGTGCGGATGAAGACCGGCGCGGGCACATTCCAGAATCACCGCATTGACCACCGGCGCGGTAAAATAGAGGTCGCCATAGTGCTCAGTTGGCTGCCAGTCTGGGTTTTCAGCCGTGCCGTGATTGGCACGATAAGGTTCGAGCAGGGCGGCGGTCATGGTCGGCGGCTGTAATACGCCGTCAATAAACAGTTTCAAGTGATCAACAGCAAATCCCGGTGCCGGTGTCCACTCATCACTCCCCCATAGGCGGCCAAATTCCACCACTTCCTGCACCACGCGCGCGGCATCTTCCGGCCCTTGTAGGCTATCTGGCGTGACTTCTTTGGCCCCCAGAACCCGCAAAGTCAGCTCATTGCGTTGATATAATTGATGGAAAGCGACTAATTGCTCGGAAAATACACGGGTATCCATCACTGTTGTGACGCCCTGAGCATTCAAAACTTGTTGCACATGGGCGGCAATCTGCACATTTTTTTCTGGCGTAGCAGAAGGAATGCTGTCAAAAGCGCGCATGGCGGGCGCATCTTCCAAAATACCGGTGAGTTTTCCGTTCGCATCACGGGCTATTTTGCCGTCCGGCGGGATGGGAGTGTTTTCGTCAATTCCCAGCAACTCAAGCGCGCGGCTATTCGCCGCCAGTGTGTGGCAGTCATTTGAGAATAAAGCCACCGGGCGACGAGTATTGAGTGAATCGAGGGCGGCTCGGCTCATATCGGCCCCGACCGGCGTCATAGCTTGGCGTTGCCAGGCGCGGACGGTTAGCCAGTCATTTTCGCCCTTAAACGGGTCACTATCGAGATGTTGCTGGATGATATCCAACGTCTGCTCAACACTCAGTGCCGCATAATTAAGATTACAACCAATCAGCTGCTTACCGCCCCAAAAGGGGTGCATATGGCTATCGATAAGGCCGGGCATCATAAACTTACCCGCCAGATCGATAAGTTGAGTTTTCGGGGAAGAGAACTGGGGGATCAGTTCGTCACCGCCAGTCGCCAGAATATAGCCCTGGCCCAGTGCGATAGCGCTGCAAACCTGGTTATTGGCATCAGCCGTGTAAATCGTGCCGTTATAATAGATAACATCGGCGACAGTAGATTGTTGAGTCATAGTTGGCTCTCAATAATCCCTTTCTTCCTTGATGTTGCAGCAGTTTTCACCATCGTGCTACAACGCCAATGACGTTGGGAATGGGTGGATATATAACCAGCATGGCCGGTGTCTCGAGTCAAACCTGTGATAAGAGACCGGCTGAGGCTGGTGTTAAGTTAAGTGTTTTTGAGTAACTCAGTTTTTATCATGACCGCCAGATGGCGCAGGATCTCGGCTTCGGAAAAACCTAATTCGGTTAATTGTGTCAATCCATCCAGACCACAGACCAGCCCAATCAAGCGCCATGCGATATCACTGGCATTGATATCAGAGCGGAATTCATTATTGGCTATTCCTGCATTAATCACTTCGACGGTGGCCTGATGCCAATCCGACATTGAGGTAGCGCAGGCCGCTTTAATCAAGTCATCGCGCTCGGCGAGTATCGAGATTTCATTCCATAACCGGGTTTCGCGTTTGCCGGCTTCATCTTGCGGATAGCCCAATACCAAGAGCACTCGCTCGTGGGCAGGTAAGTTTTGGCTGTCTAGCGCAAAAGCGGCCAAAGATTGTTTCACTAATAATAGAAAAGCATCAGCCCGCAGCCGCGAAACGGACGAAAAGTGATGATGCACTTGCCCGATAGCCACCCCCGCTTCACTGGCGACACGGCGCACGGTAGTGGCGGCCATCCCCTCGGTGATTGCAACACGCATCGCTGCTTGCAAAATGGTGTTGTGCCGCTCTTCACGATTCAAATAGGCCAAAGAGATTCCTTTATCTGACTCATTAGTGTTTTCATCATTATGTGATGAATTGGACGTTAGTTCAACTTTCCGCTATTATTATAAAATTGAACAGGTGTTCAACTTTATTTATTTGAGTGTTTGTATGTCTAAAAAGTGGATGATTTTCTACGTTATTATTCTGATGTATCTCCCTGTTTCTATTGATGCAACAGTGCTCCATGTGGCTGCCCCGCGGCTGGGGATCGCCTTGGCGGCCACCGGTAGTGAGTTACTGTGGATTATTGATATTTACTCATTGGTGATGGCCTGTTTATTACTCCCGATGGGGGCGCTGGGTGACCGCATCGGTTTTAAACGCCTGGCTTTACTGGGATCGGTATTGTTTGGTTTGGCTTCTTTGGCGGCGGCTTTGGCACCTTCGGTGGCGGCGTTAATTGCTGCGCGCGCCTTTTTGGCGATTGGTGCGGCAATGATTCTGCCCGCCACTTTATCTGCGCTGCGCCATATCTTTACCGATGAACGCGAAAGGGCTTTGGCGCTAGGGATTTGGGTCGCTATCGGCACCATGGGCGCGGCGATGGGGCCGTTAGTCGGCGGGCTATTAATGGAATACTTTTATTGGGGCTCAGTTTTCCTGATCAATATTCCCATTGTTATTGTGGTAGTCATTGCCACATTGGTGGTTATTCCTCATCAGCCAATGCGCGCCGAACAGACGTGGAAATTAGCCCCTGCATTGGTATTGGTGACCGCGATCTTGATGTTGGTTTATGCCGCCAAAACCGGGCTGCGCGGTAACGGCGATCCGCTGATGACGTCACTGGCGGCATTGGTGGGCGGCGTGATGTTATTTGCTTTTGTACGCCATCAATTATCGGCATCCGCTCCAATGATCGATTTTCGGCTGATAAGTCAGCGAGTTATCGCCGTGGGTATGGTCATGGCGATGACGGCGATGATAACGCTGGTGGGGTTTGAATTACTTCTGACTCAAGAATTGCAATTTGTGTTAGGAAAAACTCCACTTGAAGCGGGGATATTTTTG
The DNA here is from genome assembly GCF_003600645.1 of Yersinia rochesterensis. NCBI lineage: Bacteria > Pseudomonadati > Pseudomonadota > Gammaproteobacteria > Enterobacterales > Yersiniaceae > Yersinia > Yersinia rochesterensis. The sequence continues at coordinate 1,335,955 of NZ_CP032482.1, forward strand.
CTGCCGCTGATGATAGCCAGCGGGGTAAGTGGGCCGCTATCGGGCTGGTTAGTGGCTAAACTGGGGCTGCGCACCGTCGCCAGTGCCGGTATTGCATTGAGTTCATTGAGTTTTCTGGGATTGGCTTGGACAGATTTTGCCACGCAGGTTTATCTGGCATGGGGGTGGATGATATTGCTCGGTTTCAGTATTGAAGCTTCTCTATTGGCTTCCACTGCGGCAATCATGAGTGCCGCACCCCCTGAAAAAGCCGGTGCGGCGGGTGCGGTCGAGGGCATGGCCTATGAATTGGGTGCCGGGCTGGGGGTGGCAATCTTTGGTTTGATGCTATCGCGGGCCTATACCGCCTCCATTGTGCTACCAGAGGATTTGCCGCTGAGTTTAGTCGAGCAGGCCAGAGCCTCCATTAGCGAAACTATTCAGGTGGTGAATAACCTTGGTGGTTATGAAGCTCTACTCAATAGTGCAAAGCTAGCTTTCTCCGCTTCGCACAGTTTGGTCTTGGGCACCGCCAGCATTTTGTTGATTCTGCTTGCCGTTATTGTGTGGTTCGCCATGCCGGGACAGCGCGTGTCGCAGTGGGAAAAAGCTCCGCGTGACAACGCCACAAATTAGCCGCCAGAGGTTAAATTCTCAGTAAATAAATAGTCCTTACTCTTTAGCCATTACACTGAGTAAAGTGTGTGATATACCTACTTAAGGTAGCGGTGTGAGTTTTGATAGCTGGATAGTTTTGATAGCTAAATAGTTTTTATAGCTAAATAGTTTTTATAGGCTAAATAGTATCAAAACCGTATTCCAATAAAGAGTAAGGCTTTTTCTATGACCGCGCGGCTTTTCACAACACAACTCGATATCGACAGCTCAGCTCAACCTGTCCGGGTCTCTATTAAAGGGGATTGGGTGCTGGCGCATTACCGTGATTTAGAACCGGTCGTGGCGCAGTTTCGCACTAATCCGCCCCCATCAGTGGTCTTTGATCTCAACCAATTGGGCGCTTTGGACACTGCGGGTGCCACTTTATTAGCCTTGCTGCTGGGTGAGGCGCGCATCAGCCATCTGCGTGAACTGGCCCCTAAGTTGCCAGAAGAACGCCGCATTTTGCTGGAAACAGTGAGCCGTGTTTTGCCGGATTTAGCCGCCGAACCATCAGAAAAATCGCCGTCATTTTGGCTTGAGTTATTGGCGAATACCGGCCGGTCGGTGGACAATTTATGGCAAGATATCAAATCGTTGCTGGGTTTTTTCGGCCTGACACTTGAGGCCTTATTTAGCACTATTTTCCGGCCCTCACGCTGGCGCATGACTTCGCTGATTGCCAATATTCAACAAATTGGCCTGAATGCAGTTCCCATCATTATGCTGCTGACTTTTCTGGTCGGGGCGGTTATTGCTTTCCTCGGGGCCACGGTATTAACCACTTTTGGTGCGGGTATTTTCACCGTCGATTTGGTGGTGTTTTCTTTTCTGCGCGAGTTTGCCGTGCTGCTCACCGCCATTTTGATGGCAGGGCGTACCGCCAGCGCCTTTACGGCTGAAATCGGGCTGATGAAAGCCAATGAAGAAATCGACGCCATCCAAACTCTGGGGTTAAATCCGGTGGAGTTATTGGTGTTGCCGCGAGTCTTGGCGTTGTTGATTTCACTACCGATGTTGACCTTTATTGGCATGGTTTGCGGCATTTTTGGCGGCATGGTGGTTTGCGCTTTAGCACTCGATATTTCACCCACCATGTTCCTCTCGATTATGCAAAACAGTAATGGATTGCAGCATTTTCTGGTGGGGATAAGCAAAGCGCCCATTTTCGCCTTCCTGATTGCGATTATTGGTTGTCTTGAAGGGTTCAAAGTCACTGGCAGTGCTGAGTCTGTCGGGGTGCACACCACCACCAGTGTGGTGCATTCTATCTTTGTGGTGATTTTGCTTGATGCCGTCGCAGCGCTATTTTTCATGGAGATGGGATGGTGAGCCAAATAACCCAAGACCCAATCATTCAAATTCGTAATCTGGTTAACAGCTTTGGCCCACAGTGTGTGCATCAAGATCTCAATCTTGATGTGCAGCGCGGCGAAGTTCTTGGTGTTGTTGGCGGGTCAGGCACCGGTAAGTCGGTGTTGTTGCGCAGTATTGTCGGGTTACGCCGCCCAACCGCCGGGCAGATTCATGTATTTGGCCAGGATTTAATGACATTATCGGGCTTGGCCCGTTCCCAGGTTGAGCGCCGATTTGGTGTATTATTTCAACGCGGCGCATTATTTAGCTCTTTGACGGTGACGGAAAACGTGGCCTTGCCACTCATCGAAAATGCAGGCTTGCCGCGTGGCGAGGCCGAGCGGTTAGCGCAAGTTAAGTTGGCATTGGCGGGGTTACCGCCGGGGGCCGGCAGCAAATATCCCGCTTCACTGTCGGGCGGGATGGTCAAACGCGTTGCTTTGGCCCGCGCGTTGGCATTAGACCCGGATATTCTATTTCTCGATGAGCCGACGGCGGGCCTTGATCCTATTGGTGCAGCGGCGTTTGACAGTTTGATCCGCACCTTGCGCGATGCACTCAATTTGACGGTATTTCTGGTCACTCACGACCTGGATACGCTCTATACCCTGTGTGACCGCGTGGCCGTGTTGTCACAAAAGAAAGTGTTGGTGGTGGATACCTTGGATAATGTGGCTGCAACTGATGATGATTGGATTCAAGCGTATTTTCATGGCCCACGTGGGCGAGCTGCTTATCAGGCGGCGGCAGCGATTAATAGCGAAGAGAGGTTGTAAATGGAAACCCGTGCTCACCATGTTGTCATTGGTTTGTTCACTCTCATTGTGGTCAGCGCCGCACTGTTATTCTGCCTATGGCTGACCAACGCCGGTTCTAATCGCCAGTTCAAGCTATACGATATCGTCTTCAATGAGCCGGTGAGCGGGCTGTCTCAGGGCAGCATCGTGCAATACAGTGGCATTCGGGTGGGCGAAGTAATTCAGTTGCGTTTGGACAGCGAAAACCCCAATAAGGTTTGGGCGCGTGTTCGTGTGTCTGCTTCGACGCCTATCCGCGAAGATACTCAAGCCCGGCTGACAGTTGCAGGAATCACTGGCACCTCAAATATTCAATTTAGTAGCAGCACCCCGTCAAGCCCGCTATTGGAGGGTGAAAATGGCGAAATTCCTGTCATTATCGCCACCCCGTCACCGATGAGCCAATTGCTGGCTAATGGTGAGAATTTCATGAGTAACGCCAATGAAGTGCTGATGCGGTTGAACCAACTACTGGCGCCTGATAATCAAAAGCGACTTATCACCACGTTGGATAATCTCGCGCTTGTCACCCAGACTGTCGCTGATCAACGCCAAGATATTCGCACCATGCTGCAACAGTTAGCGCAAGCCAGCAAACAGGCCAATGAGACACTGACACAAACCAACCGCTTACTGCGCAATGCCAATGGCTTGATGGACGGGCAGGGCAAACAACTGGTTAATGATGCCGCTAAGACCATGGCATCATTGCAAAATACCAGCATTATCCTTAATAAATTGGTCAGTGAAAATCAAACTTCACTCAATAATGGTATGCAAGGGATGAATGAATTGGGGCCAGCTGTTGATGAATTACGCAGAACATTAGCGACATTGCGAGCTGCCGTTTCCCGTTTGGAAGAAAACCCTGCGGCTCTGCTGCGTGGTCGTGAAAGAACACAGGAGTTTACGCCTCGATGATATCTCTGAAGATAATGCGCTTTGCGGGCCGCCGCATCGGGCTGTTGATGTTATCCACGCTGGCGATGTTACTGTCAGCTTGCACTATTTTACCGACTGCGCCGATATCCCAGGTTTATCTGCTGCCGGTACCCCCAGCGGCAAATGCACCGCGCGCGCAGACAGTGAATTGGTCACTGCGGGTTTCACAACCGGCGACCAACCAGTTTATTAATAGCTCGCGTATTGCTGTTCAGCCCGAGGGGCAGGAAATTGCAGTCTACAAAAATTCGCGTTGGACTGATCCCGCGCCTATTTTGGTGCGTAATCGCCTGATTCAAGAATTCCGCACTGATGGCCGAATTCCCGCCGTCAGCAGTGATGATGATAGTCTTCAAGCTGATGTGGAGTTGAGTGGCGACTTATCGGCATTTCAGGGCGTGTATCAAGCGGGTAACAGTGAAGTATTGATCCGTTTTGATGCCCGGCTGGTGAGGATTTCAGATCGCAGAATTATGGCGACTCGCCATTTTGAAGTTCGCCAGCCTATTAACGGTGCGCAGATGAATGAAGTGGTGGCGGCCTTTGGCTTGGCAAGTGATCAGTTGGCCTCACAGGTATTGAACTGGACACTGCAACAGTCTCCTCAGTAATTGTCTTCTCAGTTAAAGGGTTATCTTCATCTCAAATATACCCTAAATAATTCGAGTCGCAGGAAAGCGGCAAGAGAGTAAATCCCCAGGAGCTTACACAAGTAAGTGACTGGGGTGAACGAAGGTAGCCAACGCACATGCAGCTTGAAGTATGACGGGTATATGTCAGGTTAAGTAAAGTCCGACAGTTATATTGACTGACTAATAATCATCTGTTGCAAAATAACTGACCGCAGTTACAAAAATATATCTTATGTCAAATAAGTGTTGATTTTATATTTAATAATGTTTGACTATTGCTCTATGAATTGAGCAAAAGGGAATCATTATGCTTTGGAAAAATACCAAGGAGCAGTTTGGCCGCATCACTATTAGTGTCCACTGGCTGGTGGCATTAACAGTATATTCACTGTTTGCGCTTGGTTTATGGATGGTGACTTTAGGCTACTACGATGGCTGGTATCATCAGGCGCCAGAGATACATAAAAGTATTGGCTGTATATTATTTGCTGTAATGTTATTTAGGGTCATCTGGCGCTTTATTTCGCCACCCCAAAGCCATTATTAAGTTATAGCCGCTTTACACGCGTTAGCGCTGAGGGATCCCCACTAATTCAGCGCTAATAAACCAACACCATACTTCGGTAGGTTTTGGCGAGGTGATTAAGAACTGCATCCAGTGCTGTTCGCGTTAAAATTAGCGGAGAGTGTCGCAAGATATTCTCCGCTAATGTCAGATAAGATATAACCCGTCGTGACTTAAGGCTGTTAGCCTGATACCTCAGATGTAACCCTTTATTTTCAGCATGATAGCCAAGTAACCATAATACTGCCGTGCTTAACGTTGCCAGAAGACTTAACACCAGTATACGCCCCGCTGTGCGGCTGTGACTGGCGCGAAGCCCAAAGCCAAAACGTTCACTTTTCTCATCGCGAAAATTCTGCTCTATCTGCATCCTGCGACTGTATAACTTCATGACTTCACGTGGTTTAAACTCCTCTGTACTGCTAAAAATAAGCCACGGTTCTTTTGCTGCGGCGCGTCCGTCCCGCTCCTGCGAATAGCGAGATATCCGGCAACGGGCACGTTTATTCTGCCGCCCTTTGGGTTCCTTTTTATGCAGGTAAAAGTGACCATCACAGCGGGCATATTCTGCACGTGCGAGTGTCCCCGGCCCCAGATATTCAGGTTGGCCACTGGCCGATAATTCCTGCCGCCTGAACCAGTGCTCACCTTTTTTATCCAGCCGGAGCTGGATATTGCCTCTGACTCGCCCGATAAAATCCCAACCCAATGATTTAATATGGTGAAACCAGGCATTTTGAAAACCGGCGTCAGTGACGATGAGTACCTTTTTATCAGGCGCAATAGCGGTGGCGATAGAATTCAGGAACTCTTTTTGTATCAATGCATTCTGTTGGTTATGCGAGGGAACAATTTGGCTCATTAACGGGATGGAACGACCATCACAAATCAGGCTGGCGCGTAAGACGTGGAATGCCTGTGAGGGATAACCACTCCAGTCAACAGCAATAACACACCAGGGAAGTCGGCGCGTAAGTAACGAAGTAATATTACGAAATATCAGAGGGATGTCATGGTGAAGAGCCGTATTACCTAACAGCCGGTCAACCCGTTTTATCTTGTGTTTTACCTGAGCGGTTCCCGGCAGATGGCGTCCGATACTGGTCAGGGTCAGAGAAGCGCCACGCGTCAATGCAACGGTTGCATCAATCAGGGCATTTTGACGATATTGATGAAACGGGGCTAAAGCGCCCCGGAAAAAGTTCTGGCATACTTTACGGGCAGGCATAGAGTTGATCTCGCTGAATTGGTTGCACAATCAGTAGATCATATTTTCTCTATGCCTGTCCTTTTTTCTGGGGATTCACCAGCGCGTTAGCGCGTTATTAGCGCATCTGGTTTTATATATTGTTTTATTTTGTATTATGTTTAGTGGTTATTTAATCTCGACGGCTGATGGGCAATCAATCAATGTGTTTGGCTGGTTTGCTGTTCCTGCCACATTAACGGGTTTACCTGATCAAGCTGATACCGCTGGTACCGTACATCTTTATCTGGCCTGGGCTGTTGTAGTGCTTTCACTATTACATGGACTCGCCGCAATTAAACACCATGTTATTGATGGTGATATTACCCTCAAACGGATGCTGGGACGTAGCACCGATTAACCAACTGTATTATGGAGAATTAAGCATGTTTAATAAGACCCTCTTGGGCCTGACTGTAGGCGCACTGATGTTTACCGCAGGTAGCGCTGTAGCCGCCGAATATAAATTTGATAAAGAAGGTCAACACGCCTTTATTGAGTTTCGGATTAAACACTTAGGCTATAGCTGGTTATATGGCAGTTTTAATGATTTCGATGGGTCTTTCACTTTTGATGAGAAAGATCCTGCGGCTGATAAAGTCAATGTGGTGATCAACACTAATAGCGTTGATACCAATCATGCTGAGCGTGATAAACATCTGCGCAGTAAAGAATTTCTGAATGTCAGTAAATTCCCACAGGCGACATTTGAGTCTACCGAAGTGAAGAAAAATGCCGAAGGCTATACTGTGGTTGGTAATCTGACATTAAATGGCGTCACTAAACCAGTGACCTTGGAAAGTAAACTAACTGGGCAGGGTAATGACCCATGGGGCGGTTATCGTGCCGGTTTTGAAGCTAATGGTAATATTAAACTGAAAGACTTTAATATCACCACTGACTTAGGCCCAGCTTCACAGGAAGTTGAACTTATTCTGTCAGTCGAAGGTGTTCGGGTTAAATAACCTTTGTTGCTTTATTTGAAGGAGCCTTTGGCTCCTTTTTTATTGCTCATGTTATAGTCAATAATCGCTATTTTATTTTGGGTGAGTTAAAAAAAGGCCCTTTATTGACAGAATCTCTGATGAGTAATTCAGATTGGAATATATTTTCATTTGATAAATATCCGCCATCTAGCATGGATATCAGCCGATTAATGACTTCATTTATCATGCCACTGACGGGGTCTTTAATACTGGATAATGGCGGGAGCAGGAAAGGTGCAATAGGAATATTATCAAACCCAATGATGGAAATATCCTCAGGGACTTTTAAACCGGCTTCATTTAATTTCTTCATCGCCCCAATGGCCATATCATCATTACTGGCGATAATTGCGCTGAAAGGTAACTGACTGGTTAATAAAGACTCAATCGCCGTTGCACCACTTGCTGGTGTCCATTTGCCTTGCACGATAAGTTTATCTTGAACTGGCAGCGAAAATTCAGTTAATGCTGCTTTATATCCAGAAAGCCGCTCAATGGCAGTAGGTGAATCAAGTGAACCCGTAATAAAGGCGATATCATGATGACCTTGGTCAATAAGATATTTAGTTGCATTATAGCTCGAGCCTTTATGATCACAGAAAATGCAATGGCTATGATTTTTTCGCAGTTTTCTGTTAACCACCATAATCGGCTGTTTATATTTATCAATAATCAGATCCATAGCATCAACAGTTAAAAACCGGGGATAAATGATTATGGCATCACAGCGTAAATCGAGGAGAAATTGAATGGCATCTTGTTCTTCTTCCGCACTGTGTTTCCCATCAACCAGTACCAACTGACGGCCATTATTTTCTAATTTTTGCGCTGCCTGAGACAGTATTTCATTAAAGTAACTGCCGTTATACAGGGTATTGGTTACCACTAATCCGATGCATTCGGACTTGTTTGTCGCCAGATTTCTCGCCAGTAAATTTGGCCGATATCCAGTCTCTTCAATCGCTTTAAAAACCTGATTTTTAGTTGCATCACTGACATAGCCTTTGCCCGACAAAACCCGCGAAACAGTGGCTTTTGAAACACCGGCTTTCTTTGCCACTTCTTGCATTGTAGACATAGGCCCTTCCTGACACGTTGAAATTATTGTCATTCTATACTCTTCGCCCTTGAAATTGCAGAAGAGTTAGCGGCATTCGTGACTTGGCCGTCGCTGCGAACCATACCCGTTTGCAAGATTCTGATATCGATCACCATCACAGAATTAAAATAGAATAAATTCATCTATTGAATTTTACCTCATATTTTAAGATTCTCATGTGGAACCGGTTACCTATGTGTCAGGGAATGGCTAGTGACAACACCTTTCCGGTCAATGAATAATGTATAACTATATGAATTTAATGGCTAACTGTGGATTTGTGGCGATGGGGAATTTTATCTCAGCACAGAAAGGACACTTAGCTCGGCGCGTGCCATTACGGGGAGTTGTTACTCATGTCAAAAAATTATGCCGCAGTATCACAGCAAATCGTTGATGCTATTGGTGGGGCCAATAATATCGGGGCTGTGACTCATTGTATGACGCGTTTACGCTTTGTACTCAATGATGCAAGTGCGGTTGATTTGGCTAAGTTGAAGGCTATAACCGGTGTGCTGGGTGTAGTACATAGTGAGAATCAGTGCCAGGTTATCATTGGCAATAATGTGAGCTATGCCTTTGCTGAAGTGATGAAACTGCTCCCGGAAGGCGCATTACCGGCAAACGCGCTGCCCCAGAAGAATAAAATCACCTTAAAGCGAATAGGGGCAGGGATACTGGATGCATTGATTGGCACCATGTCACCTTTGATTCCTGCCATCATCGGCGGCTCCATGGTGAAACTGCTGGCGATGATACTGGATATGACCGGCATCTTTGAGAAAGGCTCATCAACTCTCATTATTCTCAATGTCATTGGTGATGGTGCTTTCTTCTTCCTGCCAGTGATGGTGGCGGCTTCTGCGGCGATAAAATTCAAAACCAATATGTCGCTGGCTATCGCTATTGCCGGGGTATTGGTTCATCCAGCCTTTATTGATTTAATGGCAAAAGCCGCGCAAGGCCAACATGTTGAATTTATGGGCGTAACTGTCACTGCGGTGAAGTATACCTACACGGTTATCCCGGCACTTTGTATGACTTGGTTGCTGTCTTATATTGAGCGATGGGTTGACCATATCACTCCTGCAGTGACTAAAAACTTCCTTAAACCGATGCTGATCGTGCTGATTTCAGCGCCTATTGCCATTATGTTTATTGGGCCATTGGGAATATGGATTGGTAGCGGCATTTCTTCTTTGGTCTATACCGTTCATGATTATCTGGGTTGGCTCTCTGTGGCGATTATGGGCGCGCTCTGGCCATTATTGGTCATGACTGGCATGCACCGTGTCTTTACGCCGACCATTATTCAGACCATTGCCGAGACAGGGAAAGAGGGCATGGTGATGCCATCGGAAATTGGTGCAAATCTGTCATTGGGCGGCTCATCTCTGGCGGTTGCCTGGCGCACCAAAAATCCGGAGTTGCGGCAAACGGCGTTGGCCGCCGCAGCTTCAGCGATTGTAGCGGGTATCTCTGAACCGGCACTTTATGGAGTGGCGTTGCGGCTCAAACGCCCATTAATCGCCAGCCTTATCAGTGGATTTATCTGTGGCGCGGTGGCCGGAATTGGCGGGTTAGCTAGCCATTCCATGGCTTCGCCTGGGTTATTTACCAGTGTTCAGTTCTTCGATCCGGCTAATCCAATGAGTATTGTATGGGTGTTTGGCGTCATGGTTCTGGCAATAGTTATCTCTTTCGTCACGACACTTTTACTGGGATTTGAAGATATTCCTGTTGAAGACAGTGTAGGTGGCAGCGCCGATTCTACTGACCCTGCTGTTTCGCACAGTGCAGTAAAAATTAACTAAATGAAGAGGTATTGAATGTCAGTATCAACATTTCCCGACGGTTTCTTATGGGGCGGCGCATTAGCCGCAAACCAGGCCGAAGGTGCTTGTTTTGAAGGCGGAAAAGGGCTGACGACGGTAGATATGATCCCTCATGGGCCACACCGTTTGGCCGTAAAGTTAGGGCAGGAAAAGCGTTTTACCTTAAGAGATGATGAGTTTTATCCAAGCCATCAGGCAATTGATTTTTATCATCGCTATAAAGAGGATATCGCATTAATGGCGGAAATGGGATTTACCGTATTCCGTACATCTATAGCATGGAGCCGGATTTACCCTAATGGTGATGAAATGGCACCTAACACCGAGGGTATTGCTTTTTACCGCGACCTCTTTAATGAATGTAAAAAGTACAATATTGAGCCGCTGGTAACATTATGTCACTTTGATGTTCCCATGCATCTGGTGACGGAATATGGCTCGTGGCGTAACCGAAAAATGGTTAAATTTTTCACCGACTATGCCCGAACATGCTTTGAAGCTTTCGATGGTTTGGTGAAGTATTGGCTCACATTTAACGAAATTAATATTCTTCTCCATAGCCCATTCTCTGGGGCGGGATTAGTGTTTGAGCCGAATGAGAATCAGGAACAAGTCAAATACCAAGCCGCCCATCACGAACTGCTCGCCAGCGCATTAGCGACCAAAATTGCTCATGAGGTCAATCCTGAAAATCAGGTAGGTTGCATGCTGGCAGGAGGGAACTTTTACCCACGAACCTGTAAACCCGAAGATGTTTGGGCGGCGCTGGAAAAAGACCGCGAAAATCTATTTTTCATTGATGTGCAAGCCCGTGGAGCTTACCCCGCTTACACAAAACGCCTTTTCAGGGAGAAAGGTATTTCAATTACCACACAAGAGGGGGATGACGACATTCTTAAACATACAGTAGATTTCGTCTCCTTCAGCTATTACGCCTCGCGCTGTGCTTCGGCGGATATGAATGAACATAACAGCAGCGCCGCTAATATTGTTAAATCCTTGAAAAATCCCCATATTCAGGTCAGTGAATGGGGATGGGGAATTGATCCTTTAGGGTTACGCATCACCATGAATATGATGTATGACCGCTACCAGAAGCCACTTTTCTTAGTTGAAAATGGGCTGGGTGCTAAAGATGAAATTAACCCGCAGGGTGAAATTGAAGACGATTACCGTATTAGTTATTTACGTGAACATATTAAAGCCATGGGTGAGGCCATTGATGATGGTATTCCGGTCATCGGATATACCTCATGGGGATGTATTGATCTGGTTTCCGCCTCTACCGGGGAAATGAGCAAACGCTATGGTTTTATCTATGTTGATCGCGATGATTTGGGAAAGGGTTCCTTAGCGCGTAAGAAAAAGAAATCTTTCTATTGGTATAAAAAAGTTATTGCCAGTAATGGTGCTGATTTGAGTTAAATAATTCGCCGGGAATGACGTCTATGACTTATATTCCCGGCAATGCATTTTATTCGAATACAGCAGTATTTTTATTATTAGTTTTTGATGTGTTACTCGCTACGATCGCGTGTCGAGCCTTTCTTCAAGTTGATCATAAAATCCATAAATGCAGTTCGCAATGGGGTAAATATCGGGTGTTTACGATTCTCCATCATAGTTTCCGAAAACAGCTTCAGACCTAATGCAAATGCGGCTGTTTTCTCTTTACCAAAGTCTAAGTCTTCGTGCGCCTGTAACCGCTCGATGATGCCGAGGATCTCATCGTGATTCTCGGCTTCGAATGTTACCGGGGCTTTATCTATGGCTTCACCTTTGCGATCAGTCAGTGGCTCAATGGTGATCCTATAGCGATATCCCGGCATTAGTTTTTCTCCGCTTCTTGAGTCTCTGCCGCCTTGGGTTCTAACTCTTTTTCAATGGTTTCTACTGCCGTCAATAATGCTGCATTAATATGCTCAACCTGTTGTGGCGTCACATCTGAGCGCATCATACTGCTGCGTAGAATGTGGCGTAAACGGTGCATGGCCTCAGAAATCCCTTCAGCCAGGTTTCCCTCTGGGCGGCGATTTACCTGCGCCAGTCGTGAAAAAATAACATCAACCATCTGTTGGTTTTGCTGCAATTCAGCTTTCCCAGCATCCGTGATTTGGTAGCTTTTACGCCCATTGCCAGTTGCAATTGGGGTAACAAAATCCTGTTCTTCTAACAGAGTCAGAGTGGGATAGATAACACCTGGGCTTGGAACATATAATCCTGAGGATGCCTCTTCGATAGCTTTAATCAGTTCGTAGCCATGGCAGGGCTTTTTATCAAGCAGTGCTAGCAGGACAACCCGCAAATCACCATGTTCAAACAGGCGATGCATTTTTTCGCCACGCCCACGTCTGCCGCCTCTTGCGGCTTCGGTTGTTTCTGTTGCCATTGAGTGGCGACCGCCGCGATGCATTCTTTCGTTGCGATGGTGCTGCCCTTCATGGTGTTCTCCACCACAATGATGACCACGTTTTGAAAAACCAAACATAATGAATCTCCTTTAGATATATCGAAACAATTTCGATATATCTAATTTATATCGATATATCGAAATTGGCAAGAGGAGGATGTGAAAAAGATATATCTAAATGAGTTTTTTATCAGAATAACTGGAGGGGATTGTAAAATTGGGGGGATGGGACGGTGCGATGGAGCAGAACCATGACACAATTTTTCAGTCGCCATTCCGTTTTAGACTAAAACTGAGAGTAATGATCGATTGAATCATCAAGAATTGTCTCTATTTTTATGGGTTTTAATAAAACCTTGAGTACAATTTTTCTGGTTAGTATAAAATTAAATTTTTCTTTTGCGGTCATTTGCAGATAGATATAGGTATTTCGACGATATTAGGATTGTCGTTTTCAATTAACACAAAAGGACTCTTGGATGTTTAAAAAACTTTTCTTTCTTACTCTGTTATGTGCGGTATCCGCTACAAGTTTCGCTGCCGAACCTGTTCGCCCTGAAGTTGCTGATTCTGTTAAGGCCTGGCAAGGCAATGAAGGTATTGAAGTTTGGACATTGCGTTATGGCCCTCGCTCTGAAAATAAGGCATTAGTACAGATAACAAATGCCGACCATGATTGGGATAAGAAAATTCAAATTATGGATGTTGAGAAGAAAGACGATCGCAGTGACTATAGTGTCAATGTTAATGGGAAGAAAATTGTAGTTTTGATCATTAATAACAATAACTTAGGGAAATTATATTTACCTGGCGAGAAAGGCGACCATCCTATTATGTATAGTGAATTGCTTTCTAATGAGGGCAATGCGCAATATTTCCTGAGTGATTTTCTCAAGCAGGAAACTAAGCCGCAATCATAGGCGGTGCTAGCAAATCCCCTTGCTCCGCAGAACCGCACTGGGCAAGGGGAAAACAGCTGGTTAAGCTATTAGCTTTTCTTCACAAACTCAGATTTCAGCTTCATTGGGCCAAATCCATCAATTTTACAATCGATATTGTGGTCACCTTCAACCAGACGGATGCTTTTCACTTTGGTTCCGATCTTCAGAGTTGAAGAGCTGCCTTTTACTTTTAGGTCTTTAACAACAGTTACCGCATCACCGTCAGCCAGTAAATTACCATTGGCATCACGCACCACCAGGCCTTCATCGGCTGCTGCAGAATCGCTATTTTCCGACCACTCATGACCACATTCTGGGCAATTTAATTTTTCCCCTTCCTGCCATGTATATTCAGAACTACACTTCGGACAGTTTGGTAAACCCATCACGCTAACCTCTTGAAATTAAAATTAATAAATATAAAAAAGTGACAAATAACAGGCTATTGTATTGATATTCACCTGTTCTACACATTTTATCACATTAAAGGATAGGTTTGTCATTGTCCCTATGCGGATAGCCAAGGAATAACGTAATGCTGTTCAGAATACGCATGACCTGAACGCCCAAAATCCCAGCCTTGGCTTCACGGAGCATACAGATGATCTGTTTTTACTTAACTGATGAGTGTCATTGACCCATGACAAGGCAGTCGGGGTGGCTCCACTTTATAATCAAGGCCATTTATTTTCTCAGTGGTATGAAAGTATGGCTTATCAACTTAACCTTAATTGGCCCGAGTTTTTAGAGAAATATTGGCAAAAACAGCCAGTTGTATTAAAAAATGCCTTCCCGAATTTTGTCGATCCGATTACGCCGGACGAGTTGGCGGGCTTAGCAATGGAAGCTGAGGTAGATAGCCGTCTGGTCAGCCATACAAATGGCCAGTGGCAGGCGAGTAATGGGCCATTTGAGCACTTTGATAATCTAGGTGAAACCAACTGGTCACTGTTGGCTCAGGCGGTTAACCACTGGCATGCCCCCTCTGCTGAATTAGTTCGGCCGTTTCGTGTGTTACCAGATTGGCGTTTAGACGATTTGATGATTTCCTTTTCTGTCCCTGGTGGCGGAGTTGGGCCGCATATTGATCAATATGATGTGTTCATTATCCAAGGGATGGGCAGCCGCCGTTGGCGGGTTGGCGATAAGCTACCGTTAAAGCAGTTTTGCCCACATCCGGCACTGCTGCATGTTGAGTCATTCACCCCCATTATTGATGAAGATTTAGCGCCGGGCGATATTTTATATATTCCACCGGGCTTCCCACACGATGGTTTCACTCACGAAACGGCGTTTAACTACTCGGTGGGTTTTCGCGGGCCAAATGGGCGGGATTTAATCAGCAGTTTTGCTGACTATGCGCTGGAAAACGATCTTGGTAATGAGCATTACAGCGACCCTGATTTAACCTGTCGAGAACATCCAGGCCGGGTTGAAGAATATGAACTCGACCGCCTGCGTGGGATGATGATCGAGATGATTAATCAACCAGAAGACTTTAAGCAATGGTTTGGCCGCTTTGCAACGACACCGCGCCATGAGTTGGACATTGCTCCGGCGGAGCCGCCTTACGAGCCGAAAGAGATTGTCGACGCCCTGACGGATGGTGAAGTCTTGACTCGCCTTAGTGGGCTGCGGGTTCTACAAGTGGGCGACAGTTTCTTTATCAATAGTGAGCGGTTGGAAATCTGTGACTCTACAGCCGCTGATGCGCTGTGTCGCTATACTATTCTCGGCAAGGAAGAGCTGGGTGAGGCACTCCGTAATCCGGCTTTCATTGCGGAGTTAACTGAGTTGGTTAATCAGGGATACTGGTTCTTCGACGAATAATTATATTTTTAATAGCGGTTTTCGAAAGCATATATTATGAGCCAATTCGGAAGCCGCACCCTACCTATGCCCGTTAGCGGGTATCCAGCCAGTCCCCGATAAATCATCAAAAACGCATGATTATTTAGAGCAAGATATTGCCTTGTTTATTAGGCTATTACCTTGATACGTGGCAGAATATAAAAAGTAATGATTCCCATTTCACCTGAGATGACAAATACATAAATATGGATCGCTCCCGTATACTCAAATTTCTATTACCTTACTTGTGGCCTAAAAATAACTCGAAACTCCGGTATTACCTGATTGCCGCCGTCATATTTATGGTGGTTTCTAAGGTCAGTACCACACTTGTGCCTCTTGCTTACAGGACGATGATCGACACATTAAGCAGTGAAAATGCCAAGATGATGGCTATCCCCATCACCTTAATAATTGCTTATGGGGTCGCGAGAGTTAGTGCCTCCCTATTCGAAGAATTGCGTAACGTGATGTTTGTGCACGTCAGCCAGAATGCGACTCGATTACTTGGTTTACGGGTATTTAAACAATTACATGAACTAAGTTTGCGTTTTCATCTGGACAGGCAAACCGGCGGGTTATCTTTATCTATTGAACGCGGTACACAAGCGGTTGCAACAGTGCTTTCCCGCATTTTGTTCTCTATATTCCCCATTTTATTTGAGATAACCCTGGTCTCTCTTATCATGTGGCATTTGCTAGATGGCTGGTTTGCTGTCGCCATTCTGGCGACAGTGGCATGCTATATCCTATTTACTGTTGTGGCGGTTAGTTGGCGAACCCGTTTTCGGCGTGAGCTAAATCAAGCTAATTCAGACGCTAACACCAAGTCTATCGACAGCCTGATAAATTATGAAACGGTAAAATATTTTGGTAATGAAGAGTTTGAAGCTGAGCGCTTTAATACTTCGCGCCAACTGTATGAATATGCTGCAATTAAAAATTAGTTCAGTTTTACGGCGTTAAGTCTCGGGCAGACGGCAATTATTTCCATCGGGTTGGTGGTGATGATGGCCATGGCGGCGCAAGGTATCACACAAGGCCGTATGAGCATTGGTGATTTTGTGTTGGTAAATGCTTACCTTCTTCAGCTGTACCAGCCGCTCAATTTCTTTGGGTTTATTTATTCTGAGATCAGACAAGCATTGATTGATATGGAGAATATGCTCGATTTGTTGATGGTGGAAAAAGAGATTACTGATCGCCCTGATGCGCCGGCTTTACATCTTACAAAGGGGGAAGTGCGGTTTGACTCAGTCAGTTTTGGTTATGATCCGCGTAGACCTATTCTGAATAAAGTGAGTTTCACTATCCCTGCGGGCAAAACAGTGGCGGTTGTTGGCGCATCGGGAGCCGGAAAATCAACACTATCTCGTCTATTATTCCGGTTTTATGATGTCACTGATGGCGCGATTTATATTGATGATCAAGATGTCCGCAATGTAACTCAAGCAAGTTTACGTGAGGCTATTGGCATCGTGCCGCAAGATACAGTGCTCTTCAATGACACGCTGCGTTATAACATTGCTTACGGCAGAACTTCTTCCAGCTTTGCAGAAATAGAACGCGCGGCGAAACTGGCCCATATTCATGATTTTATCATTAGTTTGCCAGATGGTTATGACACGCGAGTAGGGGAGCGTGGGCTTAAGTTATCAGGGGGTGAGAAACAGCGAGTGGCGATTGCGCGCACTATTCTTAAAAACCCAGCTATTTTGGTTTTTGATGAAGCGACCAGCGCGTTAGATACTCATACTGAGCGCGAAATTCAGGCCCACCTGCGCGAAGTTAGCCGCGACCATACTACTCTGGTCATTGCTCACCGCTTATCCACCATTATTGATGCCGATGAAATTATTGTGATGGAAGCGGGCTCAATAGTTGAACGTGGGCGGCATGAGGCGTTATTGCTGAAAAATGGCCAGTACGCGGCCATGTGGCAGAATCAATATCATGAAGAGGAGCAACTTGCACCATAGCTCTTTGTTTTTAAAGGCTATTTAAAAGAGTGCATAAAGATGAGTGTGCACTCTTTTCGCTGATATTGATTGATTTGTGGAACCAGTCGCCTGAAATGCTCTGAAGCGCAATGTATATCTAATGCCGCTTGGTCTGGCCATTCTTCGATAAAAATAAAGTTGCCGGGATCTTTATGATCGATAAATAAATCATAGGAAATACATAGTGGCTCAAGTTTTGTTCTTTCCACTAATTCTTTATAGAGTGGCGTGACATCACTGATGTGCTCAGGTTTTATAAAATCTTGTGCAATGACTTTTAACATAGGTCTAATAGCGCTAGGCTCCGGTAAAATGCGTGTAAGCGAATACTACCAGCGCAATCGCGATCATAATCATCGTCGTTTTTCTCATTTCAATTCTCGTTATAAATGATGAGTTTCAAGTTGGCTAGCCAAACGATAACGTAAATCCCGCTAAAAAACAGCTATCCGCGACAAAATATCCAGTTTCAGGGTAATGTCAGTAAAATCAATCAAGTCACACAGGGCGGGGCTCTTACAGGAGATGAATCCTGTTTAAGTTGATATTGATCTCATTTTTAATATAATTATTTGTGTTAACTTTCATGATGTGCATTGTCACATAAGGGGGATAATATGTCAGCACTTGAGAAACTCGTTTCAGCATATTGCCATACCAGCCTGGACTTTGTGGCATCCACGGTTGCTTTTATGGAAAACCAAAAAAAGAAAATAAATGTTGATGAAATTGAAGCGAAACTTTCGCCGGATGAATGCGATTTCTTCCAGGAGAGATTAGCTCATTACAGAGATATATACCGACCTCAGTGATCATGCGGCGGTTTTGTCCTGCATTCGACATTAAATAAGCCGCCTGATGGCGGCTTATTCTATTATAAAAATAGAATCTATGAAGATAGGGCGCTCTTATGCTTTCTTGGTAGCAAGAATGACACTTGATGCTTTAAATAATGCAGTGACTTCACTTCCTACCGATAGCGCCATTTCTTCCAGGCTTTCATTGGTGGCTGAACCGTCAACAATGGCATGGACTGTTCCAGATAACTGGTTTCGTGCAGAGGTAGACATCGTATTCCCTCATGGTCATGTCAAATTGACATCGTGCCAGACGAGATTCCAGCCCGACCCCCCATCTGACCAAATACACTTACAGGAGTACAGGCGTGATGCCCATGTGTCACAGAAAAAATGGATATGTGTTAGCGATGAAATAAATCAAAATGAGATAAAGCGCGACGTATATTTATTGAGTAATAAAATCCGTGATAACAGCACTGATGCAGCAAATACGGATAACAGCAGTGTGAACCTCAATGTGACATCCGATAAGTTATATGCGCTGGCGATGAAATAGAAAATTCCATCATGCAAAATATAAACCCCAATCATGGATGGGCTGATATAGGCTAATGTTTTCTTTATCCATTCATGTTTAGTGTCAAAGTTATCAAATATGACAAATAAGCATAAACTCAGTATTAAAACATGTAGGTTATCGAGGAAATAGCTGGCATTTACTGTTTTATAGACATACATCGACATAAAACTTTCATAGAAATACATGGAAACTGCTGTCGGGATAAGAAGAACTTTTGCTGCAAGACGTACTCTCGGCATTTTGGTTATTCTTTGGCAAACTTTGGAGCAAAGGAACCTGCCGGTCATATAATAGAAGATCCACGTCCATAATCTAAAGTATTGCGGAAAATCAATTAGGTAGGGTTTTTCACTGAATGCACTGATTAAATCGATAGAAACAGAAAATATAACCAGGCATGAGAGGGTTATGATTGCTGTTCTGTTACTTTTTAATATCTTAGAGATTATTGGGTTGATTAGATAAATAATAGCAATACTGAATAAAAGCCAACTTTGCAGGAAGTAACCCCGCTTGAAGCCATCTTCGTTGATAAAGTAGAAAAGTACGTTCCAGAAAATAATAATAGTTATTATAGATTTTAACTTTCTGAGTATATCTGCCTGATCTATCTCATCATTTGAGTCGATATAACCAATAATCATAAAGAAAAGTGGGGTTGCGATGATCGATAAAAAGTACAGAACACCCATCACTTCTCCACCGAGAAAACACTGTTCAGTACAAGTTTTACTGGCAGAATAAAAGGTAACGGCAGAAAAACAGCTTAATGTTTTCAGCGCATGTAAACCGACGTTTCTCATAAAGTTGTTTGGCTTAAAATAAAGTTAAACGAGATATCCAGCTTCAGATAACGTAGGTATAGCATTAGAACCTTCCTGTTTAGGCTACTAATTTCTCACTATTTTTACATATAATCCCATTGCTGTCACGTCTGGTAGACTTAAAGCTAAATAAACAACTAAGAAATATTCTTTTTAGAAAAAGACGTTTCCTACACTCTCCGGTGTTGACATCCTATATATATCCTCGTTCCCTTATGGTTTACTGCAAAGTAAGGTGTGTTCTGGGCTATCTACATAATTTCTAATAGCTTTTATTTCATCACAAATAGATGTGAGTTAACAATTCATAGGGTGCTGAAGCACTAGCGGGTGTAGCCAATATGATAAGCTGTATGATCGTTGATAACGACAAATATCAAACGTTGGGTATGGTAACCATCGTAAAAAAGATATTTACATCGTTAGGGTTTAAAAAAGAGATTAAATTCTATCGTAAAGCATTTTATTCAGCAGATATCATTTTTATTGGAGTTGATGAGTTTAGTTTTTTTGATGCTCTAAAACGTCTGGATAAAGCGCCTTCAGAAGCAGATGTTTTTTTAATTTGTGATTCCCGATTGAATAGCTTTTTACAGGGTATCCCAAGGTTCAGTAATGTCACGATGATCTTCAGAGAAGACCCCATCGATACTGTTACCAACAAGATTTCAACTGTTTTTAAACGTAAGGTTCGCGGACTTAAAGAGAGTCTAACTGAGCGAAAATCCCCGAAAGTATTAAGTCAGCCATCGTCAGAGCGACAATATTTGACGCCTAATGAAAATATCGTATTGAAATTGTTCAATGAAGGATTTTCGGGCGGGGATATCGCCAGAATTTTGAAAAAGAGTGAGAAAACAGTTAGTGGGCAAAAACGGTCTGCCATGAAAAAGTTGGGTGCCCGTACTGATGTTGAGTTAATTAAAATGTTTATGTTCAAATAGTTAATATGAAAATGGACTGAATTTTGGTTGCTTTTTCCGTCGACACCAGAGAATACCAAAGGGATTTTCTTGTGCTAGCGGGCAGGGATGCCAGCTTCAAAACCCTGGGGAGCCCCCCAAACAGCCCCAAAGTTATTTGGGGCTGTTTATGGGTTGCGATGCCGCGTTATTTCAGTAAAAAACAGACTAAATACTCTTCAACTTGGCAATCGTACTGTCGATATCAACCTCATGCTCAGAGAATGTGTAGGTGGTATTTTGGAACGTAGTTATTGATAACATTTTCAATGGCACGGTTTTTTCTGAAATATCTTCTTCCTGCGGCCGAATTTTATTCATCAGTAAGTTGACTGAAAGGATGGTGTTGGCTTTATCGATCTCAGCCTGCGCAGGAACTTCTTTAGTAAAGGTATTGAATGATTTGATACTGGTGAGTTTGATTCTCTCATTAGCAATGAATATGTATTTGCTCTCAATGGCCACTTTCACTGCAAATGCGGATAATCCTTTAGTATTGGTTGTCGGCTCGAAAGTGACTTCCGCGCCTTTTTTGATCATCTCGGGATTAGCAACTTTAATAACGTGAAAATAACGGTTATCTCCGTTCTCATCGGTGATAAAACCAAAACCTTTATCTTCAAAAAAAGTTGTTATTCTACCGTTCATCATGCATCTCATATTAGCGTATCCAATGGGTAAGTATAATACAGGTGAATCGCTTTCAGATACAGTCTGGTACTTTCTTTGAGCCCTTTAGGCTGTGTTGTAAAAGAAAAAAATATGGATTTCTGTGCTAGTAATTGAGCAGAAAAGATGGCTTTTTCACTTTTTATCTAATTTTTGTGATCTCTACCGTGGACAAAAAACGGTTCTATTGCTGTACTGTATTGGACACACATTTTGTGTCCAACATTCACGTAAAGGTAAGTTTGATGTCTAAGATTAAAGGTAGCGTTAAGTGGTTCAATGAATCTAAAGGTTTTGGCTTCATTACCCCAGAAGATGGCAGTAAAGACGTTTTCGTTCATTTCTCAGCCATCGCTAGCAACGGTTTCAAAACTCTTGCTGAAGGCCAGCGTGTAGAATTTGAAATCACGAACGGTGCCAAAGGGCCATCTGCTGCTAATGTTATCGCTATCTAAGTAGCCAATATTTCTTAAAACCCGCCTCATTCTTATCAGGCGGGTTTTTTATTTCTAGCCCCGAGGGAATTAACTAAAAGAGATATGCCTTTAAGAAAGCGGCGGTGATCAATAGGCAAAAAATGACTGCCAGCCATTCGGTTCCTGTTTTAGGTAAACTAAACATGGGATTTATCCAGCACATCAGTCACCCCAGCGGTTAACTGTTCTTAACTAAATAATTATCCAGTCTGTAGATTAATAAAACATTAAGACTATGTAAAAAATAGTGCTGTCATGCCCGCGCTTATTGACCCGCAAAGTAATTAACTAATATGAAAGCCAGCATAGTCATAGCCAGTGAACCGGCCAGATTAAGTGCAACTGTACCAGCAGCCCACGCTAATTTCCCATCCTGAAGTAAATAGACAACTTCAACTGAAAAGGTTGAAAATGTCGTCAGGCCACCGCAGAAACCCGTGGTAATCAGTAATTTCCAAACGGGGTCAATGTGTGTGATTCGGGTGAATAGTGCTAATGTCAGGCCGATAATAAAAGCGCCAACCAAGTTTACAATAAGCGTACCCACGGGGATATTGGGTGAAAAACTGTTTAGCTTCATACTGACTAGCCAACGAGCGACGCTACCCACTCCACCACCAATAAATACTGCCAGTAATGTATTAAACATAAACACCTTTCTTTAGAGATGACACTATGCCGGTACTTTGCCGTTATTTAGCTTGCCAGTTCAATGCGGTTACGGCCATTGTCTTTTGCCAGATACAGCGCAGAGTCGGCGGCTTTTAGCCATTGCTGATAGTTAATCATATCGTGTCGGTAATCTGCGATACCAGCACTGACTCTAAGCTGTAAGGATGGAGCGTGGGTAAAAACTAAATCAGCCAGTTTTTCCTGAATTCGCATTAATACTTCCCGTGTTTGTTCTGCCGTAGTATTAGGCAAAATAGCACCGAACTCATCCCCACCGTAACGGCCAACAATGTCGATGGCCCGCAGCCCTAGCAATAATTCTTCGGCAAGAACAGTAATAGCTTCATCACCCACGGCATGACCAAAGGTATCATTAATCGATTTGAAGTTATCAATATCAAGTAAAATAAGTGTGGCACCCTGTTGGTAGCGTCGGCAACTATCAAATTGATTATGTAGTTGATGTTCCCAATGCCTGCGATTATAAAGCCCGGTTAATCCATCCCTAACACTAATACGCAATAACTCTTCTTTATTTTCGGCCAGGCGTTTTGCGGTTCGGTAGGTGACTAATCCAAGTAGGGAGGGGTAGATAATTATCATCGGTAGACAGGCATAGACCTGGAGTGGCGAGGTTTCAGGTTTAAAGGGTAAATTAAATATCCATGCAGTCAGTAAACTACAGGCAATCTGCAATGCAAGGCCTTTGCAAAAAACGTTTTTCCCGCCAGAAGCAATATTGTTCATGCTCATCATTGAAAGAATCACGACGGACGGCAGAGCATTGAATGACATTATTGCGACCCAGACACCACCCAGTGCTGAGTCTATTTTCATATTTATGATTTCTTGTTCAAACGGTTGTTCAGAGCGTGTAGCCAATAGGTATGAAATATGTGGCCAGACTAATCCATTAAGGGCGAGCATGAACCAAAGCCATAATGGAGCATTCTGGGTGTAGAGTACTGAGCCGACACAAAACATACCAACGCCTAAGCCAAATACGCGAGGTAAATAAGTCCTTTTAGCAAAACTTAACCCAGATCTGCGGGTGTTTATTCTACTTGAATAAGGCAATTGGCGATTCCCTCGTTGTTTCTGCTTTGGGGGGATGTTAACGGCAATGTCTCATCCGGAATGAGTCAAAATAAGTGAGAAAAGACTCTGAGTAAATCATAGTTCACTAACGAAATCTGTTACATATTACTCTTGTTTTAATCGGCAATTTATTCGTAAATAGCCCATGTTTTAATAAACATTGCTAATCAAGAAGGTGCGTATGGAAGGTCTCAGTATTACCAAATTATTGGTAGTCGGCATATTAATTGTGTTGTTGTTTGGTACCAGCAAACTGCGCACACTGGGTGCTGACTTAGGTGCGGCCTTGAAAGGCTTTAAAAAAGCCATGGGCAATGATGATGCTCCGCCAGCCAACACGACCGCTGAGTCTAAAACAGCAACAGAAGCCAAACCGCCGATCGAGCATAAAGACTGATTATGCTTGCTTGGCTGCCATTTCGGTTGCTATAGAAGAATGATCATGAATTAGCCGGGGTCTTATCGGCAATTCTTCTGTGGTTGATAATGGAAACAGGCTGAAAATTAAAAACGGATCTCCAATGGAAATCCGTTTTTGATTATTTATTATTTAAGGTGTAATAAAATATTTCATCCAAATTAACCTGAGCATTTATTCAGGCCAATTTGCTTATTTTACTTCCAACCCTTTTGCTTGTAAGTCTGCATGGTAAGAGGAACGCACAAATGGGCCACAAGCTGCATGAGTGAAGCCCATTGCCATTGCTTCTGCTTTCATCTCATCAAACTCTGCCGGGCTGACATAGCGCTGTACCGGTAAATGGTGGCGGCTCGGCTGTAAATATTGCCCTAGTGTCAGCATAGTGACGCCGTGGCGGCGTAAATCATGCATAACTTCCACGATTTCGGCATTAGTCTCACCTAAACCCACCATTAACCCAGACTTGGTAGGAATCTCTGGATGAGCTTCTTTAAAGCGCTCCAATAATTTAAGCGACCACTCATAGTTAGCCCCTGGGCGAACCTGACGATATACACGGGGAACGTTTTCCAGATTATGGTTAAACACATCCGGTGGCGTGACAGTCAGAATATCTAATGCGCGATCCATACGGCCACGGAAATCAGGCACCAGCGTTTCTATTTTAATTGTTGGATTCTTGGCTCGAATCGCTGAGATGCAATCTGCAAAGTGCTGAGCCCCCCCATCACGCAAATCATCCCGGTCAACAGAGGTGATAACGACATAGCGCAAACCCATATCTTTAATAGTTTGAGCCAGTTTTTCTGGTTCATTGGCATCCGGTGTTACCGGGCGGCCATGGGCAACGTCGCAGAATGGGCAACGGCGAGTACAAATTGCCCCGAGGATCATAAATGTCGCGGTACCGTGGTTAAAGCACTCCGACAGGTTAGGGCAGGAGGCCTCTTCGCAAACCGAGTGCAGACCATTTTTACGCATTGCAGCCTTGATACCCTGAATGCGGCTGGAGTCAGCAGGAAGCTTGATTTTCATCCACTCGGGTTTGCGTAGCAGCTCTTGGCGTTCGGTAACCACGGTTTTAATCGGGATTAACGCCATTTTATCTGCGTCGCGGTATTTGACGCCGCGTTCCATCTGAATCGGTTTACTCATAATCGTACAGGTTCCAGTTCTGAATCTCTCAATTTGAGATTTTTTATTAAATTCAACAGGATGTGGCGTTCGTTAAAAAATTTTTGAAAATTGTTTAAAAATTATATCATCTTTAGCCCGTCCCATTCAGCCCCCAATTTTGTAGGCGTTTGTAAATGGGATGCTATAGGGCGTTTGAATACCACATATTGACAGTTATTGAGCTATTGGGTACCAACAGGTAAATAGTCCGCCAATGCCCAGGATTGCTGTTCTGCCGGTGAATAGCCTAATTCACGGGTAAACTCGCGCACTAATATGGGTTGGATATCGGCAATAGTGGTACCCGTTTTTAGCGCACTGACCTGGGTCATTTGCATGCCGGCGTAACCACATGGATTGATGCGCTGGAATGGCTCCAAATCCATGGCAACATTGAGTGCCAGACCGTGAAATGAACAGCCTCGACGAATACGCAGGCCCAATGAGCAAATTTTTTGTTGGCCAACATACACACCGGGAGCATCCGGGCGAGCCCGTGAATTAATGTCAAAATGAGCCAGAGTCTCAATGACAGTATTCTCAATCGCGGTGACTAATTGCCGCACGCCCAATTTGGCGCGCTTGAGGTCAATCATGATATACATGACTTGCTGACCGGGGCCATGGTAGGTGACCTGACCCCCTCGGTCACTCTGGATAACCGGAATATCTCCGGGCACCAGAACATGTTCAGCTTTTCCTGCCTGACCCTGAGTAAAAACGTGTTGATGCTCAACCAGCCAGATTTCATCTGCGCTGCTATCGGTGCGAAACTCAGTGAAATTATGCATGGCTTGAGATACGGGGGCATAGGGTTGTAACCCTAGCTGGCGTAAAATGATCTTGTGTTGTTGCAAGCGAGGCATCATCTGGTTACAGAAATGGTGGCGTCAGTATACCAGCCCAGCAGTGAGGAGCCACTGTTTTGGCGATTGAAAGAGATAGTTTGGTGATTGAAAGAATAATTTAGAGATAAAAATAAGGCCCGAAAGCTGAGTCAGCAGTTCGGACCATAGGTGAAAAGGCAGTATTGGAATAGCGCTACAGCACCATTCTGACCAGTTCCAGGTTACCTAATTCTTCATACAGCGTTTCCACCTGATCAATATGGGTCGCTGTGATAGTGATGGAAACGGAGTGATAGTTGCCTTTGCTGCTCGGTTTTACTTCGGGGGTATAATCGCCCGGAGCATGGCGCTGTACCACTTCAACCACCTGGTTAACCAGTTGAGGTTCAGCAATGCCCATGACTTTGTAGGTAAAGGGGCAAGGGAACTCAAGCAGTTCATTCAGTTTAGTTTTCATGTGCGCTCCTGGGGTTGACGGACAGTTTGTTGTCGGAAAAATTATTGCCGGATAGGTATTAAGATAACAATAAAAATTTCCGACTATAAAATTATAACTCCCGCCGAGGCGGGAGTTTGACATTATTTATAATATGGGACTTATTTGTGGTTTTTCAAGCTAGGGCTTAGCCAAACCAGCGGTGGAACATGAGCTTGATGTAATCCACCATGCGGCTGAAGAAACCGCCTTCTTTAACTTCGTTCATCACCACCAGTGGGCGTTGATCGATGGTTTTACCATCTAACTGGAAGTTAATCATCCCGACAACTTGATTCTTCGCCAGTGGTGCATGAATTTCAGGGGTATTAAGTACATAGCTGGCTTTCAGATCTTTCATCCGGCCACGTGGGATTGTCAGGTAAACGTCTTTATCAACCCCTAATTGTACACGGTCGCTATCACCAAACCAGACCGGTTCAGAAGCAAATTCTTTACCGACTTTCAGTGGCGCTACGGTTTCAAAGAAACGGAAGCCCCAGGTCAGCAGTTTTTTGCTTTCAGTTTCACGGCCCTTAAAGGTATGGCCGCCTAACACCACCGAAATCAAACGCATCTGCCCATCGGTAGCCGAGGCTACCAGATTATAACCCGCCGCTTCGGTATGGCCGGTTTTGATGCCATCAACATTCAAGCTGGTATCCCACAACAAACCATTGCGGTTGGTCTGGCGGATATTATTGAAGGTAAATTCTTTTTCTTTATAAATGGCGTATTCATCCGGGACATCGCGGATCAGCGCCTGCCCGATCAATGCCATATCGCGTGCTGAGCTGTACTGCCCTTCAGCATCTAAACCGTGGACGGTTTTGAACTGGGTGTTTTGCAGGCCCAGCGCTTTAACATAGTTGTTCATCAGGTTTACGAATGAGTCTTGGCTACCGGCAACGTAATCGGCCATCGCGACACAGGCATCGTTACCTGATTGCAAGTTGATACCACGGGTCAGTTTAGATACCGGCACACGGTCGCCTGGTTTCAGGAACATCAACGAGGAGCCCTTGAACTCTGGGTTGCCAGTCGCCCAAGCATCTTTACCCACGGTAACCATATCTTCTGGCCCGATTTTACCTGCTTTGATTGCCTGCCCAATAACATAGCTGGTCATCATTTTTGTCAGGCTAGCCGGGTTGCGGCGCGTATCCGCATTCATTTCTGCTAATACTTTGCCGGAGTTGTAATCAATCAGAACGTAGGCTTCCGCGTCGATCTGTGGCACACCGGGGATCATGGTTTTTAAATTGACGTCATCAGCGTTTGCAGCAGAAGCTGCGCTCATAACAATGACAGTGCCGAGCATCAAGCTCTTGATAATGCGAGAAGTAGTTACATATTTCATGGTCAGGACAACAACATCCGTGGGAGTAAGTTAAAAAAGTGCTACATCATACCATAGCCTTCTTACTTGACGTTGCTGCCTTGCTGCAACGCCAATTAATTGGGTTATAAACGTATGTAGCGTTTATAGTTTTAACCGTAACATCCTGTTTGGACTGAGAGTTACGGTTATTTTTAGTAGACGGGCCTTAAATTGCTACAAGGTATGTATGATTTAAGGTGCCGCAACCACAAATGACTGCTGCTGAGCTTCGCTCGACAGGCGTTGTTGCAGTTCAACGGCCTGCTGGCGGCTGCTGAATGGCCCAAGTTGAACGCGGTGTACGCTGCCATTGGCGGCCACTTTCCCCGGCACACCAAAACGTTGACTCAAACTTTGCTGCCAAGTTTGCGCCCGCTGCGCATCACTCAACGCACCGACTTGAACCACATAACCACCCGATGATGGTGTCGCGGCCTCTGATGAGGTCACCGGGCCGGGGTTGGCGACCACCGGCGGCTGTACAGGTTGTGAACTCACTGTCGTGGGTTCTGAACTTTCCAGCACGCCCGCCGGGACTGGCGTTGATGCACGCAGGAAGCCGCTGCTTTGTGGGGCCACTGGCTGGTTAGTATCTGCACCGGACAAATGACTATTATCAATAGGGCGGACAGGCGCACTGACTGCGGGAGCATCCTGCTGTATTGGTGTCCCCATTCCGCTGGAACCTAAATCTGGGCGGTTTGGCAATGCATAACTTTGTTTCGCGATAGTGGTGCCAACCATGCCGGGGCCAGATAATGAGCCATCCGGTGCCACATTGATAAAATCAATCTTCACTTTGGTATTATTTGAAATATTTAGGCGATCGGCTGCTGCTTTGGATAAATCGATCACCCGACCTGGCGTGTAAGGGCCGCGGTCGTTGACGCGAACCACAATCTGGCGACCATTGCTGATGTTGGTGACTCGCACATAGCTTGGGATAGGCAGAGTGGGATGGGCCGCTGTCAATGCGTTGGGATCAAAAGTTTCGCCAGTAGCCGTGGTGTTGCCATTAGCTTCTTCGCCATACCACGCCGCGAGGCCAACCTGACTGAAGTTTTGCGGGTCTTTGACAATGCTATAGGACTGGCCATTAACCTTATAATCCTGATTAAAACTAGGATTAAATGGCTCATAGCGTGGTTCTGCACCGCCGATTTCTTCCACCGGGCCGTTGTATGTCTGCTGCACTTGTTGCTGGGGTGCCGGAGGCTGACTGGTACATGCTGATAACAGCACGCCTGCGATGCCTATCCAAAGCCATTCCTTACGCATTGCTCACCTCTATAAATTCTTAGATAACATTTTTCGATGAGTATGTATCGACATCACGATACCAAACCCGGCCATCAGCACTATCAGCGCCGAGCCTCCATAGCTGACCAAAGGCAAAGGTACGCCAACCACAGGTAAAATTCCACTTACCATGCCGATGTTAACAAACACGTAGACAAAGAGTATCAGCATTAACCCCCCGACCATCACCCGGCCGAAGGTGGTTTGCGCGTGGGCCGCAATCACCAGGCCGCGCATAATAAGGCACAGATAAAGGGCTAATAACACCAGCACACCAATTAAGCCCAATTCTTCGGCTAACACGGCAAAGATAAAGTCTGTATGGCGCTCGGGTAAGAATTCCAACTGTGACTGAGTTCCGTGTAGCCAGCCTTTCCCTGATAACCCACCGGAACCAATAGCAATTTTAGACTGAATAATATGATAGCCAGCCCCAAGTGGGTCACTTTCCGGGTCGAGCAGCATCATCACGCGATCGCGCTGGTAGCCATGCATCAGGAAGAACCACAGGATAGGAATAAATGCGGCAACCAAAACCGCGGCAATCGCGATCAAGCGCCAGCTCATACCGGAAAGGAACAAAACGAATAACCCGGAGGCGGCGACCAGGATAGAGGTGCCAAGGTCGGGTTGCGCGGCGACTAATAAAGTCGGCATAAAGATTAAAATCAGTGCGATGCCGGTATTTTTCAATGAGGGCGGGCAGACGTCACGGTTCATAAAGCGGGCGACCATCAATGGAACCGCAATTTTCGCAATTTCAGAGGGTTGGAAGCGGATGAAACCCAAATCCAGCCAGCGCTGCGCCCCTTTACTGATTTGTCCAAATGCATCGACCAGCACCAGTAAAATGACACAAACGAAATAGAGATAGGGCGCCCAACTTTCGTAGACGCGGGGCGGTATCTGCGCCATCACCAGCATCACAACCAAGCCCATCGCAATTTGACCTACCTTGCGTTCCATCATGCCGATGTCTTGACCACTAGCGCTCCACATCACGAAGGCGCTATAAGCCAGCAGCGCCAATACGCAAATTAGAAACGGCAGGTCAATGTGCATTTTGTACCACAAAGAGCCTTTTTGTTGATTATCAGTCATGAGTTACCTTAATCCGCTTCAACTAATTTGCCTTCGCTAGTCTGCTTCAACTCCCGGAGGCAGAGGAGTTGCGTCCGGCAATTCAGTGTTGTTATCGCCCAACAATATATGGTCGAGAATTTGGCGAGTAATTGTCCCCACCGCAGGCCCGGCACCACCATTTTCTAAGATCATGGCGACAGAGACCGTCGGGTTTTCGTAGGGGGCATAGGCGACCATTAATTTATGGTCACGCAAATGCTCAGCCACTTTATGAGCATTGTAGGTTTCGTAACTGTAAACCTGCGCCGTACCGGATTTTACCGCAGCCTTATACGGCGTACCTTCAAAGAATTTACGGCCGGTTCCGTTAGGGCGATTGGCTACACCATACATGCCATCTTTGGCGATTTCCCAGTAACCGGAATGGATATCACCAATTTGGGTGGTATCTTCTTGTTTATAAGGCACTAAAACGCCATCAATACGGGTGCTTTGCAATAAATGCGGTGTTTTAACCGCACCATCATTAATCAGGGTCGTCAATGCTTTTGCCATCTGGATCGGGGTGGCAGTCCAATATCCCTGACCGATGCCCACGGGGATAGTATCCCCTTGATACCATGGCTTTTTATGGCGTTTTTGTTTCCATTCGCGAGTCGGCATCAGGCCAGCTCGTTCTTCGGATAAGTCGATACCGGTATATTCACCATAACCGAATTTGGTCATCCAGGAGGATAAGCGGTCAATCCCCATGTCATAAGCAACCTGATAGAAGAAGGTGTCGGCCGACTCTTCCAGCGCTTTGGTGACATTCAACCGGCCATGGCCCCATTTCTTCCAGTCGCGAAAACGTTTTTCTGAACCAGGGAGTTGCCACCAGCCGGGGTCAAACAGACTGGTGTTTTTGGTGATAACACCGGCACTGAGAGCCGAAACAGCAATATAGGGTTTTACCGTCGAAGCGGGCGGGTAAACACCTTGAGTGGCACGGTTTATCAGTGGGCGATTCGGGTCGTTCAATAGCCCCTGATAATCTTTATTGGAGATGCCATCGACAAACAGATTAGGGTCATAGCTGGGGTTGGATACCAAGGCTAAAATCCCACCGGTTCGCGGGTCGGTAACAACAACAGCTGCGCGGCTGCCACTCAACAATTGCTCAATATAGGTTTGCAGATGCAAATCAATCGTCAGATAAATATCTTTACCGGCCTGTGGTGGCTGCTCATGCAGTTGACGAATGACCCGGCCACGGTTATTCACTTCAACTTCTTCATAACCGGTTTTTCCGTGCAGCACAGACTCATAATAGCGTTCAATACCTAGCTTACCGATATCGTGCGTTGCTGCATAGTTAGCGAGAATTCCGTCTTTATCCAGACGTTCGACGTCTTTATCATTAATCTTGGAAACATAGCCAATGACATGTGTCAGTGCTGAACCATAAGGGTAGAAGCGGCGCTGATAGCCTTTGACTTCAATGCCGGGGAAGCGGAATTGATTAACGGCGAAGCGAGCGACTTGTACTTCGGAGAGTGGAGTTTTGACCGCAATTGAAGTAAATCGGCGTGAGCGCTTACGCTCTTTTTCAAAATTGGCGATATCCTCATCCGTCAGATCCACTACGGGGCGCAGTGCATTGAGGGTGGCGGGGAGGTCTTCAATTTTTTCCGGCATCAGCTCTAACTGATAAATTGTCCGGTTCATCGCCAGCGGGGTGCCGTTACGGTCAAATATCATGCCACGGCTTGGGGCGATGGGAACCAGCTTAATGCGGTTTTCATTGGAACGAGTGCGATAGTCTTCAAAACGGACTATCTGCAAATTGTATAGGTTTGCGACCAATATTCCGCTAAGCAGCAGGATACCGAGAAAGGCCACCAGGGCACGACGGACAAACAAGGCTGATTCAGCCGAATAGTCGCGAAAAGGATTAAGTTCTTTTTTCATCCTGCTACTGGCTTCACTCTATTCAGGGTTATCATTTCACTCAGATTCATCGCCCACCTATTCCCGGTGATAAGGGTGATTGGTCGTAATACTCCAGGCGCGATAGAGGCTCTCGGCAACTAAAACACGGACTAAAGGATGAGGTAGCGTCAGCGGAGAGAGCGACCAGCTCTGCTCGGCGGCGGCTTTACAGGCTGGGGCTAACCCCTCCGGCCCGCCAATCAGCAAACTGACATCTCGGCCATCTTGCTTCCAGCGCTCTAATTGTTGAGCCAATTGTGGGGTTTCCCAGGGGGTCCCTGGGATATCCAGCGTGACAATACGGTTGTTTTTCCCAACCGCCGCCAGCATTAGCTCGCCTTCTTTTTCCAAAATGCGTTTGATATCCGCATTTTTACCCCGTTTACCTGCGGGTATCTCTACCAGCTCGAAGGGCATATCTTTGGGAAAGCGGCGCAGGTAATCGATAAAACCTGTCTGCACCCAGTCTGGCATTTTTGTACCGACGGCTACCAGTTGCAGTTTCACCGCTTAGCTCCAGAGTTTTTCCAGTTCGTAAATACGGCGACTTTCTTCTTGCATCACATGCACAATGACTTCGCCTAAGTCGACGACGACCCAGTCAGAGACACCCTGACCTTCGATACCAAAAGGTATCATGCCAGCCGCGCGCGATTCCTGAACCAGGTTATCTGCCAGTGCCATAACATGGCGAGTGGACGTCCCGGTACAAATAATCATGAAATCAGTGATGCTGGACTTACCCTGAACATCCAGAGTGATAATGTCTTGGCCTTTTAAATCATCGAGCTTGTCGATAACAAATTCTTGGAGCGCTTTACCTTGCAAAGGTTCCCCCTCGGGTGATTTCTGTCTATACCCTTCGTACTTGAAGTAGCAGGGGTGTTAGCTACACTTTCTCACCCGAGTCACTTACTCATGTAAGCTCTTCGGGATTCGTGCGCTGGCTGCCTACCTGCAACGTCAAATTCTTTGGGTATATAACGTTCTTAAGTATTGTTTGCAGGAGATCCCGCGAACAGTTACCGGTATGAACAGTTAGAATGTAACGTTTTTTCAGCGAATACCTGAAATTTAGCGGCGGAGTATAACATGGGTAAATGCATCGCGATATAAACCCTCAGCCACGAACCGCCTTCATACTTGAAGCCGCAGGAGTGTTCGCTACGTTCACTCACCTGAATCACTTACCTGAGTAAGCTCATCGGGGCTAATGAGCCTCATCCTTGAGGCTCACCCTACGGGCTAGCATAAATGCTGTTCAAATCGGTTCAGACCGATTTGTCATTCTCTTGCTGCCTACCTGCAACTTCAATTTTTTTGGCGATACAAACCTTGTAACTCAATATATCGCTGTACTGCACGAGGCAGTAAGTCATCGCAACTTTCGCCATTATGACGCCGATGGCGAATATCGGTAGCAGAAATGTTCAATAAAGGTGTGTCTGCCAGATAGATTGCCCCATGGGGCCGCAGGCTTAACGCCTCTGGTTCAAAGACACGATGGGCATCAAGCCATTGCTGTAATTCAGGTGTTTCCAGTGTTTGCGAGTAGCCAGGGCGAGCGCAAACCAACAAGTGACACACATCTAGCAATGATTGCCAGCGATGCCATTTATGCAGCGACAGTAATGAGTCTTGCCCAATAATAAACGCTAAAGGCTGTGTAGCACCACGTTCTTTACGCAGTGCTTCCAGTGTATCAATGGTGAATGATGGGCTGTCGCGTAATAACTCGCGTGAATCAACGCTGAACAAAGGATTGTCGGCCACTGCCAGTTCGACCATTTTTAGCCGCTGTTGTGCATTGGCTTCAGGTTGCGGACGATGCGGAGGGACATGATTAGGCAACAAAATAATGTGTTGTAAACCGACTTGTTGAGCCAATGCTTCAACTGGCTTTAAATGACCATAATGAATGGGGTCAAAAGTCCCACCGAACAGGGCAAACAGCGTGCGAGTCGGGGATTTATTCGGCATCAAAAAAACTCTCAGGTAAATTTTTTCCACACATCAGCATAGATAGTGTTTCTAACTCCGGCCAGACTGACTGACCATAGTCCTGTTTCAGACGGACTTCTATCTGTGCTAATAAATGCACAGCTTGTTGCAGTTGTTGCATGGAAAGGCGCTGTAGTGCTTGAGTCATCATCGGACGGCGATTTTGCCACACTTTGAATTGGTCAAATAAAGTTCTCAGTGGCACTTGTCCCATTCGGCGCTTTAGCGTTAACAACTGTAATAATTCGCGCTGAAGTGTGCGCAGTAAGATAACTGGCTCACTGTCTTCCTGCTGCAATTGTTGCAGAATATGCCAGGCGCGTTTGCTTTTCCCTGCCAGTAAGGCATCAAGCCAGTGATACGGGGTGAAATGTGCGGCGTCGTTGACGGCTTGCTCTACTTTGGGCAGTGTTAGTTTGCCGTCAGGGTAAAGCAAGGAGAGCCGTTCCAATGCTTGTGATAACGCCAGCAAGTTACCTTCATAGCAGTAGCAAAGCAGTTGAACGGCGGCATCATCTACCTCTAGATTCAGACTCTTAGCGCGAATACTTACCCAGCGTGGAAGCTGCGCTTGTTCTGGTGTTTGGCAACTGACAAAAACACCATTCTGGCTGAGGGCCTTAAACCAAGCGCTGTTTTCTTGCGCCTTAGTCAGCTTGTTTGCCCGCAATATCAGCAAGATATCAGGGTGCAGCAAGCCAGATAATTTAACTAACTGTTCATTCATTGGCGCGGTCAATCCGCTGTCCGGGAAACTCAATAGAAGAGTTTGGCGGCTGGCAAATAAACTCAGTGCCTGACAAAGACTAAAAATATTGTCCCATTCAGTGTGAGCATCCAGCGCGAAACTGAAATGCTCGGTGAAATCATGGGATATTGCTACACGGCGAATATGGTCTTGGCTTTCCTGTAACAATAAGGGTTCGTTACCACATAACAGATAACAAGCACGCAGCCCCTCATGGAGCTGCGCGACAAGTTGTTCAGGATAGACTCGGATCATTGGGCCGGGGTACTGACAGCAGGTTTGCCAATATTGATTTCTTCGACAACAGCCGTTTTAGCGGCACCAGGAGCAGTATTACCTTTCGTTAGTGCATCGCCATTTTCCCGCGCACTTTGCACTTCAGCAGCATGCACAACCAAAAGCTTACGCACTAACTGTTGAGCCGCCTGATCACGCATTTCCTGACGTAAAACATCGGCTTCCGCCGCTTTCGCCAGTGCTGTTAGCGGGTTATCGAAGAAAGTACGGAAGACATTGACCTGTATTGGGTAAATATCATGACCTGGAATCAGAACTTGCGCCTGTACATGCAAGACTAACTGATACTCCGCCGTCACACCGTTACGGAAGACTGACACTGTATTCTGACTCTGGGATGAGCCAATAATCCGTAGTATCGGTAGGTCCTTACGCATCGGGTCATCAACAATAGTGACGTTACTTAAACGCAATTGTTGGCGTATCGCACGAGTTAACGGGCCATAAGGATCGCTACTTTCCAGCAACAGTTTTTGTAGCTCAGGTGGCACCTGAGTGGTGCCTCGCAAATTAAAGCCACAGCCAGCGGTGACTAGCACCGCCAACCCCAGCAACAGCGTCAGAATACGATGTCGCACAACTCCTCCTTGTCTTAACCTACAACCAGGTTAAGCAGTTTGCCTGGGACATAGATGACTTTACGCACGGTAACGCCATCCAGGTATTTAGCCACCAAGTGCTCTTGACCAGCGCGCTCACGGACTTGCTGCTCAGTGGCATCGGCAGGCACAGTAATTCGGCCCCGCACTTTGCCATTAACCTGTATGACCACTAATTTAGAGTCTTCGACCATTGCTTGTTCATCTGCAATTGGCCATGGCGCGATATCAATATCACCTTCGCCACCCAGAGCTTGCCACAAGCTGAAGCAAACGTGAGGGGTGAATGGATATAGCATACGCACCACTGCCAGCAATGCTTCTTGCAACAGAGCGCGGTCTTGCTCAGTTTCCTGAGGTGCGCGGCCCAGCTTGTTCATCAACTCCATCACCGCAGCAATGGCGGTATTGAACGTTTGACGGCGGCCCACGTCATCAGTGACTTTGGCAATTGTTTTGTGCAACTCACGACGTAAAGATTTTTGTTCTTCCGTCAGGCTAGCGATATCCAGTGCGGCTACCGCCCCTTTAGTGGTGTGGTCAAACACCAAGCGCCAGACGCGTTTCAGGAAGCGGTTAGCGCCTTCTACACCAGATTCCTGCCACTCCAGCGTCATTTCTGCTGGTGAAGCAAACATCATAAACAGGCGCACGGTGTCGGCACCGTATTTTTCTACCATGATTTGTGGGTCGATACCGTTATTTTTCGATTTCGACATTTTGCTCATACCGGCATAAACCAGTTCATGGCCTTCGGCATCCGCTGCTTTAACAATGCGGCCTTTGTCATCACGCTCAACAATGGCATCAGCCGGAGAAACCCAAATGCGCTCACCGCTAGTGCCGGTGTAGTAGAAGGCATCCGCCAGCACCATACCCTGACACAACAGGCGCTTGGCGGGTTCATCTGAATTCACCAGACCGGCATCACGCAGCAGTTTGTGGAAGAAGCGGAAATACATCAGGTGCATGATGGCATGCTCAATCCCGCCGATGTATTGATCGACTGGCAGCCAGTAGTTAGCCGCCGCCGGATCCAGCATCCCTTCATCATATTGTGGGCAGGTGTAGCGCGCGTAATACCAGGAAGATTCCATAAAGGTATCGAAAGTATCGGTTTCACGCAGGCCAGGCATACCATTGACGGTGGTTTTAGCCCACTCAGGATCGGCCTTGATCGGGCTGGTAATACCATCCATGACGACATCTTCCGGCAGGATGACCGGCAGTTGATCTTCAGGTGTTGGCACTACAGTGCCGTCTTCCAGTGTTACCATCGGGATAGGCGCGCCCCAATAGCGTTGACGGGAAACACCCCAATCACGCAGACGGTAATTGACTTTGCGCTGACCGACACCCAGTGCGACCAGTTTGTCGGCGATAGCATTGAAACCATCTTCGTAATTCAGACCATCAAACTCACCCGAGTTAAACAGGGTGCCTTTTTCGGTCATCGCTTCCTGACTCAAGTCTGGCTCACTGCCGTCAGCCGCCAAAATGACCGGCTTGATTGGCAGGTTATATTTGGTCGCAAATTCCCAGTCACGAGCATCGTGGCCTGGAACCGCCATGACTGCACCGGTGCCGTAATCCATCAAGACAAAGTTAGCCGCCCAGATAGGCAGTTTTTCACCCGTCAGTGGATGGATGGCATACAGGCCGGTTGCCATGCCTTTTTTCTCCATCGTGGCCATTTCAGCTTCGGCAACTTTGGTGTTACGGCATTCAGCAACAAAATCAGCCAGTGCCGGGTTGGTGACCGCGGCTTGCAATGACAATGGATGGCCCGCAGCAACCGCCAGGTAGGTCACACCCATAAAGGTGTCTGGGCGAGTGGTGTAGACGGAGAATTTCTCTTCGCTGTCGGCGACATCGAAAACGATATCAACCCCTTCAGAGCGGCCAATCCAGTTACGTTGCATGGTCTTAACTTGTTCTGGCCAGCTTTCCAGCGTGTCCAGGTCATTAAGCAATTGGTCAGCGTAATCAGTGATTTTAATAAACCACTGTGGAATTTCTTTGCGTTCAACTTTGGTATCACAGCGCCAGCAGCAGCCGTCGATCACTTGCTCGTTAGCCAGAACAGTTAAGTCGTGTGGACACCAGTTAACCGCCGAGGTCTTTTTGTAGACCATGCCTTTTTCATACAACTTGGTGAAGAACCACTGTTCCCAACGGTAATAATCAGGTTTACAGGTGGCAATCTCGCGATCCCAGTCATAACCGAAGCCCAGTAATTTTAACTGGTTCTTCATATATTCGATGTTGTCGTAAGTCCAAGGGGCAGGTGCGGTGTTGTTTTTGACCGCCGCGCCTTCAGCTGGCAGGCCAAATGCATCCCAACCGATAGGCTGTAACACGTTTTTGCCCAGCATGCGCTGGTAACGGGAGATAACATCACCAATGGTGTAGTTACGAACGTGCCCCATATGTAGGCGCCCTGACGGATACGGCAGCATGGATAGGCAGTAATATTTTTCTTTGCTGGTATCTTCAGTGACTTTAAAAGTTTGCTTCTCTTGCCAGTGAAGCT
Organism: Yersinia rochesterensis; assembly: GCF_003600645.1. Taxonomy (NCBI): domain Bacteria; kingdom Pseudomonadati; phylum Pseudomonadota; class Gammaproteobacteria; order Enterobacterales; family Yersiniaceae; genus Yersinia; species Yersinia rochesterensis. The sequence goes on from NZ_CP032482.1 coordinate 1,374,164, forward strand.
GAACTTGCGTTTCGATATCTTCTGGGCGGTATTGCTCTTGCATGGCGGCCGGTGGTCCTATAGTGAAAAACAGCTACGCCTGTAGCATCATCTGTTTCATATCATAAAGAGAGATCCGCATAGCATAGCTGATAAGCGGCAGCGGCAACAACACTCTGCATCCTACAGGAGGCATTTTCTGCGCAGTGAATGGCAGAAATCATCAAAGTGACGCGAGAACAACCTGATGATGACGTGACTTCAGTCATTTACGACTAAAATTATTAACGTTAGCTTTAATATCAGAGTAAGTACCCGCAGATAACAGGAGCGAAGTAAGCAAAACAGGCACTTTATCCCTATTTCTTTGTCACAACTTTTGCTTTATCACAATTTGCTTTATCACAACCGTGGATCGAGGAGACTGTATGAACAAGGTAGCTCAATATTATCGTGAGTTGGTGGCATCACTGACTGAACGCTTGAAAAATGGTGAACGTGATATCGACAAGCTGGTGGACAGCGCTGAGCAGCGGCTAGATGTGTTAGAAGACTTAACTCGCAGTGAAGTCGAGCAAATTATTCAGGCGGTGCGGCGAGATCTGGAGGAATTTGCTCGTAGCTATGAAGAGAGTAAGGATGAATTTACTGATAGCGTATTTATGCGAGTTATTAAAGAAAGTTTATGGCAGGAGCTGGCTGATATCACCGACAAAACACAGTTGGAGTGGCGTGAGGTGTTCAAAGATGTCAGCCACCATGGGGTTTATCACAGTGGCGAGGTGGTCGGGCTGGGGAACCTGGTCTGTGAAAAATGCCATTATCACCTGGCTTTCTATACCCCAGAAGTGTTGCCGCTTTGCCCTAAATGTGGTCATGACCAATTTAATCGCCGGCCTTTCCAGCCCTAAAGCTGATTTAGGCTAAAAGAGACACTCCGCGCTGGCGGAGTGTCAAAAGCTTATTTGCCGTAGCGGGCAATACGTTCGACCAGTAAATCAATAAATCCTTTTCGATCAATGCCCATCAGAACTTCTGCATTAGGTTTATTGTCAGTGAGTTGGTAATAATCAACCACTGTCATCCCTTGGGTATATTCACCACGGGTTTCGATACCGACCCAACGTTCAATACTGGTGAATAATTCCGGTGCCAATAACCAGGCGATGGTGCAAGGATCATGCAATGGCGCACCTTGAAAACCCCAGCGCTCTTGTCGGTGATACAACATAAAGAAATCCAATAAGTCCGCAACTACCTCGGCGATTGGATTATTCAACTGACGAATTCTGTCAATGTCCTCATCCATCACTTGTGCTTGATGAGTGACATCCAACCCCGCCATGGTAATGGGGATTCCCGATTTAAAGACACGATCAGCTGCTTCGGGGTCAACAAAAATGTTAAATTCAGCCGCAGGCGTCCAGTTTCCTAACATCACCGCCCCGCCCATGATAACGATGCGGTCTATTTTGGCCGCCAGAGCACCATGGCCGGCCAGTAACAAAGCGACGTTAGTCAGAGGGCCGGTTGCCACCAAGGTCACGGGGTGAGGGCTGTCACGCAATATTCTCGCCATTAGTTCCACGGCATTTTCAGCTTGTGGCGCGAAGCCCGGATCAGGTAGCGATGGGCCATCTAAACCACTTTCACCGTGAACATTGTTAGCAATAATCAGTTCGCGCAGTAGCGGCTTCAATGCCCCCCCAGCCACCGGAATATCCTGGCGCTCAAGTAATGTCAAAATCCGCAGCGCATTGCGCAAAGTCTTATCGGGGGTTTGGTTGCCAGCACAGGTGGTCACGGCTTGTACATTCAGTTCGGGGGAGGTCAGAGCCAAAATCAGCGCAATAGCATCGTCATGGCCGGGATCGCAATCAATGATAATAGAGCGGGACATCACTTTTCCTCTTTTAGTGGCAGCATTCTTTGGAGGATGCGCACAATAAAATGGATAAGCAATCTCGGCGGGTGTAAAAAGAGAACCAGAGCAAATTTCCTCCCCCACCGGCGCAGGGGAGGAGGGCGGTTAATGCAGGATTTTCGCCAGGAAGTCTTTGGCACGGTCAGATTTAGGATTGTTAAAGAAATCATCTTTGTTACTGTCTTCGACGATTTTCCCTTCATCCATGAAAATAACCCGGTTAGCGACTTTACGGGCGAAGCCCATTTCGTGGGTCACTACCATCATGGTCATGCCCTCTAGCGCCAGTTTGACCATTACATCCAGCACCTCGTTGATCATTTCTGGGTCAAGGGCTGAAGTCGGTTCGTCAAACAACATGGCGATAGGGTCCATACACAGTGCGCGGGCAATCGCCACACGCTGTTGCTGGCCACCAGATAACTGAGAGGGGAATTTATCTGCGTGGGTGGTAAGACCGACACGCTCTAACAATTTTAGCCCTTTTTCCCGCGCTTCTGTTTTATCGCGTTTGAGCACTTTGACTTGTGCCAGTGTCAGGTTTTCAATGATAGACAAGTGTGGGAACAGTTCAAAATGCTGGAACACCATGCCGACTTTGGAGCGTAATTGCGCCAAGTTGGTGCCCTTATCATTCACGGCAATACCATTTACTGTAATGTTTCCTTTTTGAATTGGTTCCAGCCCATTAACAGTTTTGATTAAGGTCGATTTACCTGAGCCAGAAGGGCCGCAGACCACCACGACCTCGCCTTTTTTTACTTCGGTGGTGCAGTCAGCCAGCACCTGAAAGTGGCCGTACCACTTAGAAACATTTTTCAGGGAAATCATCAAACAGTCCTTTTCTTCAAATAGTTAACCAGCATCGACGCGGAAAAACTGATAACGAAATACACCAAACCGGCAAACAGCACCATTTCGACCTGAGTCCCGTCCCGCTCGCCAATAGTGGTCGCGGTGCGGAAGAAATCCGCCAGACTAAGGACATATACCAGCGATGTATCCTGAAATAATACAATCCCTTGGGTTAACAGCAATGGCACCATGGCGCGGAAAGCCTGGGGCAGAATAACCAGTCTCATTGACTGACCTTGGGTCATGCCCAACGCCAGAGCTGCAGAGGATTGCCCACGAGAGATGCTTTGGATCCCGGCACGGATAATTTCTGAGTAATAAGCCGCTTCAAATAATGAAAAGGCTACCATGGCAGAGATTAAGCGAATATCAGTTTTTGGTGATAAGCCCAGCACATTTTGTAATAAGCTCGGAACCACCAGATAAAACCACAGCAGCACCATCACCAAAGGAATAGAGCGGAACACGTTGACATAGGCGGTGGCAAACCAACGGATGGCTTTAATCGGCGACAGCCGCATCACGGCCAGAATCGTGCCCCAGATAATCCCAAAGACAATGGCGATAAGGGTTATTTTGGCGGTAACGGCCAAACCTTGCAGCAGATATGGCAGGCTGGGGGCGATGGAACTCCAATCAAATTCGTACATTATTTACTCCCCAGATTGCCGGGCAACTGCACTTTCTTTTCAACTAATCGCATCAACAACATGATGATAGCGTTGATCAATACATAACCAAGGGTGATGGCAGTAAACGACTCATAGGCGTGAGCTGAGTAATCCAGCAATTTCCCTGCTTGTGCCGCCATATCCACCAGCCCGATTGTTGATGCAATCGCTGAGTTTTTAACCAAATTGAGCATTTCTGAGGTCATCGGGGGAATAATGACCCGATAGGCATTGGGCAATAAAACATAGCGGTAAGTTTGCGGCAGAGTTAACCCCATCGCCAAACCCGCCGCTTTTTGACCTCGAGGCAGTGATTGAATCCCGGCACGTACCTGTTCACAAACACGAGCGGCGGTAAATAAACCCAGACACATCATTGATGAAAGGAAGAACTGGATATTCGGATCTAACTCACTTTTGAACCACATGCCAAGATTGGTCGGTAAAAGCTCAGGGACCACCAGATACCAGGTAAAGAATTGCACAATAAGCGGCACATTACGGAACAGCTCGACGTAAGTGGCCCCTATGGTAGACAGAATGCGGTTGGGAACTGTTCTTAAAATCCCAAATAATGAACCTACGAAGAAAGCGATAACCCAAGCGCACAATGATAATGCGACAGTGACCTGAAAGCCGGACCAAATCCAGCCGAAATAGGTGGTATTACCGAAAGGGGCAGGTTGCAAGAAAATGCCCCAGTTCCAGTCTATTGACATAACAAACTCCCTTAAAAGGATGGATAAGCCACCCTGATGACTGATGATCCAATGCGTTGCGGCTTCCCGAGGGTTAACAAAAAAATGCGGAGTGGGGAACGGCCACCCCGCATTCATTTCCTGTATCCCATCGGTTCATCATCAATCTGTAGGGTAGGCATCGCCCACCCTGATTATTATTGTTAGTTCAATGCTTTATCGTTAGGGGCTTTGAACAGCACCTTCATTTCATCAGACAGTGAGAAATTCAGGTTAAGATTTTTAGGTGGAATTGGGTTTTTGAACCAGCGATCAAAGGACTTTTCAGCCACACCAGAGGTTTGTGCGGTGGCAATGGTTTCATCCAGCAGAGCTTTAAAGGCTGGGTCGTTTTTACGCAACATACAGCCGTAAGCTTCCTGAGATTGCGGAGTACCGACGATGTCCCATTGATCCGGTTTCTTGGCTTTTGCTCGCTCGCCAGCCAGCAAAGCATCATCCATCATAAAGGCCACTGCGCGGCCACTTTCCAAGGTACGGAAAGAGTCACCGTGGTCTTTGGCGCTGATGATGCGCATATTCATGTTGTCTTTTTCATTCAATTTATTGAGCAAGACTTCAGAGGTGGTGCCCGATGTCACGACCACAGGTTTTCCAGCTAACTCTTTGAAATCTTTGATTTCAGAACCTTTTTTGGTCAGTAAACGGGTACCGACAACAAAAATGGTGTTAGAAAATGCGGCTTGTTGCTGACGTTCGAGGTTATTCGTGGTGGAACCACACTCGAAATCAAAGGTTCCATTTTGCAGTAACGGAATGCGGTTCTGCGAAGTAATGGGGATGAGTTTCACTTGCAGGTCGGGTGCATTAAGTTTTTTCTTGATCGCATCGACGATCAAGTTGGAATAATCTTGTGAATAACCAACCACTTTCTGTTGATTATCATAATAAGAGAATGGAACGGAAGACTCACGGTGGCCGACCACGATAACGCCGTTATCTTTGATCTTCTTCAGTGTGTCAGCAGAAGCATCTGCCTTTACTGCTTCTTCTGCTTGGGCTACACCACTTGCCATCCCAGCTAACAGTAGCGCTAACGCCAATTTACGCATATGCATGGTCCAACTCCTTTAATGTTGTTTTTTACTTAATATTTTCTAACTCGATGTTGTGATACTTAAAATGTAGTCATGTTAAAAACAAGAAATACCCAAAAATCGTCTTATTTTTTGGTGCTTGCATAACCAAAGATATTTGTTGGTCAACCCGCTATTTTCATTGTTACTTGTATCAGATTATCTTTAAAAAATAGCAAATTGTTATGCAAATGATGAATAAATGTTTGTTTTTTGGGACGCAAATCGCACCAAATAGAGGCAGTAAAACAGTACCGCACTATTAGGGTGCGTGATGCGCCCCATAAATGTGCGGGCGAATAACCGCTATTTCTTCATTCGAAACTGACCTTCGCCGATTCACTGAGGGAATCCCCTTTGATGGCTGAATACAAGCTAGATATGAGGAAATAACTAACACTATTTGATTAGAAACAATGCAAGGTCTGTGCCAGTCGAGGGAAAGTTGTGCGGATAAATAGCCCTGTTTATCAGGGCTAAGAAATATTATCTGGGGGAGATGAGTTAATTAACCTGTAGCCAATCATGGAATACTATCAATTAGCTTAAGTATTGCCTCATTTTAACAGCAGGTTAGCTTAATTGATGACTAACTTAATTGATGATTATTGATAGCCAAATGAGCTTTAAAAACTTCCAGCGCGGTTGGAACGTTTTCTTTCTCTACATGTTTCTCTGGGTTCCACAAGTCAGCAAAGGTGATTGCGCGGCCACAGTGGATAAATACTTCATCGACTTCAATCACTAACACGCTGCGAGCGGGGTGGCCGTTTTGGCTAAAACGCTCACACAGTTGTGGGTCGATGGATATTTTTGCCCGGCCATTCACCCTGAAACCTTCAGTCCAACCGGGGATCAAGAACAAGATGCCGATAAATGGGTTATGCAGCAAATTACGAATACCATCCAGGCGGTTATTGCCCGCCCTGTCTGGCAACATCAGTGTTTTGCTATCCTGCACATGAATAAAACCCGCATCCCCGCCTTTGGGCGAACAGTCTATTCCATTAGCGCCCAGAGTCCCCAACACCGCGAAAGGTGCGGCGGCAATCAGCTTTTTGGCATAATCATCAATGTGATCTATTTGTTTTTTCAACACGTTCTGATTGGGCGAGGCGTAATGCTCACTTAATTGTGCTTCAGTCGTGAGGATATATTCAGGTTTCAATGACATAAGGCGCTCAGGTTACTTTGGTTTATTTTTGTCAGGGCGACAGCGGACAGCACGATATAACGTCAATGCCGCCAGTACCAAGGTGATAATCCACATTGGCCACGAGCCAAAGCGGGCATAAGGGGTCATGCCGATCGTTGGCGTGACTTTAACTTCCAGGACTTGCTGGGTGAACTGTGGAATTTGTGCCAAGACTTCACCGCTTGGGCCAACTGCCGCCGTAATACCATTATTGGTACTGCGCAACAGAGGGCGACCTAATTCGAGGGCGCGCATGCGTGCCATTTGGAAATGCTGCCATGGCCCGATAGAGTGACCAAACCATGCATCATTAGAGACCGTTAGCAAGAAGTTGGTATCCGGCCTGAAGTTATCTCGAACCTGTTGGCCCAAGACGATTTCATAACAAATAGCGGCAGTCAGGTTAAACCCGGCCACATTTAACTGTGGCTGCACATAATCGCCGCGGCTGAATGTCGACATAGGTAAATCAAACAGCGGCGCCAGTGGGCGCAGCAGGGACTCAAGCGGCACAAACTCACCAAAGGGTACCAAGTGGTGTTTGCTATAGCGATTACGGGTCGGATATTGGTAGGGTTCTTTATCGCCTAACACAATGATACTGTTGAAGAAGTGGTAACCATTACCCTCCGGCCGGCGCTGTGCATCTACAATCCCGGTGATCAAGCTGCTGTGATTGGCCCGCATTAGGTCATCAACCATCGTCAGGAAGCCGGTTTGATCAGTTTCAATATCAGGAATGGCAGATTCTGGCCAGATGATAATGGGAGCTTTACCCATAAATGGGCGGGTCTCATCCAGATAGACTTGCAGAGTCGATAGCAGGACTTTAGGGTCCCACTTCATTGACTGAGCAATATTACCTTGCACCATCGCCACATTAACCGCGCGTTCAGGTTCCGGTGTGAACCAATGTAATTGGCGCAGCGGCCACGGCAGTAATAACATGGCTACTGCAATAATTGCCGCAGTTATCCGGCGTTGATAACAGGCGTAAACCAGTAATCCGCTGATGGACATCAGCATGAAAGTGATGCCATCGACGCCAAGAATGGGGGCAATACCGCGTAGTGGGCCATTGATTTGGCTATAACCAAATTGTAGCCATGGGAAGCCAGTTAATACCCAACCGCGCAAGAATTCAGTCAACTGCCACACCACGGGGGCCGCAATCGCCAGTCTCCACCAAGTCGCCTTCGGGCATATGCGGGCTAATACACCGGCAAACAGCATGGTATAGAGCGAAAGATACGCCGCCAGCAATACCACCAGGAAGATATTGATGGCCGTCGGCATGCCGCCAAATTCAGAGATACTGACATAAACCCAGTTAACGCCAGTGCCAAACAGCCCCATACCCCAACAAAAGCCGATAAAAGCGGCTTGTTTGGTGCTGCGATTCAATGTCAGGCTGAGTAAACCAAACAGTGAAACAATGGCTGCGGGCCAACTATCAAATGGTGAATAGGCCAGCGTACCGCAGGCGCCAAAAAATAGCGCCAGTAGGGCGCGAACCCACTGGCGTTGACGGAGTGAAGCGATAGGCATCGAGGATTTATTCTTCCAGTTTTGGTTGCGGAGCATCATCCGGGATTTTCACATGAACCTGAATAATACGTCGGCTATCTGCCATGGCAACTTTAAATAAGTAACCTTCAATTTCAATGGTTTCACCGCGGGCAGGTAAATGACCAAACGCCTGCATCACCAAACCACCAATAGTGTCCACTTCATCGTCGCTGAAATGGGTGTTGAAGACTTCATTGAAATCTTCAATGGGTGTCAGCGCACGAATCGTGTATGTGTGCCGACTGAGTTGACGAACGTCTCTATCTTCTTCATCGTCATACTCATCTTCTATTTCGCCAACGATCAGCTCAAGAATATCTTCAATGGTCACCAGGCCTGAAACGCCACCAAACTCATCAATGACAATAGCCATATGATAGCGTTGGGAGCGGAACTCTTTCAGCATCCGATCGACACGCTTACTTTCCGGCACTACAACCGCCGTCCGTAAGACTTTATCAATACTGAATGGCTCGGAATCTGTACGCATAAACGGCAGCAAATCCTTGGCCATTAGGATACCTTCGATGTGATCTTTATCTTCACTGATCACCGGAAAGCGGGAGTGAGCAGATTCAATAATCACATCCAGACACTCATCCAGCGTTTGATTACGCTTTAGTGTGACCATCTGAGAGCGGGGGATCATGATGTCCCGTACGCGCTGTTCGGCGATATCCATCACGCCTTCCAGCATGTCGCGGGTATCGGGATCGATCAAATCGTTTTGCTCAGAATCACGGATAAGCTCTACCAGATCACCACGGTTCTTAGGTTCGCCGTGGAATAACTGGTTAAGAATGAGAGTAAAGAACCCTTTCTTGGGACTGGGGCTATCATTGTTTTGTGAGTGGTCGTCGCTCATGGCGTTTTAGTTAAGTTTACCTATGTTATACCCTTCGCATTTGAAGCCGCAGGGGTGTTCGCTGCGCTCTTTCACCCAAATCACTTACTTGTGTAAGCTCATTGGGATTCGTTCGCTTGCGGCCTACCTGCAACGTCAATTTCTTTGGGTAAAAATTATATTATCGGCAGCGGTAAATTCACACCGCCGACAGCTTTTGTTCATACTTACCAGATAATTCATACTTATCAGATAATTTACACCTGATAGGGTGAATTTACTCGGGGTCTTTCTCTGAAATATACGGGTCTGGGTAGCCCAAACTTTGCATTATTTCAGTCTCAATCGACTCCATTTCTTCTGCTTCATCGTCAACGATGTGGTCATACCCTAGCAGATGGAGACTGCCGTGAACAACCATATGCGCCCAATGAGCCAGTAGTGCTTTCTCTTGCTCAACTGCTTCTTGTTCAACTACCTGACGGCAAATGATTAAATCACCGAGTAATGGCAGTTCAATCTCAGGTGGGGCCTCAAAGGGAAAAGACAAGACATTGGTCGATTTATCTTTACCGCGATAGGTCAGATTCAGCTCATGGCTTTCTGCTTCATCAACCACACGGATAGTGACTTCGGAGACTTCCTGAAATTGCGGCAATACAGCTTCCAACCAATGTTGAAAATCGGCTTCGGTCGGTAAACCCTGGCTATCGGCACTGGCAATTTGTAAATCGAGAATAACTTGGCTCACGGAGCCTCCTGCTCAGACGGGGTATGGGTTTCCCGCTTACGTTGTTCGGCAATCGCATCTTTACGTTTTTGTTCTGCGGCTTCCCAAGCTTCATAGGCAATGACGACGCGAGCGACAACTGGGTGGCGCACCACATCTTCGCTATGGAAGAAATTAAAGCTCAACTCCTCTACCTCTGATAACACTTCAATGGCATGGCTTAAGCCGGATTTCTGGTGGCGTGGCAAATCAGTTTGCGTAACATCACCGGTAATCACCGCTTTGGAGTTGAAGCCCATGCGGGTCAGGAACATTTTCATCTGTTCAACTGTCGTGTTTTGGCTTTCATCCAGAATGATAAACGCGTCATTCAGTGTGCGGCCGCGCATATACGCCAGCGGAGCCACTTCAATTACATTGCGCTCAATCAGTTTTTCAACGCGCTCAAAGCCCAGCATTTCAAACAGAGCATCATAGAGCGGGCGTAGATAAGGGTCGACTTTTTGGCTGAGATCACCGGGTAAAAAACCCAGCTTTTCACCGGCTTCAACCGCTGGGCGGGTCAGCAAAATACGCCGTACATTTTGGCGCTCCAAAGCATCGACAGCTGCAGCAACAGCCAGGTAGGTTTTACCGGTACCGGCAGGGCCAATCCCGAAAGTAATATCATGGTCGAGAATATTGGCGATGTATTGTGCCTGATTTGGTGTGCGAGGCTTAACCATCCCGCGTTTGGTGCGGATGGTCACGGCTTTCCCGTAATCCGGCACACTCTCAGCGGTTTGCTCTAATACCCGGCTTTCCTTCACCGCGAGGTGAATATCTTCTGGTGTGATATCTGGGATAACACCACGAATCGGAGCGGTATCGACATACAGATGGCGCAGGATATCTGCCGCTGCAACAACGCAGATATTCTTACCGACTAATTTGAAACGGTTATCACGACGATTAATTTCAATACCTAACCGGCGTTCCAACTGCTTGATATTGTCATCAAAAGGGCCGCACAAACTCAGCAGGCGCTGATTATCGGCGGGTTCCAGCAAGATTTCTTGTGTCACTACGTGCAAACTGTTTCTCTGAGTCACTGCGTTCCTCTGGGTCACTTAGGGCCGGTTTATTTGAAACTTGGCTGTAACTCCCATTGCTGGGGGATATCATTCACAAAAATTGGTTGTGTGATATCACGGCTATACGTCAATCATACATGTCATTTGTGAATTATTCATGGTGCACGGTACTGACGCAAGTTTACTTATGAATCCGTGCCTTCGACCCCTATTGAAATAGCGGCTCATGAATGGCGCAACTTAAAAAATCCGAATCTGCGCAGCGCGCCGCTAAAATAAAATAGGCACTGACAATGCAGTGCCTGCTGGTGCGTGCTGGCTCGAAAAATCGAAATCAGGGCTGATAAAGGCCGACACCTATCTCATTTTCTTTGCGGGTTCGGGCAATGACTGATTGCGGTGACTCATGAGTCCGCAGATCCATTTGGTCCTCAGTACGCACCAACATGCCGCGGAGTGAACTGGCATAAACATCAACAATTTCAACATCAACGAATTTGCCGATCATCTCAGGAGTGCCTTCAAAGTTGACCACCCGGTTATTTTCGGTGCGGCCTGCCAATTCCATGAGGTTTTTACGGGATGTGCCTTCCACCAAAATGCGCTGCACAGTGCCCACCATCTCGCGGCTAATTTCCATTGCTTGCTGAATAATGCGCTCTTGTAGGATGTGTAATCGCTGTTTTTTCTCCTCGTCAGAAACATCATCCGGGAGTTCTGCCGCAGGTGTGCCGGGGCGTGAGGAGTAAATAAAGCTGTAACTGGTGTCAAAACGAATATCCGCGACCAGCTTCATGGTTTGCTCAAAATCTTGCTGAGTTTCACCGGGGAAACCAATGATAAAATCAGAGCTAATCTGGATATCAGGACGCGCCTGACGCAATTTGCGGATAATCGCTTTGTATTCCAGCGCGGTATGCGCCCGTTTCATCATGGTCAAAATGCGGTCAGAGCCACTTTGTACTGGCAGATGTAGGAAACTCACCAGCTCGGGCGTATCTCGATAAACATCAATGATATCATCAGTAAATTCAATCGGATGGCTGGTGGTGAAACGCACTCTATCAATACCATCAATAGCGGCAACTAGCCGCAATAGCTCGGCAAAACTACAGATATCGCCGTCATAAGTGGCACCACGATAAGCATTTACATTCTGCCCGAGTAAATTCACTTCCCGCACGCCTTGAGCTGCTAACTGTGCGATTTCAAACAAGATATCGTCACTTGGTCGGCTGACTTCTTCACCTCGGGTGTATGGTACAACACAGAATGTGCAGTATTTATTGCAACCTTCCATGATGGAGACAAAGGCCGTAGGGCCATCAGCGCGCGGCTCCGGCAAACGGTCAAATTTTTCAATTTCTGGAAAACTGATATCCACCACTGGGCTATGAGTACCTTTTACGTGGTTAATCATTTCCGGCAAGCGGTGCAGAGTTTGTGGCCCAAAAATCACATCAACACAAGGGGCGCGCTGGCGCAGATGCTCACCTTCTTGTGATGCGACACAACCGCCCACACCGATAATGAGTTCCGGATTTTTTTCTTTTAGCAGTTTCCAGTGGCCTAGCAAGCTAAACACTTTTTCTTGGGCTTTTTCGCGAATGGAGCAAGTGTTGAGCAGCAATAAATCCGCTTCTTCCGGGATATCTGTCAACTGGTAACCATGGGTACTGGCCAGTAAATCAGCCATTTTAGATGAATCATATTCGTTCATCTGGCAGCCCCAAGTTTTGATGTGTAGTTTTTTTGTCATTGTCTATCTACCGCCAAGAATTCATCTTAAAAGTCACATCGCGTTCGGCGCAGTGCTCTGGGTTGTGTGCCGTCATAGAATAGTGGGTAGCACAAAGGCTCCATGATTATGGGGCTATTGTAGTCATTTGCAGTTGCGATGACCACCGCATAACGGCTTACTTATTCTGTGGAGTGATGAAAAATCCGGTACACTGCATGCAGACAAAATGCAGGTATTATTTTAACTTTGAAGAATAGCCAAAATGGATAAATCGCAACCAAATTATGATGTTGTGGTCGTGGGTGGCGGTATGGTTGGGGCTGCCGCCGCACTTGGGTTAGCACAAACTGGCTGGTCAGTGGCGTTACTGGAGCATGAGGCTCCGCTGCCATTTGAAGCTGAAAGTGCTCCGGATTTGCGAGTTTCTGCGATTGGATGCACGTCGGTGTCTTTGCTTAAACAGCTTGGGGCCTGGTCACCGGTGCAGCAGATGCGCTATGCGCCTTATCGCCGGCTGGAGACATGGGAACAGCCGGGTTCTCAAGTCGTCTTTGATGCGGCCTCGCTGTCTTTACCTGAATTAGGTTTTATGGTCGAGAACCGGGTTTTACAGTTAGCGCTGTGGCAACAGATGACAGAATGCCCCAATTTGACGTTACTGTGCCCATCACGGCTGCAAACGATGGTCAGAGTAGAAGACTACTGGAAAATCACCTTAGATGCGCAGCAAGAGATACAGAGCCATTTAGTGATAGGCGCGGATGGAGCCAATTCTTTGGTACGCCGTTTAGCTGGAATTGGCACCAGTGGTTGGCAATATCGGCAGTCTTGTATGTTAATTACCGTCGAGACCGATACTGCCCAGCAAGACACTACCTGGCAGCAGTTTTTCCCTTCTGGCCCAAGAGCATTCCTACCTTTGTTTGATAACTGGGCATCATTGGTTTGGTACGACAGCCCGCAGCGCATTCGGCAGCTTCAAATGATGCCGATGGCACAATTGAATCAAGAAATTACCGCAGCTTTTCCGTCCCGTCTGGGGGCCGTTAAGGCCATTGCTGCAGGTTCTTTCCCCTTGGTTCGCCGCCATGCGCAGCAATATGTGCAGCCGGGGTTAGTATTATTGGGCGATGCAGCTCATACCATTAATCCGTTGGCCGGGCAGGGGGTTAATTTGGGATATCGGGATGTGGATGCTTTGCTGGAGGTATTGAATCAGGCCCGCGAACAGGCTGAATCTTGGCACAGTGAGCCGGTGTTATTACGTTATCAGCGCCGTCGCCGTACCGATAATCTGATTATGCAAAGTGGGATGGATGTGTTTTACACTGCATTTAGTAATGATTTACCCGCCGTGAAATTTGCGCGGAATTTGGCACTGATGGCAGCTCAACGCGCCGGCAAACTTAAAGAGCACGCGTTGAAGTATGCATTAGGGTTGTAGATATTTTAATGAATTGTCGCCAGAAAAATTGTTTCCTGGCGATTGTGGGCGCAGTTTTCAACATTTTGTTGAAAAACAAAACTCAAATGCTGAAAAGCAAAACTCAAATTTTATCGCAGTGAAAAAACAAAATGCAGAAAAGCAAAAAGCCCGCCGAAGCGCTGGTGAATCCCCAGAAAAAAGGACAGGCATAGAGAAAATATGATCTACTGATTGTGCAACCAATTCAGCGAGATCAACTCTATGCCTGCCCGTAAAGTATGCCAGAACTTTTTCCGGGGCGCTTTAGCCCCGTTTCATCAATATCGTCAAAATGCCCTGATTGATGCAACCGTTGCATTGACGCGTGGCGCTTCTCTGACCCTGACCAGTATCGGACGCCATCTGCCGGGAACCGCTCAGGTAAAACACAAGATAAAACGGGTTGACCGGCTGTTAGGTAATACGGCTCTTCACCATGACATCCCTCTGATATTTCGTAATATTACTTCGTTACTTACGCGCCGACTTCCCTGGTGTGTTATTGCTGTTGACTGGAGTGGTTATCCCTCACAGGCATTCCACGTCTTACGCGCCAGCCTGATTTGTGATGGTCGTTCCATCCCGTTAATGAGCCAAATTGTTCCCTCGCATAACCAACAGAATGCATTGATACAAAAAGAGTTCCTGAATTCTATCGCCACCGCTATTGCGCCTGATAAAAAGGTACTCATCGTCACTGACGCCGGTTTTCAAAATGCCTGGTTTCACCATATTAAATCATTGGGTTGGGATTTTATCGGGCGAGTCAGAGGCAATATCCAGCTCCGGCTGGATAAAAAAGGTGAGCACTGGTTCAGGCGGCAGGAATTATCGGCCAGTGGCCAACCTGAATATCTGGGGCCGGGGACACTCGCACGTGCAGAATATGCCCGCTGTGATGGTCACTTTTACCTGCATAAAAAGGAACCCAAAGGGCGGCAGAATAAACGTGCCCGTTGCCGGATATCTCGCTATTCGCAGGAGCGGGACGGACGCGCCGCAGCAAAAGAACCGTGGCTTATTTTTAGCAGTACAGAGGAGTTTAAACCACGTGAAGTCATGAAGTTATACAGTCGCAGGATGCAGATAGAGCAGAATTTTCGCGATGAGAAAAGTGAACGTTTTGGCTTTGGGCTTCGCGCCAGTCACAGCCGCACAGCGGGGCGTATACTGGTGTTAAGTCTTCTGGCAACGTTAAGCACGGCAGTATTATGGTTACTTGGCTATCATGCTGAAAATAAAGGGTTACATCTGAGGTATCAGGCTAACAGCCTTAAGTCACGACGGGTTATATCTTATCTGACATTAGCGGAGAATATCTTGCGACACTCTCCGCTAATTTTAACGCGAACAGCACTGGATGCAGTTCTTAATCACCTCGCCAAAACCTACCGAAGTATGGTGTTGGTTTATTAGCGCTGAATTAGTGGGGATCCCTCAGCGCCGAAGCGAGCTTTTCTAAATTTGGCTGGGGTACGAGGATTCGAACCTCGGAATGCTGGAATCAGAATCCAGTGCCTTACCGCTTGGCGATACCCCAAAAGATGGTGGCTACGACGGGAATCGAACCTGTGACCCCAGCATTATGAGTGCTGTGCTCTAACCAGCTGAGCTACGTAGCCATCTTAAAATCTTTAACCTTGAGAAATTGTATGGCTGGGATACCAGGATTCGAACCTGGGAATGCCAGGATCAAAACCTGGTGCCTTACCGCTTGGCGATATCCCAACTGAAATACAATTCTTTTACTGACTTAGTACAACTCGCGTCTAACAGTGTTTGTGTTTAACGACAAACCATTTCAGAGAAATGGCTGGGATACCAGGATTCGAACCTGGGAATGCCAGGATCAAAACCTGGTGCCTTACCGCTTGGCGATATCCCATCTACTGTGACAACCGATGAAAATGGTGCGGGAGGCGAGACTTGAACTCGCACACCTTGCGGCGCTAGAACCTAAATCTAGTGCGTCTACCAATTTCGCCACTCCCGCATACATAAAAAAAGATGGTGGCTACGACGGGAATCGAACCTGTGACCCCAGCATTATGAGTGCTGTGCTCTAACCAGCTGAGCTACGTAGCCATCTTTTTTCTGCACAACCTTCATCGGCGTTGCGGGGCGCATTATGCGTATATGGCCGAATTGCGTCAACTAATTTTTTCCCAAAAAAGCGCTGAAGGGGTTTGTTTGTTTGGCTTGTGAACAGTCTGGTGATTAAAGCAGCACTTATAGTGATTAATTGTTGAATTTGCCAACAAAAGACAAGGCCACCCGTGGGCGGCCTTGAAAGCAACATAGTCGAACAAGCAGAGTCACACCCCGCCATTGGGTTCAATTATTTATAGGCATCCTGATGCACACCTACAGCGCGCCCTGATGGGTCATCCATGCTTTTGAATGATTCATCCCACTCAATAGCTTTAGCTGATGAACATGCGACTGACGGGCCGCCAGGTACGCACTCAGCGGCGCTTGGTAGTGGGAATAACTCTTCAAAAATTTCGCGATACAAATAACCCTCTTTTGAAGACGGCGTATTGTATGGGAAACGGAAATGAGCAGTTTCCATCTGTTGATCAGTGACTTGCTCGGCTGCTTTCTCTTTTAATGTGTCAATCCAACTGTAACCCACACCATCGGAGAATTGTTCTTTCTGACGCCAGGCGACGCTATGTGGCAGATAGGATTCAAAACATTCACGCAGGACATGTTTTTCCATTTTCCCATTGCCGCACATTTTATCCTGCGGGTTAATCCGCATTGCGACATCAAGGAAGTTTTTATCCAGGAAAGGTACTCGGGCTTCAACACCCCAGGCAGACATGGCTTTGTTGGCACGGGCACAGTCATACATATGCAAGGCTAATAGTTTGCGCACAGTTTCTTCATGCAATTCTTTGGCGTTAGGTGCTTTGTGGAAATAGAGATAACCGCCAAAGACTTCATCAGAGCCTTCACCCGACAGCACCATTTTGATACCCATCGCCTTGATTTTACGTGACATCAAGTACATTGGTGTTGAGGCGCGGATGGTGGTGACATCATAGGTTTCAATGTGATAAATCACATCACGGATGGCATCCAGACCTTCCTGCACGGTGAAATGAATTTCATGGTGCACAGTCCCTAAATGGTTGGCAACTTCTTTTGCCGCACGCAAATCGGGCGAGCCAATCAGGCCAACAGCAAAGGAGTGCAGTTGTGGCCACCAAGCTTCACTGCGCTCATCGTCTTCGACACGGCGAGCGGCAAACTTTTTGGTGATGGCAGAAATCACAGAGGAATCCAGCCCACCGGACAGCAGCACGCCGTAAGGTACGTCAGACATCAAATGACTTTTTACCGCGTCTTCTAATGCGTTCGCCAGTTCAACTTTGTCAGTTACGTTGTTTTTGACATTATCGAAATCAAACCAGTCACGATGATAATATTCGCGAATTTCGCCATCCTGGCTCCACAGATAGCTCCCAGCAGGGAATTCTTTGATGGTGCGGCAAATCGGCACCAAGGCTTTCATTTCGGAAGCAACGAACATATTACCGTGTTCATCATGGCCCATATACAGCGGGATAATACCCAAATGATCACGGCCAATCAGATAGGCATCTTTTTCTGTATCGTATAAAACGAAAGCGAACATGCCTTGCAAATCATCAAGGAATTCAGGCCCTTTCTCCTGGTACAGTGCCAGAATAACTTCGCAGTCAGACCCGGTTTGGAATTCATAGCAGTCAGCGTATTGCTGGCGCAATGCTTGATGATTATAGATTTCACCATTGACTGCCAGAATGTGCGTGTGAGCAGCATTATACAGCGGCTGAGCACCTGTATTGACGTCAACAATAGATAAGCGTTCATGGGCGAGTATGGCTTTATCATTTGCCCACACACCAGACCAGTCTGGGCCGCGGTGGCGCATTAAACGTGACATTTCCAGCGCTTTTTTGCGTAATTCAATGGGGTCGGTTTTAAGGTCGAGGACCCCGAAAATAGAACACATAATAATCTCCCTAACTTTTCTGCTTTGGCGGTGAGGATGTTGAATTTTAGTCAGTCATCGCTGGAACTGTTTTCTCATACTTGCCTGTGATTGATGCAAGCTATGCCCAATGACGATGCATTCATCCGATTAGTTTGTAGAAAACATGCAAAAAATACGCCAATTTATGATGCTGCGGGGAAGTGCGCGCAGCTAACAACCCTGCAGCTTTAAGGACTAAGGGTATAAAAAGAAAATGCGCCAAAAGAGGGCGTAATGGCAAGAAACTTTGGTGCGTTGCACTAAAAAAGGGCGCAACTTGGAAAAGGATAGCGGCGAAAAGGGGAGTATGGCGGCCATGACCGCCAACTGAAATTAGATGATGTCAATTTCTGCAACGGAGGGGTAAACATAGCTTGGGCGGAATGGCATCGCTTCAATATCCGTTAATGTCGAGACACCGGATAGCACCAAAATAGTCTCAAGACCCGCCTGGAAGCCCGCCAAAATATCAGTACGCAGGTTATCCCCCACAATGACGGTGCTTTCTGAATGCGCCTGCATTTTATTCAGTGCAGCACGGATAATCCATGGGCTAGGTTTGCCGACATAAAATGGCTTACGGCCAGAAATTTTCTCGATAGGTGCACACAATGCGCCACAGGCCGGTGAAAAACCGTGACCATGGCTATCGGGGTTGGTGGCAATAAAACGCGCCCCATTGGCGACGAAATAGGCCGCTTTATGCATCATATCCCAGTTGTATGAGCGGGTTTCACCCACAATCACAAAATCAGGATTGATATCAGTAATGGTAAAACCTGCTTTATACAATTCGTGAACTAATGCGCCTTCACCCACCACATAGGCTTTTTTACCATCTTGACGGCGCAGAAAATCGGCCGTTGCCATTGCTGAGGTATAAAAAGCACTTTCCGGCACTTCCAGCCCCGCAGAATGAAAACGGTTAGCCAGATCCTGAGCCGTTTGTGAGGGATAGTTGGTCAAAATAACCAGCGGCATTCCGGCTTCTTGAATTCGGGCCAGAAATACATCAGCACCGGGTACTGGGTGATTATCATGCAACAACACACCATCGATATCGCAAATAACGCTTTTAATTGTCATTGTTTAAATTACTCTTTTAGCCGCAGCAATGAGCCACTATAACATGGCCGATGGTGAAGTTGACCCTGCCAAAGTCTTATCTATAAGGGATTAATTTTCTAACAAGCGTTGCAGTAATACGCCGTTCAACATGGCGCGCTTGGCCAAGGCAAAAGCCCCAATGGCTGATTGATGGTCAAGCTGAGAAGTGACCACGGGGAGATTTTGGCGGAAGTTTTTCAGCACTTGTGTATTTATGCAACCTTGAATGGCGGGGAGCAGGATTTTATGGGCTTCAATAATTTCCCCGGCAATCACGACTTTTTGCGGGTTAAACAAGTTGATCGCAATGGAGATGGCTTTCCCCAAGTAGCGGCCGACGTGTTCAATCACCTCACTTGCCAGCAAATCGCCTTTGTTCGCGGCCTTGCAGATGGCACTAATATGGCAATCATCCAAGGTTAACTTGCTCGGATAGCCCTGCGTGAGCAAGTGGCGTACGCGGTTTTCAATAGCCGCATTAGATGCCACGGTTTCCAGGCAACCAAAATTACCGCAATAGCAGCGCTCGCCAAGGGGATCAATTTGAATATGGCCTATCTCACCTACGTTGCCATTGCTGCCTAAAAATATTTGGCTGTTAACAATGATACCGGCGCCAGTACCGCGGTGCAGACGAACCAAAATGGAGTCTTCGCAGTCACGGGTTGCACCAAAATAGTGCTCAGCCAGTGCCAAACTACGAATATCGTGGCCGACGAAGCTGGCGACATTAAACCGATTTTGCAGATTTTCGACTAACGGCCAGTTGCTAATATTGATATGTGGCATATAGCGCACGATACCTTTGCTCGGCTCAACTAATCCGGGGAGAATGACGGCGATGGCGATCAGTTCACGTAATTTGCGCTGATAAGCTTCAATAAACTGACTGATTATATTAAATAATGCGTGTTCGAGAGTTTCTTGTGTGCGCTCAGGTAGGGGATAGTGCTCTTCACCCAGCGACTTACCGCTCATATCAAACAGTGTGATAGTGGCATCATGGCGGCCCAAACGGACAGCGATGGTATGGAATTGGCGATTTTCGGTCACGATAGAAATCGCCCGGCGACCACCGGTGGAGGCTTGCTGATCGACTTCTTTGATCAGCCCGCGCTCCAACAGTTGACGAGTAATTTTGGTGACACTGGCGGGAGCTAGCTGGCTGAGATCGGCAATTTGAATGCGCGAAATCGGGCCTTGCTGATCAATAAGCCGATAAACAACGGCGCCATTGAGTTGTTTCACAAGATCCACATTACCAATTTGTGACTGTACGCCGGTGCTCATCAATAAAATTACTCGCTTATTTTAAAACCTCGTTGCCGTTAACGATGGTTTTAGTGATTTTATAATCGCGGGTAAAGGCAGTCAGGTTGGCCACTTTGCCAGCTTCAATACTCCCTAACTGCTTATCCACGCCAATCGCGCGGGCCGCATAAAGTGTCGCCATGCGCAATGCTTCGTCCAGTGCAATGCCAACATGCTCAACACTATTTTGTACCGCTTCTATCATGGTCAGTGCTGAACCGCTTAGTGTGCCATTCTCATCCACACATAAACCATTGCGATAGTATATTGTTTTACCAGCAAAAATAAATTGATCAATTTCAGCACCCGCGCCAGCCGGAGCAGTTGCATCAGTGACCAGCACCAACTTTTCGCCTTTCAGCTTCTTCGCATTACGAATGTTGGCCCAATCTACATGTAACCCATCAGCAATGACGCCAGTGTACACTTCTGGCGTGTCGAAAATTGCCCCAATAAGGCCCGGTTCGCGCCCAGAGATGTAAGGCATTGCATTATAAAGATGCGTGGCAAAGCGGATACCGGCGGCAAAACCTTGACGAGCTTGCGGATATGTCGCATTTGAATGACCGGCAGAAACCAAAATACCGGCTTCTGTCAGCTGACGAATATATTTGGTGTCAACCATTTCTGGAGCCAAAGTCACTTTGGTAATGACATCAGCATTGGCACACAGATAATCAATCATTTCAGCGCTAGGTTTACGGATAAACGCCGGGTTATGAGTGCCTTTTTTCTGTGGGCTAATATAAGGCCCCTCCAGATGCAGGCCTAAAGCCTGATGCTGGTTTTTTTGCAGATATGCACGCATGACATCAATGCCGTGCTTCATATATTCATCACTGCAAGTAATCAGTGTTGGCAGGAAGCTGGTGCATCCTGACTTTTCATTCGCGCGCTGCATGATTTCCAGCGTCTTTTCGGAGATGGCCTCAAGCGAATCATTGAATTGCACACCACCACAGCCATTAAGCTGAACATCAATAAAACCGGGGGCCAGAATGGCACCACCTAAGTCGCGTACCTCAATGCCAGCCGGAAGTTCACCGGCAGGACAGATACGTTCGATCAATCCGTTAGCCACGACAACAGCGTGATTATCCAGTACTTCATGGCTGGTATAAATACGGCCGTGAGTTAAAGCGTACATCTTAGCCCCCTAATAATTTTTACAGATTCTTGATGTTTTCAGCTTCTAACTCACTGAAATATTTTACAGTTTTAACCTTCAATTCCATCGTCGATGGTTCATCGCACACCACGATGGCTTTAGCATGCAGTTGCAGGCAACTGATGGTCCACATGTGGTTGATGCTGCCTTCGACTGCGGCTTGCAAGGCTTGCGCTTTACCGCGACCGGTCACCAGAATCATCACTTCTTCAGCATCTAACAATGTGCCTACACCGACGGTAAGTGCATATTTCGGCACGAGGTTTGCATCACCACCAAAGAAGCGTGAGTTCGCGATGCGAGTTTCTTCGGTCAGGGTTTTGATGCGGGTGCGAGAGGCTAAAGAAGAGGCCGGTTCATTAAAGGCAATGTGGCCATCAACACCCACGCCACCCATGAACAGGTTAATTTTGCCGTAAGACTTCATTTTTTCTTCGTAACGACGACATTCTTCATCGATATCAGGCGCGTTACCATTCAGCAGATTGATATTTTCAGCAGGGATATCGACATGATCAAAGAAGTTTGTGTGCATGAAGGTGTAGTAGCTTTCTGGGTGCGCTTGCGGCAACCCAACATATTCATCCATGTTGAAAGTGACCACATTCTTGAAGCTAACTTCGCCTGCTTTATACAGCGCAACCAAGTGCTTATACGCTTCCATCGGTGTGCCGCCAGTGGGCAGACCCAGTACAAATGGACGCTCGGCGGTTGGTTTAAATGCATTGATGCGGTTAACGATATAACGTGCGGCCCATTTACCAACTTCTGTGGTGTTTTTCAGTGGGATAAGTCTCATCTTGCACCTCTTTGATTACTAATAGTGGCTATACTCTACGCGGATTGAATCATTCAGATAAGCGTAACTCAGATTTTGACTCATGCGCTGGTACAATGCTTCGTTCATTTTTCGAATGATAAAATAAGTTTTGTGTCATGGCTAGTGCATTGGTGCTTTTTGACTGGTTTTTGGTGACATTTATCACAAAATAGGGGGTTTTAATTTGCGTTACGAAATAAATTTTTTACACTCCGCAATGAGTAATACGTGCCGTGAATAAATAGAAAGTGTGCCATGCGTTTTTCTAAAAGGTAGTGAGTCAAATAAATAAACTACTTAAAGGGTCCGATATCGGACGAATAGGGGGAAAGGTGAATATTCTTAGTTACTTGCAAAAAGTGGGTCGGGCTCTGATGGTCCCAGTGGCCACACTGCCTGCAGCCGCGATACTGATGGGTGTGGGCTACTGGATAGACCCGGTCAGCTGGGGTGGTGATAATGCGCTAGCGGCATTGTTTATCAAGTCCGGTGCCGCCATCATCGATAATATGTCCGTGCTGTTTGCCATTGGTGTGGCTTATGGTATGTCAAAAGATAAAGACGGTGCTGCTGCACTGACCGGCTTTGTAGGCTTCCTGGTATTGACGACTCTGTGTTCGCCAGCCGCGGTTTCGATGATTCAAAAGATTCCGGTTGATCAGGTTCCTGCTGCTTTCGGCAAAATCAACAACCAGTTCGTGGGTATCCTGGTGGGTATCATCTCAGCTGAGTTGTACAACCGCTTCAGCAGCGTTGAATTGCCAAAAGCACTCTCTTTCTTCAGCGGTCGCCGTCTGGTTCCGATTCTGACGTCTTTCCTGATGATCGTGGTTGCCTTCATTCTGATGTACGTTTGGCCACTGATTTATAACGCATTGGTGACTTTCGGCGAATACATCAAAGATATGGGTTCTGTGGGCGCGGGTATCTATGCTTTCTTCAACCGCTTGCTTATCCCTGTCGGTCTGCATCATGCCCTGAACTCTGTGTTCTGGTTTGACGTTGCTGGTATTAACGATATTCCTAACTTCCTGGGTGGCCAACAGTCCATCGATAGTGGTAAAGCTGTTGTCGGTATCACTGGTCGTTATCAGGCTGGTTTCTTCCCAATCATGATGTTTGGTTTACCGGGTGCTGCGCTGGCGATTTATCACTGTGCCCGTCCGGAAAACAGAGCGAAAGTGGCGGGTATCATGTTGGCGGGGGCATTTGCTGCCTTCTTCACCGGTATCACTGAGCCGCTTGAATTCTCCTTCATGTTCGTGGCTCCAGTGTTGTACTTCATCCACGCCGTGCTGACCGGTATTTCTGTGTTCATTGCAGCCAGTATGCACTGGATTGCAGGTTTTGGTTTCAGCGCCGGTCTGGTGGATATGGTGTTGTCTTCGCGTAACCCGCTGGCGACACATTGGTACATGTTGATCCCGCAAGGTCTGGTGTTCTTCGCTATTTACTACGTGGTATTCCGTTTCACCATCAAGAAATTCAACTTGCTGACTCCAGGCCGTGAACTGGCTGTTGAAGGCAGTGAAGAAGATGGTTATGACGTCAATGTTGATAAGACACCTGAAGTTAACGAAAGCGAAATTAATGGCTTAGCGCGTCGTTACATTAGTGCCATTGGCGGTTCAGATAACCTGACAGGTATTGATGCTTGCATCACCCGTCTGCGTTTGAACGTGAAAGATTCTGCATTGGTCAATGACAGTGTCGCCAAGCGTTTAGGCGCTTCAGGTGTTATTCGTCTGAACAAACAAAGTGTGCAAGTGATTGTGGGGACCCGTGCGGAACTGATTGCTTCGGCAATGCGTACGGTATTGGCTGGTGGCCCGGTTCCTGCGGCAAGTAGCTCCGCTGCTCCTGCTGCGGCCAAGCCTCAGGCGGTCATTAACACCACGAAAACAGCTTCCCTGATATTGGTTTCTCCAATTACTGGTGATGTTGTTGCTTTGGAAGAAGTTCCTGACGAAGCCTTTGCCAGCAAAGCGGTAGGTGAGGGTATTGCTATTCGTCCGACGGATAAAATAGTGGTTTCTCCGGCGAACGGCACCATCGTAAAAATCTTCAATACTAACCATGCCTTCTGCCTGGAAACTGAAACCGGCGCTGAAATTGTGGTTCATATCGGGATTGATACGGTGAAACTGAACGGCCAGGGCTTTGCACGTCTGGTTGAAGAAGGTGCCACTGTGGTTGCTGGGCAACCGGTATTGGAGCTGGACTTGGCTTATCTGAATGCTAATGCGCGCTCAATGATTAGCCCAGTTGTCGTCAGTAATATTGATGATTATGCCGGTATCTCGGTATTGGCAGGGGGTTCTGTGGTTGCCGGCCAAAGCCAGTTGTTTGAGATCCAAGGCAAATAACTTGAGATCCAAGGTAAATAATGAGTTTAAGATTCGCAGTGAAAAAGTGCTGATGTACTGAGTCACTGGCCTGAGTTTTAATCAAAGCAGCGGGAAGAGAGCGATCTCTTCCCGTTTTTTTGTTTTATTTCCTGTAACAAACGGTTGTTTCCAAGTCGGGCTTGTTGGATTATACCTGTCATCTTTCAAGTTGCAGGTGTGTTGGCTGCTCTCATTCACCCGAATCACTTACTTGTGTAAGCTCATCGGGACTCTCTCGTTTGCCGCCTTCCTGCATGCTTGAAATCTATTAGGTAAATATGCGGTTATATTTGTTGCGTTTGCATTGAGGAATAGAACAATGAGTGAGGCAGAAGCCCGCCCGAGTAATTTTATCCGTCAGATCATTGACGAAGATTTAGCCAGCGGCAAACACACGTCGGTTCATACCCGCTTTCCGCCTGAGCCAAACGGCTACTTGCATATTGGTCATGCGAAGTCTATTTGCCTGAATTTTGGTATTGCACAAGACTATCAGGGCCAATGCAACCTGCGTTTTGATGACACCAACCCGGTGAAAGAAGATGTCGAGTTCGTCGAGTCGATTAAACGCGATGTCGAGTGGCTAGGCTTCACCTGGAGCGGTGATGTCCGTTACTCCTCAGACTATTTTGATCAATTGTTCCAGTACGCTGTAGAGCTGATTAACAAGGGCTTGGCGTATGTGGATGAACTGACTGCCGAGCAGATGCGCGAATATCGCGGCACGCTGACCGCACCGGGTAAAAATAGCCCTTATCGCGATCGCAGTGTGGAAGAAAACCTGGCACTGTTTGAGAAGATGCGTGCCGGTGGTTTTGCTGAAGGCACCGCTTGCTTGCGCGCTAAAATCGACATGGCCTCACCCTTTATGGTCATGCGTGATCCGGTGTTGTATCGCATTAAGTTTGCTGAGCATCACCAGTCAGGTAACAAGTGGTGCATCTACCCGATGTATGACTTTACCCATTGTATTTCTGATGCGATCGAAGGAATTACCCATTCACTCTGTACTTTAGAGTTCCAGGATAACCGTCGCTTGTATGATTGGGTGCTGGATAATATCTCCATTGAATGTCATCCGCGTCAGTATGAGTTTTCTCGCCTGAATCTCGAATACTCCATTATGTCGAAGCGTAAGCTGAACCAATTGGTGACCGAGAAAGTGGTAGAGGGTTGGGATGACCCCCGTATGCCGACCATCTCTGGCTTACGTCGTCGTGGCTACACCGCAGCATCAATCCGTGAATTCTGCCGCCGTATTGGTGTCACCAAGCAGGATAACAACGTTGAGATGATGGCGCTGGAATCCTGTATCCGTGATGATCTGAACGAAAATGCGCCACGGGCTATGGCCGTTCTTGACCCCATCAAGGTGGTTATCGAGAACCGTGCGCTAGGGGAAGAGTGGCTGACCATGCCAAATCACCCGAATAACCCGGATATGGGCACCCGCCAGGTACCTTTCGACAGTGAGATTTATATTGATCGCGCTGATTTCCGTGAAGAAGCTAATAAGCAATACAAGCGCTTGGTTCTGGGTAAAGAAGTGCGCCTGCGTAATGCTTATGTGCTCAAAGCTGAGCGTGTTGAAAAAGACGCAGAAGGCAATGTCACGACACTTTATTGCAGCTATGACGCAGAGACTTTAAACAAAGACCCTGCTGATGGTCGTAAAGTGAAAGGTGTTATTCATTGGGTTTCAGTCAAGCATGCATTGCCAGCGGAAATCCGTTTATATGACCGTTTGTTTAGTGTGCCAAACCCAGCGGCGGCGGAAGATTTCTTGTCCACCATCAACCCTGAGTCTTTGATTATCCGTCAGGGCTTTGTTGAACCAAGCTTGGCTGATGCGACGCCAGAAAGAACCTATCAGTTTGAAAGAGAAGGCTATTTCTGTGCGGATAGCCGTTATTCACGGCCAGAAGCCTTGGTGTTTAACCGCACTGTAGGTCTGCGTGATACTTGGGCTGCTAAGGTGACTAACTAATCTAGTCCCCAGATTCACCTCAATTGGCGTGGCTTAGTCCACGCCTTTTTTATGCCCACCATAAGGTTATTGTTAGTTTTACTAAACACGACGCTCTCCTTTCAATTTCTTCTTTTTCCCCATCCTATTCTTTGGTCAATCTCGACTGATTGTATTCTTTTCTCTCCTTTGAGTGGCTGTCTGTAAGTCTTTCTTAAATATTCGCTTTACGAATTAACTAAGTAAATAACACCATTTTAATCGGATAAATCTTATGTTTTATTGGTTAAGCTGAAACCATTCAAGATGTCAATATAAGACGATTTTGCTTTATAAATATCCTCTTATTCATTGTTTTTTAAGCTTTTGTGAACTATGTAATATTTTTTCACAGTTATGTGCTCATTGTCATACTTTGAATAATTAGCTCCTTTTTTGATTGATAATTCGCGTCGCGAAAAATAGTCTATCTTCCAGCAACAAGCTTCGTGAGTGTGTATTTCGACAGCGAAGTTTGTTTTTTATGAGCAACTGCTGGTGGAGGTTTCTTCCCAGCAAAACTTTACCCACTAGGGTTTTTTGAGGCTAAACCTGTGAGCTGTGG
Organism: Yersinia rochesterensis; assembly: GCF_003600645.1. Taxonomy (NCBI): domain Bacteria; kingdom Pseudomonadati; phylum Pseudomonadota; class Gammaproteobacteria; order Enterobacterales; family Yersiniaceae; genus Yersinia; species Yersinia rochesterensis. The sequence goes on from NZ_CP032482.1 coordinate 1,401,431, forward strand.
TGGACACAGGGACGGCACTTTAAATGTGATGTCAAAGAGGAATTTTTTCATATGGTTACGCACGGTGCTAAACGTAAAACATTAGCGCTCGCAGTCGCGGGTGCATTGTTAGGAACGGGGTTTATGGCAGCCCCTGAAGCCAAGGCAGAAGGCTTTGTTGATGATTCATCACTGACGGGTGGTATTTACTATTGGCAGCGTCAGCGTGACCGTAAGGATTTAACGCCGGGTAGCGCAGAGTATGGCAAGTATGTCGCTAACCTGCATCACTCCACCTTTAACGCCAATCTCGATTTCTCATCCGGCTATGCCGCAGATATCTTCGGTATTGATTTAGCGGCTTTCGGCGCAGTTGAAATGACTAACAGCGGCCCAGCGGCCCCAAACGAAATTGGCTTCAGTGATGCCAAAACCCGTTGGGATGAAAAATGGACCGGCGATAAGAGTGGCGTCAGTATTTACAAAGCAGCAGCCAAATTTAAATTAGGTGATTTCTGGGCGCGTGGTGGTTATATCCAACCGACTGGCCAGACACTGTTAGCTCCACACTGGAGCTTTATGCCAGGCACCTATCGTGGTGCTGAAGGCGGCGCGAAATTTGATTTTGATACAGCGGGCGCACTGTCCATGTCTTACATGTGGACTGATGAATATAAAGCGCCTTGGTATCAGAATATGTACAACTTCCGTCAAGCTGATGGTAAGACCGGCATAAGTTACCTGCACTCAATTGGTGCCAAATACGACTTTAAAAACAAGCTGGTACTGGAAACCGCATTCGGTCAAGCCAAAGATTACATGGACCAATACTTTGCTAAAGCCTCTTATGCTTTCCCAGTTGCGGGTAATGATCTACGGACTTCTTATCAATTCTACGGTGCGAAAGACAAAGTCGATGGCGGTTTCAAAGATGTTAATGACGTCTATGACGGCCTTGCCTGGCTGCAAGCATTGACTCTCGGCTATACCACTGGGCCATTTGATTTACGCCTGGAGGGGACTTGGGCCAAAGCTGACGGTAACCAAGGCTATTTCCTGCAACGTATGACCCCAGGCTACGCAACCTCCAATGGTCGCTTGGACGTGTGGTGGGATTCCCGCTCTGACTTCAACGCCAACGGCGAAAAAGCGCTGTTTGGTGGCGTGATGTATGACCTGAAAAACTGGAATATGGCCGGTTGGTCAGTCGGGACTTCTTATGCTTATGGTTGGGATGCCAAACCAAGCACCAATCCAATTTATGACCAGAATGTGCGTTTGAAAGAATCTGCATGGAACTTTGACGTGCTGTATACCCTGCAAGAAGGCCGGGCGAAAGGCACATTATTCAAACTGCATTACACCATGTATGACAACCACACCAATATCCCAAGCTATGGTGGCGGTTTCGGCAACGTATTCCAGGATGAAAAAGACGTCAAATTCATCGTGATCGCGCCATTTACTATCTTCTGATTTTACCCCGTTTGATTGCCATCCCCGGCCACCGTGCCGGGGACATAATGGAGTGCCACCATGAAAAAAGTCCTTTTTATCATTGCCGCAGTAATGGGATTAAGTGCTTGCGCCACACAAGGCCCAGTCCAGCCGGAAGACAGCAAACTTAAGCAAGCTTACAGTGCTTGTATTAATGCCAGCGAAGGTCAACCAGAAAGATTGATCCCGTGTCAGGCGGTGCTGAACGTCTTGAAACAAGAAAAAGCACATCAAGCTTTTACGGACAAAGAGACTGTCCGGGTATTGGATTATCAGCGTTGTATTGATGCAGCCCATACCGGCAATGGTCAAGCCTATGACGCGCAGTGTGGCAAGTTGTGGCAAGAAATTCGCAAAAAAAATTAATTAGATTATAAAAAACAAGTAATTAAGTTCGCGACAGAAATTTAACTAACAATAATGACTGCCAGTAGCGATTTTGGCAGTGATTATTCATTACGGATGAGGTTAGTGATGAACAAATTCAGATTGAACGCGTTAGCGGCAATAACCGCAACCTTTGGCTTGATGGGGTACGCGCATGCGGACACCACTAACCAACAGCTGGTGGATCAACTCAGCACGTTGAAAGTTAACTATAAAATACTAGATAACCGCGCTGCTGAAAATGGCGTGGATTGTGCCAGGTTGGGGGCTGACTGGGCATCATGTAATAAGGTCTTGATTACTTTGACCAACACCGGGGATGAGATCAAAGGCCAAGATTGGGCCATTTACTTCCACAGCATCCGTCGGATTCTGACTACCGATGACGACCAATTCAAGATTACTCACCTGACTGGCGACCTGCATAAAATTGAACCTACCGCTAAATTCGCCGGCTTCCCCGTCAATCAGGCGGTTGAAATCCCGATCACCGGCGAATACTGGCAGTTATTTGCCACTGACTTTATGCCGCGTTGGTATGCCACTTCAGGTGATGCGCAGCCAAAAGTGCTGAAAAGCACCGATACTGAGGATATTAATGAATATCTGACTCAGTTTACGGGCGATCAGTGGAAGCGCACTAAAGACGACAATAACGTGCTGATGACGCCGGCATCCCGTTTTGTTAAAAACGAAGCAGTGAAAAGGTTGGCAGCAGCTAACCTGCGCGGGCAGATTATCCCGACGCCGATGGAAGTGAAGATTCACCAACAAGATGCTGATTTGAGTCAAGGCGTTGCTCTTGACCTGAGCGCTTTACCAAAACCAGCCGCTGATGCTGCACAACAGCGTTTTGAATTACTGGGTTTGAAGTCGGATTCCGCTGGCTTCCCGATTAAAACGCTGATTCAACCATCTGCTTTTAAAGGTGATTTAGCCGTTTCTGGTGCCTATGAGCTGAAAATCGGCGAAAAAGGGGCGCAAGTCATAGGTTTTGACCCTGCTGGGGTGTTCTACGGTTTGCAATCGATTCTTTCTTTAGTGCCAGTTGATGGTAGCAAGAAGATTGCAACATTGGAGGCCAAAGATGCGCCGCGCTTTGAATATCGTGGTGTCTTCCTGGATGTCGGGCGTAACTTCAAAACCAAAGATGCGGTGCTGCGTTTACTCGATCAAATGGCCGCTTACAAGCTGAACAAATTCCATTTCCACCTCAGTGATGATGAAGGCTGGCGTATTGAGATCCCAGGTTTGCCAGAACTGACGGATGTCGGTAGCAAACGTTGCCACGATTTAACGGAAACCACCTGTTTATTGCCACAATTGGGTTCTGGCCCGGATAGTAATAATCTGGGTTCCGGCCATTTTACCCGCGCTGATTACATCGATATTCTCAAATACGCCAAGGCGCGTCAGATTGATGTCATTCCTGAAATTGATATGCCAGCCCATGCTCGTGCGGCTGTGGTATCAATGGAGGCCCGCTACAACAATTTGATGAAGCAGGGCAAAGAAAAAGAAGCCAACGAATTCCGTCTGGTCGACCCGACAGATGATTCTCAAACGACTTCAGTTCAGTTGTATGAGCGCAAAAGTTATCTCAACCCATGTCTGGATTCTTCTAAGCGCTTTGTCGACAAAGTGATCGGCGAAATGGCTCAGATGCATAAAGAAGCCGGTATGCCGCTAAACACTTGGCATTTTGGCGGCGATGAGGCCAAGAACATCCGTCTGGGGGCCGGGTTCCAGGACAAAAATAGCCCGATTGAGCCGGGCAAAGGCATCATTGATAAGAGTGTTGAAGATAAGCCGTGGGCCAAATCACAGGTTTGTCAGGACATGGTCAAGCAAGGAAAAATTCAGGATGTTGAGCATCTTTCCAGCCACTTCGCCATTGAAGTCAGCAAGCTGGTGAATGCCCATGGCATCGAAAAAATGCAAGCCTGGCAAGATGGCCTTAAAGATGCCAAAGATTCGAAAGATTTTGCGACCAAACGTGTGGGCGTTAACTTCTGGGATACCCTCTATTGGGGCGGGGCCGATTCAGTCAATGATTGGGCCAATAAAGGCTATGAAGTGGTCGCGTCCAACCCGGACTATGTCTATTTCGACATGCCGTATGAAGTTAACCCAAATGAACGCGGTTATTACTGGGCAACTCGCTTCAACGACGAAGCCAAAGTCTTCAGTTTCGCGCCGGATAACATGCCGCAAAATGCTGAAACCTCGGTCGACCGCGACGGTAATCACTTCAGCGCCAAGAGTGACAAACCTTGGCCGGGTGTGCAGGGTATTTCAGGCCAATCATGGAATGAAACTGTTCGGACTGACGAACAGATGGAATACATGATTTTCCCACGGGTATTGCCGCTGGCCGAACGTGCCTGGCATCGTGCGCCATGGGAGCAAGATTACCAAGCAGGTCGCGAGTACAAAGGTGGCGAAACCCATAGGGTCGATACTAAGGCGTTGAACTCAGATTGGCAGCGTTTTGCCAATATTATGGGACAACGTGAATTGGCGAAACTGGATAAAGCCGGTGTTGCTTACCGCTTACCGGTTCCGGGGGCGCGTGTCGTTGCAGGGGAGTTGGAAGCTAACATTTCCTTGCCGGGGCTGATTATCGAGTATTCCACTGATGGCGGTAAGCAATGGCAGAAATATGATGTCAAAGCCCAACCTAAAGTCAGCGGTGACGTGTTGATTCGCTCGACAAGTCCGGATGGTAAACGTAGTAGCCGGGCAGAGCCGGTTAAAGTCTGATTATTGCTGTCAAAGTGCTGTGTCTGATGTTAACTCCTGTTTGCCAGGCTTTTATACCCGTTATACTTCAAGCTGCATGTGCGTTGGCTGTCTTTGTTCGCCCCAGTCACTGACTTGTGTCAGCTCCTAGGGATTCGCTCAATTGCCGCCTTCCTGCAACTCGAATTATTTAGGGTATAGGTAAACAACATTATGTGAAGTTGAGTTGATGGTTTTTTCCCCGGCGAGTCCGGGGTTTTTTTGTTTCAAATTCATGTGAATGGCCATTAAATGAGTAATGAAAAAATGAATTTGTCACGAAGAGAGGGATGCAGGAGATCAGTAACAAAAATGACCACCTGACTCCCAACTGAAATAACTTGTGGGAAAGGCGGCCATCTTGCGAATTGCTTATTTCAGCATTATGTGAAAATCTTTATATGATCAATGAGATAAAACCATATTATTTTGGATCGTGCGCAGACTCGTCTTCACGGCAATTGCCAGTGGCACAGTGGCCATAGAGATACAGGCTATGATTGGTCAGCTTGATGCCATGCTTTTCAGCAATATCACGTTGCTGTTTTTCAATCTCTTCATTGCTAAATTCAATCACTTTGCCGCAATCCAAGCAAATCAGATGATCGTGATGATGCTGTTGCGTCAATTCAAAGACTGATTTACCGCCTTCGAAATTGTGGCGGGTCACAATACCGGCATCATCAAACTGGTTCAGTACGCGGTAAACCGTCGCCAGACCAATTTCTTCACCGATATCGATCAGCTTTTTATAAAGATCTTCCGCGCTGACGTGATGGTTAACCGGATCTTGTAACACTTCCAGAATCTTAAGCCGGGGCAGCGTTACTTTAAGGCCTGCATTTTTTAAGGCTTTGTTGTTGTCAGTCATGCGGATTCAGTCCTATTACTATCGATTCAAATTAAGGCCGTTCAGCCTATGACATCCGTGGCGCAATATTCTCAATTGCGTCTCATTATAGAACTGCTAGCCCCAAATGAAAACCGTGGTTGTTAACAAAGATATAATTGCACACTTTGCCCCATTAATCATGCAATGTATTGATGGGTGGGATTGTTGCATCATTTAAGTATATGGTTGCTGGGTGTAACGTTACAAATTTGTAGCGGTTTATTTTCATTTTGCACGGATGAATATGCGGATCTGTGGGCGGCTTAACAAGTCTATTCGTCATCCTTCAAGCTGCATGTGCGTTGGCTGCTCTCGTTACTCGGCCAGTCAATGATTCGGGCCTCACTCACTTGCCGCTTTCCTGCAACTCGAATTATTTAGGGTATATAGCGAGAGGCGTTAGAGGTAACGGAAACGCGGTTTGATGTTTAACATCACCCTCGCGTTTCCGACACGGCAAGTTAACCGGTAATTTCAGCGAGATTCAGTTCTTCACTGATCTGTTTTACCCAAGCGCTAACACGTTCATTCGTCAATTCTGGCTGGCGATCTTCATCAATAGCTAAACCGACAAAGTGATCATCATCCGCCAAGCCTTTGGAGGCTTCGAAGTGGTAGCCTGCGGTTGGCCAGTGGCCGACAATAGCAGCACCGCGTGGTTCGATGATATCGCGCACAGTCCCCATCGCATCACAGAAATATTCTGCGTAATCTTCTTGGTCGCCGCAACCGAACAACGCGACCAGCTTGCCGTTGAAATCGATCTCTTCCAGTGTCGGGAAGAAATCATCCCAATCACACTGGGCTTCACCGTAATACCAGGTTGGGATACCGATCAGCAGAATATCGAAGCCTTCTAAATCTTCTTTGCTGCTTTTGGCAATGTCATGAACCTCAGCAACATCTTTGCCCAGTTGCTTTTGGATCATCTTGGCAATGTTTTCGGTATTGCCAGTATCGCTGCCAAAGAAAATGCCTACAGTTGCCATATAACTTAATACCCTTAAATTCAAATAGTTATGCAAATTACTGAGCGCTCTGCCCAATAATATAACACATGTATAGGGCCATATAATGCCAGAAAATCTCGCCAGGCCGATATCAAGTTTATGCGATATAAAATTTTTGTGAGTCGCTCAACCTTATAACGTCATTGCCGATAACCTTCATGTAACCGAAAGGTTGCAATTTGCGGTGCCAAGGGGGAAACCGTCAAATGAAAATTTGCCGGGAAAGGAGTTGTCGTTAGCTGTATGGAACGTCCTTTATTGCTTTTCGGTCATCAAATAACACCAGGTTTTTAACGGTAACTATCCGATATATAAGGGGAACTAACATGCAGTTTTTAAGAAATATTACCATCAGAGCCGCACTACTTTGGGTGCTTGGGGCTTTTTGCCTGCTATGGGGCGGAGTATCGGGTTATACATTGTTATCACTGAATCAACTAACACAATCCACTAATGCCAGCAGTGTGTTGGTTGAAAATATGAATTTGGTCAATCAGGGGACGGATCAATATTTTCGGATGGTTACACGCCTGGCCCGTTCAGTAGATTATCGACAGGGCGGTAATATTGCGGATGCCGATAAAGAACTCAAATCATCCAATGTTGCACTTGAGAATCTGAAAAAAAAGTTGGCGCAGTTTAAAGCCATCGACCATGCACAAATTGACCCCGCATTGGTGAATGGGGTGATTGATGGGTGGAGCGGATTAATTGATCAGGGTGTGACGCCGCTGTATCAGGCGGCAATGGATAACAATAGCGCAGTCTATGAGGACTTAGCCAAAAAAACAGTGCCAGCGCTAAGTCGCCAATATGGATCTGTTGTGGAGGATTTTAATCATGCCGCCTCTAAAGCCATCGGTGTGGCTAAAGAGCAATTTGCTCGTCTGACCAAAATCAGTAGCATGATATTAATCTCTGCTTTGGTGGCGGGATTAGTGATTTTGCTAGTAACGGATCGCTACCTGGTCATCAACATGGTGCGCCCGCTGGATGATATTCGCGCACATTTTCGGGTGATTGCTTCAGGCCAGCTTGGGCAGCCCATCGCGGATTTTGGTCGTAACTGTGTCGGGCAATTGTTTCCACTGCTACGTGATGTGCAGGCCAGTTTAGCTAACACGGTAAAAGCTATCCGCAGCAGCACGGATGGGATTTATCACGGGGCGGCAGAAATTTCTGCCGGTAATACGGATTTATCATCGCGCACTGAGCAGCAGGCGGCGGCGTTGGAAGAGACAGCCGCGAGTATGGAGCAGTTGACGGCAACGGTAAAACATAATGCAGATAATGCACATCACGCTAGTCAACTGGCGGCAAATGCTTCTATCACCGCCAAAAAAGGGGGGGCGCTGGTGGCCGATGTGGTGCATACCATGGATGATATCTCCGCTAGTTCACGCAAAATAGCCGAAATTACCACGGTAATTAACAGTATTGCTTTCCAGACCAATATTCTGGCACTAAATGCCGCCGTTGAAGCGGCCAGAGCCGGAGAGCAAGGTCGGGGGTTCGCCGTGGTCGCCAGTGAAGTCCGCAATCTTGCTCAGCGCAGTGCACAGGCGGCGAAAGAGATTGATAGCTTAATAACCGAATCAGTAAGCCGTGTTAGCAGCGGTTCGGCATTGGTAGAAAGTGCCGGGATAACCATGGATGAAATTGTTCGTTCCATCACCAATGTCACAGATTTAATGGGCGAGATAGCCTCGGCGTCTGATGAGCAAAGTAAAGGCATCACTCAGGTCGGGCAGGCGGTGGCGGAGATGGACAGTGTGACTCAGCAAAATGCTGCGCTGGTGCAGCAAGCTTCCCGAGCGGCGGCTTCGCTGGAGGAACAGGCGGCTCAGTTAAACCAAGCGGTAGCCGTGTTTAAATTGCGGTCAGATGATGAGCGAGCCAAACCGGTAACCAAACCTCGGGCTACGGTTTTAGCGGCGACGCCGACGAGTAAGGTGGATAACAACACAAACTGGGAAACTTTCTAGCTCTATTTTTCAAAGACTGTTTTTCAAAAACGACTGTAAGGATATTGGCGTGGCGTAATCACTTACGCCACGCCGTCGTGATAACCGATGGGGGTAAAACCAATGGGGTTGAAACCAATGGGGGCTAAAACCGACAGGATTAAAACCCTTTTTGTGAGTGTTCTAATTGAGCCAGTAACATCTGTTCAATCAGTTCACTACGGCTGATGTTACGCTGCTCAGCAAGGCTATTGAGAGCATCGACGGCATCGGCATTAATCTTCAGTTCCACGCGTCGTAAGCCACGTACTTTATCGCGCCGTAGTTGATTTCGCTTATTAATTCTAAGCTGTTCATCACGGGATAATGGGTTTGTTTTCGGGCGCCCCGGACGGCGTTCATCTGCGAACAGATCCAGCGTCGTGCGATCCGTTTGTTCTTTTGCCATAGGTAGCGGTACTACAAGGGATTTACATCAGAAATTTCTGATGATTCGTTTTACACGTTTCAGGCCGATACCTTCATTAGTTGACATCGCTCATAACCCTGCAATGTCAACTAATTTCAGTATGAACTAACAGCCTGAATTTGCATTTGCCACCAAACTCCGCAGCAAATTTATAGCGCGCCATAATACCCTAGCCAACCGAGCAACGACAATGCTTTACTGTGATTAGATTGGTCTAATTCATTCTTTTTCGCACAATTTTTCCACAGGAAATACATTTCTTTTCCCCAGGGTATGATTTTTAATCAACATCCATTGCGCGCGGTTCATTTTTTGTTCAGCACTATTTTTCGCCACGGCTGTTTTCAGTGATAAAACAGCTTTAATCTATAAATCGGTGAATTGCGCGTAACACAGAATCCGGTTTTTCCGCATGAACCCAGTGGCCGGTTCCGGCAACGACATGAGCTCGGGCTTGCGGAAACTGGCGCGCAATCTCATCGCGATAACTGTCTTGAATATAGGGCGACAGTTCACCGCGAATAAACAAAATAGGGTGTGAGCTAGGGGGGATCGGCTGCCAGCCAACAATATTTCCGTATTGATCCCACAATGCGGGCACGTTAAACCGCCATTCTCCATTGTGGAATGATTTCAATAAGAACTGAATAACGCCGTCTTCTTTTATGAATTCGCGCATCAACTGAGCGGCTTCCTGGCGTTGCGTCACACCCGCGGCACTGACCGCATTAAGGGCGGCGAAAATGGTTTCATGGCGGCGCACTTGATAACTGATCGGCGCGATATCTATCGCGACCAGTTTTTCAATGCGCTCGGGTGCGATTGGCGTCATGGCCATTGCCACTTTACCGCCCATGGAATGGCCGATAATAATCGCTTTTTCTATCCTGAGGTTATCCATCAACTCCAGCACATCCTGCGCCATGCAAGGGTAATTCACTGTTGGTGAGCGAGGGGATAAACCGTGGTCGCGCAAATCGACCTGAATCACGTCATGGTCTTGATGTAAGTCACGGGCCAGTACCCCGAGGTTATCCAAGTTACCAAATAGCCCATGGATCAGAATAATGGGTAGGGAAGGGCTAGGAGAAAGTGCATTTTGTAAGCGGAAGTTTAATTTCATGGCGATGTTCATACAGAGAGACATTCTGCTTAGGTTAGCATGACTGAATGTACTTGAAACCAAAAGTGAGAATGAATGTTATCTGCCATTATCCGGGCAGATAAATCAATCAATCCTTTCTGTGGTTAGTATTTCTACAGCATCTTCATCCTATGAGGTTCTCCAATTTAAGTATTGGTCACTGCTGCTCTTGGATGCTGATAAATAACCCTCTGCTGCTTAATTACCTATCTAATCATGCTGTTTAGTGATCCAATCATATTGGCGGCAATCCAAAGTCATTGAGGGGAAAGTTGGATGCCCCCCTAGAGTCTGTTAATCTAACGGAAAGTGGCGAAGTATCGTGAAACCAGATGGTTGAAAAATGTAGATCAAAATTAAATTTTTCATGAACTGTCATAAAGAATATATAAAAATCAATTGAATTATTGTTTTGGATAAAGATGAAAACTATTGAACTCGACGAAGAGCTTTATCGCTATATCGCCAGCCATACGCAACACATTGGTGAGAGCGCGTCCGATATTTTGCGGCGCATGTTGAAGTTTACGGCCGGTCAGCCGATACCCAGCTTATCTACTCATAACTTATCAGCTAATAATGAAGTAGCCAAAATAGCGCCAGCTTCGGCGCCACGGGATCGCGTACGCGCAGTCCGTGAGTTGCTGCTGTCCGATGAGTATGCTGAGCAAAATAGGGCGGTTAACCGCTTTATGTTGGTGTTATCAACACTTTATACCCTAGATGCGCAGGCATTTGCCGAGGCGACCGAATCTTTACATGGCCGTACTCGGGTTTATTTTGCCGGTGACCAACAGACTTTGTTGCAAAACGGGACACACACCAAGCCCAAACATGTCCCCGGTACGCCATACTGGGTGATTACTAATACCAATACCGAGCGTAAACGCAGTATGGTGCAACATATCATGCTGACAATGCAGTTCCCGCCAGACTTGACCGATAAAGTGTGCGGGACTATCTAATTTCGTTGAAACAATACCCAAACAACTTGGAGTTGCAGCTAACAATCCTGCGATTTCAAGTGTGAAGGGGAGATAGGGAGTAGTGACTGTGGCTAATCACCCTCGTGCTGGGCAAGCTGCTCAGCAAAGCGATTTGATTAATGTTGCTCAGTTGACGTCGCAATATTATGTATTGCAACCTGATGCTGAAAATCAGGACCATGCAGTCAGGTTTGGGACGTCGGGCCATCGTGGCAGCTCATTGCGCCACAGTTTTAATGAAGCGCATATTCTGGCCATCGCGCAGGCGATTGCTGAAGTTCGCCATCAGCACGGCATTACTGGCCCATGTTATGTGGGTAAAGATACCCATGCGCTGTCTGAACCGGCCTTTATTTCGGTGCTGGAAGTGCTGACGGCGAATGGTGTCGATGTTGTGGTGCAGCAAGATAATGGCTTCACTCCTACCCCGGCTATTTCTCATGCCATTCTTTGCTATAACGCGCAGGGTAAAAATTTGGCCGATGGCATTGTCATCACGCCATCCCATAACCCCCCTGAAGATGGCGGTATCAAGTACAACCCACCGAATGGCGGCCCGGCTGATACCAATCTGACCTCGGTGATAGAAAAACGCGCCAATCAGTTACTCAGTCTGAAGTTAGAGGGTGTCAAACGTCAAACGTTGGCTAAGGCCTGGCGCGGCAACCATCTGCGTGAGCAGGATTTGATTCAGCCGTATGTTGAAGGTTTGGTCGATGTCGTTGATATCCCTGCTATTCAGCAGGCTGGTCTGAAATTGGGTGTTGACCCACTAGGTGGTTCAGGTATTGCCTACTGGCAGCGTATTGGCGAACATTATAAGTTAGATCTGACGTTAGTTAATGATTCTATCGATCAGACTTTCCGCTTTATGCATCTGGATCATGATGGTGTGATCCGCATGGATTGCTCATCAGAATGCGCGATGGCGGGCTTGCTGGCTTTACGTGATAAATTCGATTTAGCCTTTGCTAATGATCCCGATTACGACCGCCACGGTATTGTGACGCCAGTCGGTTTGATGAACCCGAACCATTATTTAGCGGTATCAATCAATTATCTGTTCCAGCACCGTCCACAATGGGGTGCAGATGTGGCGGTGGGTAAGACGCTGGTATCCAGCGCGATGATTGATAGAGTGGTGGCTGATTTAGGCCGTAAATTGGTGGAAGTTCCGGTCGGTTTCAAATGGTTTGTTGAGGGTTTGCACGACGGCAGCTTTGGATTTGGTGGTGAAGAGAGCGCTGGGGCATCTTTCCTGCGCTTTAATGGCAAACCTTGGTCGACGGATAAAGACGGCATTATTATGTGTTTGCTAGCGGCTGAAATCACCGCGGTTACCGGTAAAAATCCACAGCACCATTATGACGATTTAGCGAAACGCTTTGGCGCACCAAGTTATAACCGTATTCAAGCGCCAGCAACCCAAGCACAGAAAAACGCACTGTCCAAGTTGTCACCAGAAATGGTGACAGCCAGTACGCTGGCTGGTGACCCAATCACTGCCCGTCTGACGGCTGCCCCAGGTAATGGCGCATCCATTGGAGGGTTGAAAGTGATGACCGACAACGGCTGGTTTGCTGCGCGTCCATCGGGTACCGAAGACGCCTACAAGATTTATTGTGAAAGCTTCTTAGGCGCGGAGCATCGCGAAAAGATAGAGCAGGAAGCCGTCGATATTGTCAGTGCAGTATTAGCCGGTAAATAGTCATTACAGGTAAGAAATAGCGCCGGTTGGCGCTATTTCGCCAACACCCATATAAGCAAAAAAACAACGGCGATACTCGCTGTTGTTAATATTCGACAGTGACCAAACCGCCAGAGAAACTATCCATCGGTATTGAGGATTTTAAATATTTTATATTGGATTGATAGGCTTCTTTGGGAGCAAAAGAAGAGAGCGCCTGAGTAATATAGGTTATGTCAGGCAAGTTATCACCAAAATAGATAGCATTCTCTTCATACATTTCTCGCAATGTATTATTCTTCTCAATAAGTACATTAGTCAGGTTTCCCCTTGTTATTTGTTCAAAATCAGGTGTTTTTTCACAAAAAACATCAGAGAGTTCAGTTTGATAAGAATCACCAAAATCTTTTATCTTGCTCAATGCAGCCATTAATTTTTCAGAATCTCCATTGTATTTTTTCACTATATTATTAATCATTACTGCATGATTTTTTTTATCATACTCACTGCCATGACTAAGATACGATTTCGTCTGTAAGTTTTTAACTTTATAGCCATCTTCAGAATATTGGTCTTTGATGACAATGACCAGGTTATTAGGATGTTCTTCGGTACTCGATATCATCAAGTGATTGCCATAACGATTAAGCTTTAGTTGGTGAAAGAAATAATCGTCAATGCTAATTGTATTTTCTTCACCACTGTATTCAACTATCATATTAATGCCATCATAAGCAGAAAAGACATATAAATCATTGCCGGTTCCACCAGCTAAATAGTCATTGTTTTTTTGTCCCTCTATTCTATCGTTACCTTTTCCACCAAATATTATATCATTGCCGCGCCAACTGCTTTCACTGGCAAAACAGGCAAAGGCATCCGCATCGCCATGTAACTCATCATCACCCTCACCACCATCAAGAAAGTCATCACCCGCGCCGCCCGCCAGCCCATCATTACCTTCACCGCCAATCAAAACATCATTTCCACCTTGACCAAACAGCGAATCAAAAGAGTCATAACCCATAATAAGATCGTTGCCATCCCCACCTGCTAAGTTGTCATTTTTATCACCACCTGTAATAGTATTATTCCCCTCACCACCGGTGACCTCATTCCTTATATATTTATGCCCTGCGAAATTGTCATTTCCAGTTAGGTGAAATCTATTTGATGGCAGAGTATTAGTGATTAGATGGTATGCGGAGTTATATTTTAGATCTTTTCTAATGAGTAAGATATCTTTGTTGGGGCCATCGTAAAAATCTTTTCTTTTCTTGGTTTCTTTTAGCGTTAAGAATAACTCATTTTTTATTCCATTTTTGTCACGAAAAATGACAGATTTAACAATTAAATTTCCATTTTCAATTACGTAGTAAGTTTTGCTGAAAAAATAATTATTATCGGCAATTATAATGACTTTAAGTTTTGAGTCTGCATATTGGAAAAATACTTTGTCAGGTGATATATCGTCTAAAAAAATAGATTTCATTTCTCCATTAACTATCAATATACCTGTAATCGGAGTTATTCTTGTTTTTTTGTTACTTTTTTTAGTACTCAAAATAGTTTCCTTTTTTATATGTTATTGATCATCCTTCTATTGGATTCTAAAAAATAAATAATTTCAAATGAAGTCAAATAACATTATTGTTTATTATTGGTTATTTAATTAAACAGGATAATGAACTTGATTTTTTATGCAAATTACCCCAATGCTACCATCAATGCACCCGCAGTAATGAGTGCCACACCTAGCCCTGCAATTAATGAAATCTTTTCGCCAAACAGGATAAAGGCCAGAATCACGGCGAAGACCACACTGAGTTTATCAATGGGCGCAACTTGTGAGATATTACCATTCTTGATGGCTATAAAATAGAATAGCCAGGATAACGCCCCTGCGACACCACTAAGTACCACAAAAAGTAGCGCTTTTTTATCGGCTAATACGGTGCCGACCAGATTGAATTTTCCCTGAACCACCACCACGCCGACCAAAAATAGCGCCATCACCACAGCCCGCACGGCGGTTGCGGTATTGGCATCCAAATGTTGCAGGCCGATTTTACCGAAGATGGCGACTAAAGATGCTGAAACAGCGGACAGTAGGGCATAAATCAACCAAGTGCTCATAATAAATAAGACCTATTATCATTAAAAACCTGATGCTACGCCGTTAAGTTTATTTTTCATAGCCTTGAGAGGGATTTTATAGTGAATAAACCGTTACGGAATAAAGCGATAACCCACCCCCGTTTCTGTTAATAAATGTTTAGGGCGGGTAGGGTCGGTTTCTAATTTTTGACGCAAGTGGCCCATATAAATGCGCAGATAATGACTGTGTTCGACATAATTTGGCCCCCAAACTTGGTTGAGTAATTGGCGTTGGGTAATGACCTTACCCGCATTTGTCAATAATGCTGAAAGTAACCGAAATTCAATCGGGGTCAGGTGGAGGTCAACACCGGCACGGGTGACTTGGCGGTTAATCAAATCTACGCTGATATCTGAAAAGTTTATCAGCGGGCTTTCCTGGCTGCCCCCACTGTGACGGCGCAAAGCAACTCGCACTCGTGCCAGTAATTCACTGATACCAAAGGGTTTACTGAGATAATCATCAGCGCCAGCATCCAGCGCGGCCACTTTGTCTTCTTCATTGTTACGGGCCGATAACACAATAATCGGGATGGCGCTCCACTGACGTAAATCCTGAATATAGGTCAAACCGTCACCATCCGGCAGACCCAAATCTAAAATAATGAGGTCGGGTTTACGGGTTCCGGCCTCAATCAGGCCGCGTTGTAGGGTTTCACTTTCAAATACGCGCCAGCCTTCACCCTCCAGCGCAATTCGAACAAAGCGCCGGATCTCTTTTTCATCTTCAACAATTAGGATGTTAGTCGGGGATATCGTCACGTTTCCTCAGTATCAATATTTTCACTGTCAATTTCCGGGGCTTTCTCCAGTGGCAAGGTAAAGTGGAAGCTCGCGCCGCCATCTTGACTTTTTTCCACCCAGATACGCCCACCGTGTACATCAATAATGGCACGGCAAATGGCTAAACCCAAGCCCACCCCCGGAATAGCTGACTCTTTGTTACCACGGGAGAATTTATCAAAAATCAGTTGTTCCTGCCCAGTTGTGACTCCGGGGCCATTGTCCCAGACTTCGACATTCAGCCACTCGCCTTGCACCTTGGCTCTAATCCCCAATAATGCTGCGTAACCGGCGTATTTATGGGCGTTTTCAAGTAGGTTAATAAACACCCGCTCCAACAAGCTGCCATCACAGTTGATTAACACCATTTCATCCGGTAATTCGACCTTAATTTGATGATGGCTTAATGTGGTTTCCAGCATATGCAGGGCGCTGCCGACGATTTCTTCCAGTGACTGCCACTCTTTGCGCAGGTTAAAACCGCCCGATTGAATGCGGGCCATATCCAGTAAATTGTTGACCAGCCGGGTGGTGCTCAGCACTTGTTGGCGGATTTGATTGGCCTGCGGCGCATGCCGTGAACCTTCGGCAGCCAGATCCAGTGTCAGGATTTCCGCCTGACCGAATAACACGGTTAGCGGCGTACGCAAATCATGGGAAAGTGCCGCCAGTAGGGAGTTGCGCAGTTGCTCGCGTTCCGCATCCAGTTTGGCCAATTCGGCGCTGCGAGCCAGATGCAACCTTTCCAGCGCGTTGGCAATCAAGCTGGTGAAAGTCTGTAGCAAGCGCTGCTGCTCCGGAACCATAAGCTGGCGCAGGTTGGCCGGTTCAATCGCCAGTACCCCGTAAGTTTGTTTTGATGCCGTCAGCGGCAGCAATTGGTAAGGTACACCCGGCAAGGTATCGGTACCCGCGCCAGCTGGCGCACCTTTGTCAAAGCTCCAGCGGGCAATGGCCTCATCGACGGAAAGCGCGCCTCCTTCATCGGTAGTAATTTGTTGTAAGCGCCCATCTTCTTGTGGCAGCAGCAGGTCAGTTTTGGCCTGAAAACTGCTGGAAAGAAAATGACGGCTGGTTTTGGCAATATCTGCTGGGGTGAGGGCGCGGCTTAATCCGCGTGACATTTCATACAGATGTCTGGCGCGTTGCTCGCGGTAGCGGGCAATTCTGGCTTGATAACGCACCCCGGCTGTTAGGTTCCCCACCACGATGCCAACAATTAGCATGACGCCAAAAGTCAGTAAATACTGCACATCAGTAACTGCCAGTGACCAGTGCGGTTGGACAAAAAATAGATCGAAACTAACGACATTGATAAATGCGGCCAAGACGGAAGGCCAGCGGCCATAAAACAGCGCAATAATCACTACGCCGAGCAAGTAAACCATCACCAGGTTGGCTTGGTCGAACCCCGGTATTAGCCATTGTGATAATACCGTGATCAGCGCACACAGGCCGATGGCCGCGACACAGCCGCGTAATTGCATCCGCCATTTTTCAGTGAAAGTTCGCGAGTCGGTCTCTTTCACGACATTGGCGGGGGTATCCCCCTCCAGTGCGATAATGACCAAGTCTAAATCCGGCCCGAGTTTGCCCAGCCGGTCGGCAAAGCTGCCACGCAGTTTCCAATGTTGTTCAGTGCGGCGGCCAATAATGATTTTGCCCAAATTATGTTCGCGGGCGTAACGTAATATCGCCCGCTCTTCACTGGGTTCCGATAAAGTTGCGGTTTCAGCCCCTAACTCTTGCGCCAGTTTTAGGGCGCGCAAAATGGCGCGACGTTTGGCTTCCGGCAGGCCGTGCAGCCGTGGGGTTTCAACATAAACTGCATGCCAAATGCAGCCTAATCGCGCCGCCAGCCGGGCTGCGGTCCGCACCAGTTTTTCATTGCCGCTGTTGTGGCCGATACACAATAAAATAGCATCGCGGGTATGCCAAACACGCTCGCGCCCCTGAGTGTCGCGAAAGGCGCGCATCTGGTCGTCAACCCGATCCGCTGTGCGGCGCAGAGCCAGCTCGCGCAGTGCAATCAAATTACCCTTGCGGAAAAAATGCTCAATAGCGCGTTCGGCCTGCCCTGGAATATAGACTTTCCCCTCATTGAGCCGTTGGCGGAGGTCATCAGGGGGAAGATCGACTAAGACCACTTCCGTGGCCTCGTCAAACATATGGTCGGGTACTGTTTCCCGCACCCGAATACCGGTGACGCCACCGACCACATCATTCAGACTTTCCAAATGCTGCACATTGACGGTGGTCAGTACATCAATGCCCGCATCCAGCAGCTCTTCAACATCCTGCCAGCGTTTGGGATGGCGGGAGCCATGGGCATTGCTGTGGGCCAGTTCATCCATGAGGATAAGGGCGGGGTGGCGGGCGAGGGCGGCATCCAAGTCAAATTCACGAACCTGCCGATTACGGTGATGAATCCGCTTTGGTGGCAGGATTGTCAGCCCTTCCAGCAAGGCGGCGGTTTCACTGCGCCCGTGAGTTTCGACAACGCCGACTAACACATCCAGTCCCTGCGCCCGCAGGCGCTGGGCTTCTTGTAGCATGGCATAGGTTTTGCCCACTCCGGCGCAAGCCCCAAAAAAGACTTTTAGTCGGCCACGCGATTTTTCATTCGCGGCCGCAAGCAGACTGTCGGGGTTTGGGCGGGTTGGTTCTGCATCCACCATGTTATGTCCTTAAGATTTTACCGGAGTAGCTGGGATTTTCACGTGACTTTGGGCATCCAGTGCCATGTTCAGGTTTAGCACGTTGACAACGGATTCACCGAAGAAATTTGGCGTTGCTTTCTGTACATTGCCATCAATCAATTGTTTGACCTCAGACAGCGGCATTTGACGAATGCTGGCAATGCGTGGAGCTTGATAATAGGCTGCTTCCAGTGAAATTTGCGGGTCGAGACCACTGGCGGAAGCGGTCACCAAATCAACTGGCACCGGCCCTGTTTGTGTTGGGTTTGCCTGGCGCAGTAATTTAACGCGCTCACTGATGGCTTTATCCAAATCCGGGTTGCTGGCAGCCAAGTTGCTGCCGCCGGATGACATTGGATTATAAGGCATATCGGCGGTTGCCGATGGGCGGCCGGCAAAATAACCCGGTTGAGTAAAGTTTTGGCCGATCAAGCGAGAGCCGACCACCTCATCACCCAGCATCACCAGTGAACCATTCGCTTGCTGTGGAAATATCAGTTTTGCCAGCCCAGTGGTCAACAGAGGATAAGCTATTCCGGTGATAAGTGTCAGTAATATCAGCAAAACCAATGCAGGGCGCAGGTAGGACATGCGGCTTGTGGATGACATATTCGTGGTCGATGACATCTTTTATTACCTCAATTTGGGTCTTAAAACCGGCCACCCAAGGTGGCAGTGGTCGTGACGAAATACATTATTGTCTTAGTTTACATTAAGCGGCCTTAGGCCAGATTTAACGCCGTCAGCACCAGGTCGATGAGTTTGATTCCGACAAACGGCACCAGTAACCCGCCCAGGCCATAAACCCACAGATTGCGGCGCAGTAAGGCGGCGGCGCTCATCGCCTTGTAACTGACTCCTTTTAGCGCCAGCGGGATCAGGAACACAATCACCAGCGCATTAAAGATAACCGCCGACAATATTGCCGAAGCCGGTGAATGTAATTGCATTATATTCAAAGCGTTAAGTTGCGGATAAGTGGCCGCGAACGCCGCCGGAATGATGGCGAAATATTTGGCGACGTCGTTGGCGATACTGAAAGTGGTCAGCGAGCCACGGGTCATCAGCATTTGTTTGCCGATATGCACCACTTCAATCAACTTGGTCGGATTAGAGTCCAAATCCACCATATTGCCCGCCTCTTTGGCGGCTTGAGTCCCGGAGTTCATCGCCACCGCCACATCTGCCTGTGCCAGTGCCGGGGCGTCGTTGGTGCCGTCGCCGGTCATGGCCACCAGTCGGCCCTCTGCTTGATATTGGCGAATCAAGGCCAGCTTAGCCTCCGGTGTGGCTTCGGCCAGAAAATCATCGACTCCAGCTTCAGCCGCAATAGCCGCCGCAGTCAGACGGTTGTCACCGGTGATCATCACGGTTTTAATGCCCATTTTGCGCAGCTCAGCAAAACGTTCTTTAATGCCGCCTTTGACGATATCTTTCAGCGCCACCACCCCCAGCACCCGAGGGCCATCAGCCACTACCAGAGGGGTGCCGCCGGTGCGCGCCACACTTTCCACCGCATCTTCTACCGCGCGTGGGAAGTGACCCTGATTGGATTCCACATGGCGGCGAATTGCATCGACCGCACCTTTGCGAATCATTCTGTCTTGTACATTCACGCCGCTCATGCGGGTTTGTGCTGAGAAGGGCACAAAGGTGGCATTCAAGCTGTGCAAGTCGCGTTCGCGCAGGTTAAAGCGCTGTTTAGCCAGCACCACAATACTGCGGCCTTCCGGGGTTTCGTCGGCCAGCGATGAGAGTTGCGCGGCATCCGCCAGTTGTTGCTCGGTCACTCCCGGTGCGGGTAAGAATTCTGATGCCTGGCGGTTACCCAGCGTGATGGTGCCGGTTTTATCCAACAGCAGCACATCGACATCACCGGCAGCTTCGACAGCGCGCCCGCTGGTGGCTATCACATTGGCCCCTAACATGCGGCTCATCCCGGCCACACCAATGGCGGATAACAACCCGCCGATGGTGGTGGGGATCAAGCAAACCAGCAGCGCCACCAACACGGTGATGGTGACCGGTGAACCGGCATGGTTGGCTTCAACACTGAAGACCGAAAATGGATATAAAGTCGCGGTCGCCAGTAAAAAGACGATGGTCAGTGCCACCAACAAAATGGTCAGCGCCACTTCATTGGGGGTTTTGCGTCGTTTGGCCCCTTCCACCATGGCTATCATGCGGTCGAGGAAAGTCTCGCCGGGGTTAACACTGCACTGAACCACCAGCCAGTCTGACAGCACCCGAGTCCCGCCGGTTACCGAGGAGAAGTCGCCGCCGGATTCACGGATAACCGGCGCAGATTCACCGGTAATGGCGCTTTCATCCACCGAGGCTCCGCCCTCCAGCACTTCACCGTCGCAGGGCACGGTGTCACCGGCTTCAATCAGCACCACATCACCTTTGCGCAGACTGTCAGCGGAGACTTTTTGTTGCGGCGCATCAAAGCGGGCTTCGGTCAGTTTTTTCGCCCAACTGGTTTTTTTCACTCCGCGCAGACTTTCCGCCTGCGCTTTGCTGCGCCCCTCGGCCAATGCTTCGGCAAAGTTGGCGAACAGCACGGTAAACCATAGCCACAGGGCAACACTGCCGGTAAACATGGCGCTGCCGGTGGTCTGGCCGCTTAAGATGGCCAGCCAAATCAGGGTGGTCAGCCCACTGCCCAGATACACCACGAACATCACCGGATTGCGCCACTGGACGCGCGGATCCAGTTTCTTCACGGCATCAAGCAGCGCAGTGCGAACCAGTGCTGGCTCAAAAATTGCGCGTTGTTTGCGGGTCATAGTTATTCTCTTCTTTGGGTAGTAAAATTAAAGTGTTAACGAAACTTGTAGATGTTCGGCGACCGGGCCTAAAGCCAGAGCTGGGATAAAGGTCAATGCGCCCACCAATAATACGGTGCCCACCAGCAAGCCGATAAACAGTGGCCCGGCAGTAGGGAGGGTGCCGTTGCCAGCCGGTTGCCGTTTCTTCGCCACCAATGAACTGGCAATCGCCAGCACCGGCAGAATCACCCCGAAGCGACCCAAGAACATCGCCGCAGCCAGTAGCAGGTTATAAAACGGTGTATTGACACTGAGGCCAGCAAAGGCGCTGCCGTTGTTATTGGCCGCTGAGGAAAGGGCGTAAAGCACTTCACTAAAACCATGCGCACCGGGGTTAAGAATCCCTGCGCGACCAGCATCAGTACAGAGCGCCAGTGCGGTGCCTAACAGCACGAGCGTTGGCGTGACCAAAATCGCCAGCGCGGTCATTTTCATATCAAATACGTCAATTTTCTTGCCGAGGTATTCAGGGGTACGGCCAATCATCAGCCCGGCAATAAACACGGTCAGCAGCACGAATAACAGCATGCCGTACAAACCAGAACCGACGCCGCCAAACACCACTTCACCAATTTGCATCAACCACATGGGCACCATGCCACCCAGCGCGGTAAAGGAGTCATGCATGGCGTTAACCGCACCGCAAGATGCCGCAGTGGTGACCACGGCATACATGCTGGTCGCCAGGATACCGAAGCGGGATTCCTTACCCTCCATATTGATATTGCTGTCGGCACCCAACAGCATCAAATGCGGGTTCCCGGCCAGCTCGGCGTACATCACTACCACCACCGCCACCACAAAAATCAGTGACATGGCCCAGAGCAGTGCATGGCCCTGACGGTTATCCCCGACCACTTGGCCGAAAGAAAAACACAATGAGCAGGGGATCAGGAAAATCGCCAGCATTTGCACAAAGTTGCTAAACGCCGTCGGGTTCTCAAACGGATGTGCGGAGTTAGCACCAAAGAAACCGCCGCCATTGGTACCCAGCATTTTGATGGCTTCTTGCGAGGCCACCGGCCCCATCGGCAAGGTCTGTTTTACCCCCTCGAGGGTGGTGATATGCAGGTAACCGTCCAAATTCTGTAAGACGCCTTGACTGACAAGAACCAGCGCAATGAGCAGTGAAATTGGCAATAAGACATATAAAGTGATGCGAACCAAATCGACCCAAGCATTGCCCAGTGTGCTGGCTGAATGGCGGGCAAATGCGCGGATCAGCGCAAAAGCCACCGCAATACCGGTAGCCGCTGACAGGAAGTTTTGTACTGTCAGACCGGCCATTTGGCTCAGATAACTGAGTGTATTCTCCCCGCTATAGGCTTGCCAGTTGGTGTTAGTGACAAAACTCACCGCAGTATTCAGCGCCAAATGCCATGATAGCCCCGGCATATTTTCCGGATTCAGTGGTAACGAGCCTTGCATCATTAATAGTGCGAACAGCAGCACCACGCCCAGCAGGTTAAAACTGAGAATGGCCAGCGCATATTGCCAGCCGTTCATTTCCTGGTTTTTTACCCCACTACAGCACCATAAACCGGCCTCGATTTTTTGTAATGGCGCGAAAGGTTCACCCTCAATAAGACGCGCCAAGAAACTTCCCAATGGACGGGACAGCACCAACAACACCAACATAAAGCTGGCAATAAGCAGAAATCCTGATGCCGCCATTTAAAAGTCCTCCGCATTAAATAAGGCATAAACCAGATAGCCCAGTAGCAGCAGAACCAGCAGCGCACCACAAATGATGCTGACACTCACGATATACCTCCACAGGTCTTATTTTTTGATAACCCAGTTTTTTGATGATCAAGTTTTGATAACCAAGTTTTGATAACAGCAGCTTAGGAAGTTGTAAGAAAAGTTCTTGATAAAAAAGCGGTGAGAGGTGTAAAAAAAGTATAAAAACGGTCAATAAATAACCAATGAGTGAGTGTAAATCACTCATTGCCGATGTAATCTAGTCAATCGAGTTATCTGGATCGATATTTTTTTGGTGAATGTGTTCGGCTTTCTAATTCACAGGGTTATTAGCCTACGTGAAACAAATTATAAAATTAACTTACCTGTAACAAAATTACAGAATTGGTGGTTTTTTTGTGCTTTTTACATGATTCAGTGGTCGGATGAGTGGTAAGCTTTCAATCAATGCGGTAAAATTTTGTCCAGTTACCAATTTTGTTTATTTTACTTTCAACGCCACGCGGTAATCGGCCCTCTGCGAATTAGGGCTAGCGGTTACATAAAGGCGTTTTAAAGGAGGGTTATTATGTCCATGTACAACGCATACCCATTGCATCAGGTTATCTTGCGTCGTATCGCAGTGATTCTGATGGGGTTATTGGCGCTGCCAGTGATGCTTTTCCGCAAAGACCGCGCCCGCTTCTATAGCTATCTGCACCGTGTCTGGCTCAAAACCAGTGATAAACCCGTCTGGCTGGCACAGTCTGAAATGGCGCCGCAAGATTTTTATTGATTGCTAAACTATCAGGTTTGCAACGGTAAATTGCAGTAAAGTAAAAGGCCCGTGGGTGAATGCTCATGGGCTTTTTTATTGGGTGATGGAGAATAAAATGCCGCAAAACAGTCAGATGTCGCAAACACCGAGTATTGTATATTGCCATGCGCGCGATGAACTCGATGCCCTCTGTGAGGCGGGTATTACCCGTGGCAAATTAATGGAGTTTCATAGCCGATATAAATTAGTGTTATTAGCGCATTCACAACCGGAATACCGTGAAATTGGACCTTTTATTGCGGCAATGGATAAATGGCCATCATTGATTGAGTTTACTGCTGAGTATCGCCAGCGTTTACTGCATTTACTGTCCCATTCTCCGACGGTGGCTAACCACACTAATGTGCTGATGCATGTGCAGGGCTATTTTCGGCCTTATCTCACCTCAGCGCAGCGTCAGGCTTTGGCACAGCTTATTGATCAATATCGTTTAGGTAAATTGCCTCTCAGCACGCCGATTGCGCAGATAGCGACCTATCAGGTTGAATTTCCAAATGATTATCTGGCTGGGCAGCACTATTTTACGTTTTATTCAGCGCAAGGCTAAAGCATGGCTATACATCTTATTTGGTTCCGTAATGATTTACGTCTAACTGATAATCTGGCGCTACACGCGGCATGTCAGGATCCACAAGCCATTGTAATGGCAGTATTTATCGCCACGCCAGCCCAATGGGTGGCGCATGACATGGCACCGCGACAGGCGGCATTTTTGCTGCAAAATCTGCAATTATTGCAGGATGCGCTCGGCGCACGGGGAATCCCGCTGCACTATCATCAGTGTGATGATTTTAAGGCCTCGATAATCTGGCTGAATGATTTTTGTCAGCAACAGCATGTAGATGCGCTGTTTTATAACCAACAGTATGAGTTGAATGAACGTGTGCGCGATGAGGCATTGACGACATTACTGAGTCAACGCGCTATCGCCTGTCACGGCTTTCATGACAGTGTGCTATTGCCGCCGGGCACTGTCCTGACGGGCAATAATGAAATGTATAAAGTTTTCACTCCGTTTCGCCGTGCATTTATCCAGCGGTTAATGATGAGTGATTGCCGCAGTGTTCCGGCACCGAAAGCCCGTGCCACCGCAGTTGTGCCCCCCGCGCAACCCTTGGCTCCTTTCGATTACCCACAACAGCCAGTTGATAATCAGCTATTCCCTGCGGGGGAAGAGGCCGCGCTACAGCGTTTGCGCCGTTTTTGTCGCGAGGATGCGCCGGACTATCAGCAGCAACGTGATTTCCCCGCAGTTGCGGGCACCAGTTGCCTGTCACCTTATCTGGCGCTGGGAATACTTTCGCCTCGTCAATGTGTTAATCGCCTACGCGCTGAATGTCCGGAGGTGCTGGAGAATGCCGATGGTGGAGCCTTTATCTGGCTTAATGAGTTGATATGGCGTGAATTTTATCGTCATTTACTGGTAGCCTATCCTCGGTTATGCCAGCACCATCCCTTTATTACCTGGACTGATGCAGTAATATGGAACCACTCAGAACAGCAATTAATCGCCTGGCAGCAGGGGCGAACAGGGTATCCTATTGTTGATGCAGCAATGCGGCAGCTCAATGCCACAGGTTGGATGCATAACCGCTTGCGGATGATCAGTGCCAGTTTTCTGGTCAAAGACTTGTTGATCGACTGGCGGCACGGCGAACGCTATTTTATGTCGCAATTATTGGACGGTGATTTGGCCGCTAATAATGGCGGTTGGCAGTGGGCAGCATCAACCGGGACTGATGCCGCACCCTATTTTCGCATCTTTAATCCCACCACGCAGGGAGAGCGTTTTGATAAAGATGGCGCTTTTATTCGCCGCTGGTTACCTGAGTTGGCGGCAGTACCCGACAGCGATATCCATCAACCATGGCGTTGGGCCGAGCGACAGCAGCAACCATTGGATTACCCACCACCGCTGGTGGACCATAAGCAGGCCAGATTGGCTACACTCGCGGCATTTGAAGCCGCTAAGCGGGATGGCAGCAAGGATCCCTAATCACCTGGAGCCTTCATGTTTTTGACTTATATTTCGACTCAATCGGCAGCAACTGTCAGTCAAGTCAGCAGTAATAAGCGCCGTAACCGGCTGCTTAACGCCGGATTGGTTTTCTCTTTTAGCCTCTATAGCACCTTGGCGGCGGCAGGGTTTGAAGTGGTGGCTCTGGGGGTAGATGGCGGTGTCAGTGATGGCAATCTGACTTCCTATCTGATTCGTGATGATAGCCAGCCAGTGTATTTGGCGTTGGATGCCGGTTCGGTGTTGCCGGGGATAGCCAAGGCGCTAGATAAAGGTCATTTTTCTGATGTGACAGCCGAACAGGCCGCTCCGCTCACTCGGCAGGGTTATGTTTTTCGCCAAAGCATCAACAGCTATTTTATTAGCCATGCCCATCTTGACCATGTATCTGGCCTGATTATTGGTTCACCGGAAGACAGTAAAAAAACTATTTATGCATCAGCCGATACTATTGATGTATTGCGGAACTACTATTTTAACTGGCGTGTCTGGCCCAATTTTACCGACAGTGGCAGTGGCACACGTTTGGGGACCTACCGCATGCAACTGGTGCGCCCGAATCAGCCTTTAAGCTTAGGGCTAACCCGTTTAACCGGCGAAATGTATCCGCTCAGTCATGATAAATCGCTATCTTCTATGTTGCTGATTAGCAGCAATATTATCGCCAGCAATAAGGCGGCTTTTGCCTATTTTGGCGATACCGGCCCGGATGAGATAGAAAAGTCAAAAAATCTGGATACAGTGTGGCGCAAGTTGGCTGAAAAGGTCCAAAAGCAGCAGTTGAAAGGGATGATTATTGAAGTTTCATATCCTAATGAAGTGGATGATGGCAAATTGTATGGCCACATGACCCCCAAGTGGTTACTGAAAGAATTGAAGAATCTTGAGAAGTACAGCGGCGAAGGGCAGCCATTAAAAGGCTTGCCGGTGGTTATTAGCCATATCAAACCCTCATTCAAACAGGGCCAGGATGTGCGCAAAGTGATTGCGGCCGAGCTTACGCAAGGTAATGATATGGGGGTTAATTTTATCATTATGGATCAAGGTGATAGCCGGAAATTTTAAATATTCCCTTCGTACTTGAAGCCGCAGGGGTGTTAGCTACGTTCACAAACCCGAATCACTTACTTGAGTAAGCTCATCGGGATTAATGAGCCTCATCCTTGAGGCTCACCCTACGGGCTAGCATAAATGCTGTTCAAATCGGTTCCCGACCGATTTGTCTCTCGCTTGCTGCCTACCTGCACCTACAATTACTTTGGGTATATATATCTTAATAGAATTGATTTAATAGCATCTATTTATGGGGCTAATGAAATGCGTAATACCGAACTCGAAACTCTACTCAATAATCAGCTTAATATCTCAGCTTTTCAAGACTATGCACCCAACGGTTTGCAGGTTGAAGGAAAGGCGGAGGTAAAGCGTATTGTTACTGGTGTCACGGCCAGTCAGGCGCTGCTGGATGCGGCGGTGGCGCAGCAGGCGGATGCCATTTTGGTGCATCACGGTTATTTCTGGAAAAATGAACCGGCAGTAGTGCGGGGAATGAAACGTAACCGACTGAAAACCTTATTAATCAACGACATCAATCTGTATGGCTACCATTTGCCGCTGGATGCACACCCGGAATTAGGCAATAACGCGCAACTGGCGAAATTACTGGGAATTCGGGTGGAGGGAGAAATTGAATCTCTGCTGCCGTATGGTGAATTTGATGCGCCACTAAATGCTGTGATTTTACGTGAGCGATTGGAAAAATTATTGGGGCGTCCGGTGTTACATTGTGGTGAACACGCGCCGACGGATGTGCGCCGTATCGCCTGGTGTAGCGGGGGCGGGCAAGGATATATTCAGCAAGCCGCTGAGTTTGGTGTCGATGCATTTATAACTGGCGAGGTTTCTGAGCAAACTATTCATATCGCCCGTGAGATGGGAGTGAATTTTTATGCGGCTGGGCACCACGCAACTGAGCGCTATGGCATTAAAGCGCTAGGTGAATGGCTCGTAACCCACTATCAACTTGATGTTATCTTTATTGATATTCCTAACCCCGCATGACCTAATACGGTAACTTATGCACCGGCGATAAGCCTCGGTGCATAAGTTACCGTTGATATCCCCTCCATCATGCAGCATTAAACCACATAAAATAAATGGTTTATCGGCTATTCAGCTATTTGAAATACTCCTCTGGCTGCATTTGAATGATAAAACGGCAATTTTTAAGAATATCTCGGTGCTTCCCTCTGATTCTAAATAAGAAAAAATAATACAGTTCCCGCTATTTTTGTTAAAAAACCTTAAAAATAAGCTTTTACAGTGATGAATATCGGTCTTTTCACCCGGTTTAGTCATTGTTAGTAGTTATGGGTTAGTTCTGTTCTATTGACAGTGGCTAGGTGCTAACGCATAAATATGTTCTTATAACTGCTATATATCTAATAAAAACGAAAGCGATAGGGGACGGGAGTGCAACGAGCTCGATGCTATTTACTGGGAGAAAGTGCGGTGGTTCTGGAGCTAGAGCCGCCAGTCACATTAATAAGCCAGCAACGGATTTGGGGGCTAGCTGATCGCCTGATTCATCATCCCGATGTTCTGGAAGCTATCCCCGGAATGAATAACCTGACTTTATTGCTGACAGATCCACAGCATACCGCGCTGGATGCCATTGAACGGCTGCAACGCTGGTGGGAAGAGAGTGAGTCATTAGTCCCTGAATCGCGCGATGTCACTATCCCGGTTATTTATGGCGGTGAAGCAGGGCCAGATCTGGCTGAAGTGGCGCGTCATACCGGCATGACGGAGCGTCAGGTGGTTGAGTGCCATGCGGGGGTGAGTTATATCGTCTATTTTCTCGGGTTCCAACCGGGCTTTTCATATCTGGGGGGAATGCCGGAACAACTGGCAACACCACGGCGCGCTGAGCCACGGCTGGTGGTTCCTACGGGTTCTGTTGGGATTGGCGGGAGCCAAACCGGTATTTATCCGCTGGCCACTCCGGGTGGCTGGCAGCTTATTGGCCGCACATCATTGGCGCTCTTTAATCCGCTAGAAATGCCGCCAACCTTATTGCGGCCTGGTGACAATGTGCGCTTCCTGCCCTTAAAGGAGGGCGTATGCTGAAAATAATTCGTGCAGGTATTTATACCACAGTGCAAGACAGTGGCCGCGGCGGTTTTCGCCGTTTAGGTATCAGTCAGGGCGGCGCGCTCGACTTACCGGCGCTGAGTATGGCGAATATGCTAGTAGGGAATGATGCTGGCGCTGCCGGGTTGGAAATTACATTGGGCCAATTTATGGCTGAATTTACCCAACCGGGCTGGATTGCGGTCACTGGCGCGGGCTGTGAGGCGATGTTGGGTGACCAACTGCTGTGGACGGGCTGGCGTTATCCGGTCAAGCCAGGCCAACAGTTAAAACTCAGTGTGCCGCACCGTGGTATGCGTAGTTATCTGGCGATTTCCGGCGGTATTGATGCGCCGGAATGCTTGGGGTCGCGCAGTACAGATTTAAAAGCGGGCTTTGGTGGTCATCAGGGACGGTTGATTAAAGAGGGCGACAACTTGCCATTGGGCCAGCCGACTCGTTTACCGCGTGAATCTGTTGGTATAAAACAAATGTTATTTGGTAACCGGGTGCGCGCGGTACCGGGGCCGGAATATCATGAGTTTGACGATGTTGCGCAGGGCGCTTTCTGGCGCGAGGCTTGGCAACTCAGCCCGCAAAGTAACCGGATGGGATATCGCCTGACAGGGCGTGAGTTAACTCGCACCACTTCACGCGAGATGTTATCGCACGGTTTATTGCCCGGTGTGGTGCAAGTGCCGCATAACGGCCAGCCCATTGTGTTGATGGCGGATGCACAAACGACTGGCGGTTATCCGCGTATTGCCTGCGTGATTGAAGCAGATCTCTACCATTTGGCGCAACTTAGGCTCGGAGAGTCAGTGCATTTTGTTCAGTGCAGCGTCGAAGAGGCACTGCGTGCCAAGTCAGAACAACGCCATTATCTACAGCAGATTGAATGGGGCTTACAGCAAGGTTTTGAGACTGTGGAGGCTAAATGCACGGAGGCCAAATGAAGGTTGATTTAAATGCAGATTTAGGTGAGGGCTGTGCCAATGATCAGGCACTGTTACAATTAGTCAGTTCCGCCAATATCGCCTGTGGTTTTCATGCGGGTGACGCGCAGACCATGCGCCAATCAGTGCGCTGGGCTATGGAGTATGGGGTGGCTATTGGCGCACACCCGAGCTTCCCGGATCGTGAGAACTTTGGTCGCACCGCCATGCAGTTACCGCCCGAGACAGTTTTCGCGCAAGTGGTTTACCAACTGGGTGCGCTGGCCGCCATCGTGAAAGCCGAAGGGGGGATTATGCAGCATGTGAAACCGCACGGCATGTTGTACAACCAGGCGGCATTGGATTCGCAACTGGCAGATGCGATTGCTCAGGCGGTTAAGGCTGTCGACCCGTCGTTGCGCTTGGTGGGATTAGCGGGGAGCGAACTCATCCGCGCCGGTGAGCGAGTGGGCTTAGTGACTCGACAAGAAGTATTTGCTGACCGCCGCTATCAAGGCGATGGCACCTTGGTGCCGCGCAATCAACCTGATGCGCTGATCGAAAGTGACGATTTGGCTTTGTCACAAACCTTAGACATGGTGCAACGTCATCAAGTGCAGGCGCGTGATGGCAACTGGGTGCCGGTGCAGGCGGACACGGTTTGTGTACACGGTGATGGTGCCCATGCATTGCATTTTGCCCGCCGTTTACGTGACAGTTTTCAGCAGCAAAATATCATCATCACCGCGCAATAAGAGACATTAAAACTCTATTTTGATCATAAGCGCCAGTCCTGATCGCAATAGCATTACAGATATAAATCTATAACATTTTCAATATAATGACAGGAGCGTCATCTTGGGACAAACAGTCAACCTTTGGCCGCTGATAGGGATCGCGGCAATTATAATCGGATTTTTACTGCGCATTAACGCCGTCTTGGTGGTGATAAGCGCCGGGATCATCACGGGCGTGGCAGCATTGATGCCAATAGCCACCATTTTAGAAAAACTGGGTGAGGGGTTTCTCAACACCCGTAATCTGCCCCTGATTCTGTTACTGCCGTTGGCGGTTATTGGCTTGCTGGAGCGTCATGGCCTGAAAGAGCGGGCGCAGGCGTGGATTTCGCAAATTAAAAGTGCCACTTCTGGCCGCTTATTGATTGTGTATTTATTTGTCCGTGAAGCCACGGCAGCGCTGGGGTTAACCAGCCTCGGCGGTCATGCACAGATGGTGCGGCCGCTATTGGCTCCGATGGCGGAAGGGGCGGCGAAAACCCGTTATGGCGAGCTGCCGGAAAAAGTACGTTATCGTCTGCGCGCCATGTCGGCCGCGACAGATAACGTGGGGCTGTTCTTTGGTGAAGATATTTTTGTCGCCTTCGGTGCCATCATTTTTATGCATAACTTTATGCTGGAGTCCGGTGGTATCCAAACTGAGCCGCTGCATATCGCCCTGTGGGGGATCCCGACGGCGATTTGTGCTTTCTTGATTCATGCCTATCGCTTACAACGTTTAGATAAACATCTCGCCGCTGAATTAACCGCGTTGAATCAGTCTGCCCTGGCAACCAAGGGAGACAACAAATGATTTTCCAACAACAATATTTATATTGGCTAGCTGGCGCTGTATTGCTGATGGTCGCAGTGATGTCGTTTCGCGATAAAGCTAACCCGCGCCGTGTGACAACCGGGCTGTTTTGGGGGTTGTACGGGCTGATTTTCCTGGTCGGAGATTGGACTTACCGCTTGGCAAATACCTTGGCGGGCGAGGGGCCAGATGAGAAGCGAGTTCTCAATATCACTGTCGGTGTGGTGGTCATTATTATGGCGCTAATTGCCGGTTTCGGCGGGGTAAAACTGGGCAGTTATCATCAGCGCACCGAGCAAGAGCGCGAAGTGAGCGCCAAGCGCCTCGGTAACCGGCTGTTTCTTCCGGCACTGACCATCCCTGTGGTGACGGTTATCGGCGTGCTGCTGTTTAATAATATTCCGGCTTTGGATCTGTGGTTATTTGGTGCCGGTAACCACGCCACTTTGGTGACCTTATTCTCAATGACGGTCGGCTGTGTACTCGGCTTGCTGATTGCGGTGTTCCTAACCCGCGAAACGGCTGCTCAGCCAGTGCAAGAAGCGCGGCGTTTGCTGGATTCCATCGGTTGGGCATTTATTTTGCCGCAGATTCTGGCGACGCTCGGCCTGCTGTTTACTACTGCGGGTGTTGGGACGGCGATTGCCCATCTGACTCAGGAATATCTGGCGGTAGATCATCGCCTTATTGCCGTGGCAGTCTATGCTATTGGCATGGCGGTGTTAACCATGATCATGGGTAATGCCTTTGCGGCTTTCCCTATTGTCACTGCCGGTATTGGTATCCCCATTTTAGTGTTGCAGCACGGTGGTAACCCCGCAGTGATGGCCGCTATCGGGATGTTCTCAGGTTATTGCGGTACTCTAATGACCCCAATGGCGGCCAACTTTAACATTGTTCCTGCTGCATTATTGGAGCTGCCAGATAAAAATGCGGTGATCAAAGCTCAGATCCCAACAGGGGTCACTCTCTTGATTGTTAACGTATTTTTACTGTATTTCTTGATGTTCCTCTAGGAGAGACGATGAAAAGTGTATTAATTACCGGGTTTGAGCCATTTGACGGGGAGCGGGTTAATCCTTCCTGGGAAGTGGTCAAACAGCTCAATGATCTGATGCTCGGCGGGGCCAAAGTGGTGGCCCGCCAATTACCTTGCGCTTTTGGCGAAGCCCTGATCGCGTTGAATGCCGCCATAGATGAAGTTCAGCCAGTATTGGTGTTGGCTATTGGTCAGGCGGGAGGCCGTGCCGAGATTAGCATCGAGCGGGTGGCCATTAATATTGACGACGCCCGCATTGCAGACAATCTGGGAAAGCAGCCCATAGACCAGCCAATAGTGGAAAATGGCCCGGCAGCCTACTTCACCCGTCTGCCTATCAAGGCCATGGTGCAGGGCATTCGCGAGGCGGGAATTCCGGCCTCAGTGTCTCAAACTGCCGGAACCTATGTCTGTAACCACGTAATGTACGGTTTATTACATCGGTTACATCAGGCTAATGATGAAGTTAAGGGTGGTTTTATTCATATCCCTTATTTACCGGAACAGGCAGTAAACCACCCTGGCGCGCCAAGTATGTCAGCGCACTCCGTGGTGATTGCTTTGGAACTGGCGATTTCCATCGCCTTACAAATTGATCATGATTCGCACATTGCCGGTGGTGCAATCCACTGATCCTACCTTTCGTCCTTGAAGCTACAGGGGTGTTTGCTTGCTGCCTACCTGTAACTCCAATGAGTTTGGGTATAAAAAACGCCACCTAAGAGGTTGGCGTTTTTACATCAAATAGCAAAAAGTCGGCCTATTACTTCAGTTGGCTCTTAAAATCACGTTCTGCATAACCGGTATAAAGTTGGCGCGGACGGGCAATTTTAATGCCTTCGTCGTGCATTTCATTCCAGTGAGCAATCCAGCCAATAGTACGGGCGATAGCAAAGATTACCGTGAACATAGAAGATGGAATTCCCAACGCTTTCAGGATGATACCTGAATAGAAATCGACGTTTGGATACAGTTTTCTCTCGATGAAGTACGGGTCGTTCAGCGCAATATGCTCTAACTCCATCGCCACTTTCAGCAAGTCGTCTTCCAGTTTTAGCTCTTTCAGCACTTCATGACAGGTCTCACGCATAACAGTTGCGCGCGGATCGTGGTTTTTATACACACGGTGACCGAAGCCCATCAGACGGAATGAGTCATTTTTATCTTTTGCACGACGGATAAACTCTGGAATGTGCTCAACAGTTTTAATCTCTTCCAGCATCTTCAGACAGGCTTCATTAGCACCGCCGTGAGCTGGCCCCCACAGGGAAGCGATCCCCGCAGCGATACAAGCAAACGGGTTCGCACCAGAAGACCCGGCGGTGCGCACCGTAGATGTCGAAGCATTTTGCTCATGGTCGGCATGCAGGATGAAAATGCGATCCATAGCGCGTTCCAGTACCGGGTTAACTTCGTATTTCTCACAAGGTGTAGAGAACATCATGTTCAGGAAGTTACCGGCATAGGACAGGTCGTTACGCGGATAAACAAATGGCTGGCCGATGGAATATTTGTAACACATCGCGGCGACCGTCGGCATTTTGGACAGCAGGCGGAAAGCGGTGATTTCACGATGGCGCTCATTATTGACATCCAGCGCATCGTGGTAGAAAGCCGCCAGTGCGCCCGTCACCCCACAGAGCACGGCCATTGGGTGTGAGTCGCGGCGAAATCCGCGGAACAGGCTGGTTATCTGTTCGTGGATCATGGTATGGCGGGTGACTGTCGCTTTGAAGGTTTCATACTCTTCTGCGGTCGGAGTTTCGCCATACAATAAGATGTAGCAAACTTCCAGATAAGTAGAGTTCTTGGCCAATTGGGCAATTGGGAAGCCTCGGTGCAGCAGAATACCTTCGTCACCATCAATATAAGTGATTTTTGATTCGCAGGATGCGGTAGAGGTAAAACCGGGGTCAAAGGTAAAATAACCTTTAGAACCTAGGGCACGAACATCAATAACGTCAGTGCCGATGGTCGGGGATAGCACGCCCAGTTCGATCGCAGCTTCGCCGTCCAGATTCAGCGTCGCTTTTTTGTTAGCCATTTACAGTCTCCTTAGCGCTTATTTTAAAACCCCTAACAATCTAAATGTCTTGGATACCCGCAGGGCATTCCCTCATCAGCACGTCTCTGTGTTCACCTTGAAAAGTGAATTAGGGTACAGAGTGTCTTACCAATGCGGCGGACGACTCAATCATGCGAATCGTCAACTGACGTTGCTTTTTTGTTAGAGATTTGTTGATTTCTTATAATTCGTTTTTCATTTTCCTACGAAACATATGGGGGTAATTACTGAGTACACTGTTGCATAACTTAAGCTTATGGGGAAGTGTATCCGCACACCTTTAGTGAATGATAGGGTTTGTTTTCACCATAGTTGTAATTTAAATGTTTATTCTTTGTCAAATCAGATAATTAATTTTATGCCAATTATGTAAATCGTGATCGTAATCACTGTTCAGGGGAAATGTTACCAATCAGATTGTGTGGGAATTGTAATAAGAATGTGAACCCCCTATACTGCCGCCAGGTCTCCGGATTACCCTGAAGTAGGAGCACCCAGCGTTATATAGAACACGTCATCTAAGCATTCAGGATGTTATGTTTAAATGTGCGATGTGAAGGGTTTCGGCTCTTAACGCTGTCTGATCCACGCCCAGGCCCGGAGGAAGGAAAATAATAAGAGCTGTGTGGGCAAAACCGTGAAAAAACAAAGACCTGTCAATTTGGATCTGCA
Organism: Yersinia rochesterensis; assembly: GCF_003600645.1. Classification (NCBI taxonomy): domain Bacteria; kingdom Pseudomonadati; phylum Pseudomonadota; class Gammaproteobacteria; order Enterobacterales; family Yersiniaceae; genus Yersinia; species Yersinia rochesterensis. The sequence goes on from NZ_CP032482.1 coordinate 1,436,668, forward strand.
AACGATTCGATTTCCTGTTACTGCGATAGCGTCCATTTTACACCGAGTCTCTGGCGTAATTACTTTCGTTGCCGTGGGTATCCTCCTTTGGCTGTTAGGTTTGTCTGTCTCTTCGCAAGAAGGGTTCATACAAGCTGCGGCTGTCATGAATAGCTTTTTTGTTAAATTCATCTTCTGGGGAATACTGACTGCGCTGGCCTATCACATTTGCGGTGGCATCCGTCACTTGTTAATGGATTTCGGCTATATCGAAGAGAGCTTGGCTGCGGGGACCCGCTCCGCCCAAGTAGCAATGGTGTTAACCTTGGTGCTGTCAGTTTTAGCTGGAGTCCTTGTATGGTAAGCAATGCTTCTGCGTTAGGGCGTAATGGCGTACACGACTGGCTGTTACTACGTGCTTCTGCGATCGTCATCACTCTGTATGTTCTTTATATTCTGGGCTTTGTCGTCATTGTCCCAGATATCACCTACGAAATCTGGCGTGCCTTCTTTGCTTCGCACATCACAAAAGTGTTTACCCTGCTGACATTGCTGTCGATTCTGGCTCACGCCTGGATTGGTTTGTGGCAGGTATTAACGGACTATATCAAGCCGATAGCGATACGACTGGTGTTGCAACTAGCCGTCGTGATTACGCTGCTGGTTTATCTATTATATGGAACCATTGTGGTGTGGGGTGCTTAAATGAAACTGCCGGTCAGAGAGTTTGATGCTGTTGTTGTTGGTGCGGGCGGCGCAGGTATGCGCGCGGCACTGCAAATTTCACAAATGGGGCTGTCGTGCGCCCTGATATCCAAAGTTTTCCCAACCCGTTCCCATACCGTATCTGCGCAAGGGGGTATCACTGTTGCGCTGGGTAATACCCATGAAGATAACTGGGAATGGCATATGTATGACACGGTAAAGGGTTCCGATTATATCGGTGACCAGGATGCCATTGAGTATATGTGTAAAACCGGCCCTGAAGCTGTCCTTGAGCTGGAACACATGGGGCTACCTTTCTCCCGTTTAGAAGATGGCAGCATTTATCAGCGGCCATTTGGTGGGCAGTCGCTCAACTTTGGCGGTGAGCAAGCGGCGCGTACTGCGGCGGCGGCTGACCGTACCGGGCATGCACTGTTACACACCCTTTATCAGCAAAACCTGAAAAATCACACCACGATTTTCTCCGAATGGTATGCACTGGATTTAGTGAAGAATCAGGACGGCGCTTTTGTGGGCTGTACCGCTATCTGCATTGAAACCGGTGAAGTGGTCTATTTCAAAGCGCGGGCGACTGTGCTGGCGACCGGCGGTGCTGGACGTATTTACCAGTCAACCACCAATGCGCACATTAATACCGGTGACGGTGTGGGCATGGCCCTGCGTGCCGGTGTTCCGGTGCAGGACATGGAAATGTGGCAATTCCACCCGACGGGTATCGCCGGGGCGGGTGTGTTGGTGACCGAGGGTTGCCGTGGTGAAGGCGGTTATCTGCTGAATAAACACGGCGAGCGCTTTATGGAGCGTTATGCGCCAAACGCCAAAGATTTGGCGGGTCGTGATGTTGTCGCGCGCTCCATTATGATTGAAATCCGTGAAGGCCGTGGTTGTGATGGCCCGTGGGGCCCGCATGCTAAATTGAAGTTGGATCACTTGGGTAAAGATGTGCTGGAATCCCGCCTGCCGGGCATTCTTGAGCTATCACGCACCTTTGCTCACGTTGACCCAATTAAAGAACCGATCCCGGTTATCCCAACTTGTCATTATATGATGGGCGGAATTCCGACCAAAGTAACTGGCCAGGCCATTACAGTTAATGAAAAGGGTGAAGATGTTGTCATCCCAGGTTTGTTTGCTGTGGGTGAAATTGCCTGTGTTTCCGTCCACGGTGCAAACCGTTTGGGAGGTAACTCATTGCTGGACTTGGTGGTATTTGGTCGCGCAGCCGGTATGCATCTGCAAGAGTCTTTGATGGAGCAGGGCGCTAGCCGCGATGCCAGTGATTCTGATATCGAAGCATCACTGGAGCGCATGAACCGTTGGAATAACACCCGCTCAGGTGAAGACCCGGTTGAGATCCGCAAAGCATTACAGGCCTGTATGCAGAATAACTTCTCGGTGTTCCGTGAAGGTGATGCTATGGCCAATGGTTTGGAAGAACTAAAAACTATCCGCGAACGTCTGCAAAATGCCCGTTTGGATGACACCTCCAGTGAATTCAATACCCAGCGTATTGAATGTCTGGAATTGGACAACCTGATGGAAACCGCGTTTTCCACTGCCGTGTCTGCAAACTTCCGTACCGAAAGCCGTGGCGCGCATAGCCGCTTCGACTTCCCGGAACGTGATGATGCTAACTGGTTGTGTCACTCGCTCTATTTGCCAGACACCGAAAGCATGACCCGCCGTGAGGTAAACATGCAACCTAAGCTACGCGCGGCCTTCCCGCCGAAAGTGCGTTCTTACTAATGCATGTGTTGTGTTGATAGGGTTAAATTCTAACCCGTTGCGGAGGAAAAGGTCATGAAGCTTGAGTTTTCAATTTATCGCTATAACCCGGACGTCGATAACGCGCCGCATATGCAGGATTATACCCTCGAAGCGGAAGAAGGCCGGGATATGATGTTGCTGGATGCCCTTATCCAGTTAAAAGAAAAAGATCCGACGCTGTCGTTTCGTCGCTCATGCCGTGAAGGTGTTTGTGGCTCAGACGGGTTGAATATGAATGGCAAAAATGGGCTGGCATGCATTACACCGGTTTCGGCTTTGCAAAAAGGCAATAAAAAGATTGTGATTCGCCCATTACCGGGGTTGCCGGTGGTGCGGGATTTAGTGGTCGATATGGGGCAGTTTTATACTCAATATGAGAAAATTAAACCTTACCTGTTGAATGATGGCAAAAATCCGCCAGCACGTGAGCATTTACAATCGCCGGAACAGCGCGAAAAACTGGATGGTTTGTATGAATGTATCCTGTGTGCCTGTTGCTCCACATCTTGCCCGTCATTTTGGTGGAATCCGGATAAATTTGTTGGCCCAGCAGGGTTACTGGCTGCCTATCGCTTCCTGATAGATAGCCGTGATACTGAAACAACAGCACGTTTGGATGATCTGGACGACGCTTTTAGTGTTTTCCGCTGCCATAGCATCATGAATTGTGTCAGTGTTTGTCCTAAAGGCCTTAACCCGACCAAAGCAATTGGTCACATTAAGTCTATGTTGTTACAGCGTAGCGCATGATAGTTACAGCGTAGTGCATGATAAGCGCTACAGTGCACATGATAGTTGCAACGTAGTACATGATGTGAGTTTATTAACCTGGGGATGTTTCCCCAGGTTGCTTAAAGGTAGGGAATCTCTAAAAGCCGACAAATTGTCCGTTTTTAGAGGTTCCTTGAACGGGACCGTTAAGGTCCATAACAGAACGTGTATTAAGCACGTCGAGTGAACCGTTTTTACGGCAAACCGTTGATATTACGGTGTATATGTTAACCACGGCGAAAACTGAAGCTTCAAAGCTTAAGGGATCATGATGCAGAACGGCGCAATGAAGGCCTGGCTGGATTCCTCCTATCTGGCGGGCGCGAACCAGTCCTACATAGAGCAGCTCTATGAAGACTTTTTAACCGATCCTGGTTCCGTTGATGATAGTTGGCGTTCAATTTTTCTACAACTACCTACGACGGGTGTAAAACCTGATCAGTTCCACTCTCAAACACGTGAGTATTTCCGTCGCCTGGCGAAGGATCCCTCTCGTTATAACTCATCCATCAGTGATCCTGAAAATGATGCCAAGCAAGTTAAGGTGTTGCAGTTAATCAATGCCTTCCGCTTCCGCGGCCATCAACATGCCAACCTAGACCCACTCGGTTTGTGGAAGCAGGAGTCTGTTCCAGACCTTGACCCTGCTTATCACCATCTGACCGAATCCGACTTCCAGAACACTTTCAATGTGGGTTCTTTTGCTATCGGCAAAGAAACCATGAAGCTGTCTGACTTGTATGCGGCCCTGAAACAGACCTATTGTGGTTCGATTGGCGCTGAATACATGCACATCACCAATACTGAAGAGAAACGTTGGCTTCAGCAGCGGATTGAATCGGTGGTCGGGAAACCCACATTCAGCGATGAAGAAAAGCGCCGCTTCCTGAGCGAACTGACTGCAGCTGAAGGTTTGGAGCGTTATTTAGGGGCTAAATTCCCTGGTGCTAAGCGTTTCTCACTGGAGGGCGGCGATTCGCTGGTCACCATGTTGAAAGAAATGATTCGCCATGCCGGTAAAAACGGAACACGTGAAGTGGTTCTGGGAATGGCGCACCGTGGCCGCCTGAACGTATTGATTAACGTGTTGGGTAAAAAACCGGAAGATTTGTTTGATGAATTCGCCGGCAAACATAAAGAGCATCTGGGGACTGGTGACGTTAAATATCACCAAGGTTTCTCATCCGATGTGGAAACCGAAGGCGGCCTGGTTCACTTGGCGCTGGCCTTTAACCCTTCACATTTGGAAATTGTTAGCCCAGTAGTCATCGGTTCTGTGCGAGCTCGTCGTGATCGTCTGGATGAAGCGCGCAGCAATATGGTATTGCCAATCACTATTCATGGTGATGCGGCGATTGCCGGGCAGGGCGTGGTGCAAGAAACATTGAACATGTCTCAAGCCCGTGGCTATGAAGTGGGCGGGACAGTGCGCATTGTTATCAACAACCAGATTGGTTTCACCACCTCGAACCCACTGGATGCGCGCTCTACCCAATACTGTACTGATATCGCCAAAATGGTGCAGGCCCCAATTTTCCACGTGAATGCTGATGATCCTGAAGCTGTGGCGTTTGTGACTCGTCTGGCGTTGGATTTCCGTAACACCTTTAAACGTGACGTGATGATCGACCTGGTTTGCTACCGCCGCCATGGGCATAACGAAGCCGATGAGCCAAGTGCAACACAGCCAGTGATGTATCAGAAGATCAAAAAACACCCGACGCCGCGCAAAATCTATGCTGACAAGCTGACTGAGCAAAATATCGCCAGCTTGGAAGATGCCACGGAAATGGTCAACCTGTACCGTGATGCACTGGATCATGGTGACTGTGTGGTGGAAGAATGGCGTCCAATGAATCTTCAATCCTTCACTTGGTCACCCTATCTGAACCACGAATGGGATGAAGAGTATCCAAGTAAAGTTGAGATGAAACGCCTGCAAGAGCTGGCGCGCCGTATCAGCCATGCGCCAGAAGCCATTGAAATGCAATCCCGTGTAGCCAAAATCTATGGCGACCGTGCTTTGATGGCAAGCGGCGAGAAACCATTTGACTGGGGCGGTGCTGAAACACTGGCTTACGCCACTCTGGTCGATGAAGGGATCCCCATTCGCTTATCTGGTGAAGATGCTGGGCGCGGGACTTTCTTCCATCGCCATGCGGTGATTCATAACCAGAAAAATGGCTCAGTTTATGTGCCATTGGCTAATGTTCACAGCGGGCAGGGCGATTTCCAGGTATGGGACTCCGTGTTATCGGAAGAAGCTGTTTTGGCGTTTGAATATGGTTATGCCACTGCAGAACCACGCACTCTGACTATCTGGGAAGCGCAGTTCGGTGACTTTGCCAACGGTGCTCAAGTCGTTATCGACCAGTTCATCAGCTCCGGCGAGCAGAAATGGGGCCGTATGTGTGGTCTGGTTATGCTGTTGCCGCACGGTTATGAAGGGCAAGGGCCAGAGCACTCCTCGGCACGATTGGAACGCTATCTGCAACTTTGCGCCGAACAAAACATGCAGGTGTGTATCCCTTCAACACCTGCACAGGTTTACCACATGATTCGCCGTCAGGCATTACGTGGTATGCGCCGTCCGCTGGTGGTGATGTCACCTAAATCATTGTTGCGTCATCCATTAGCAGTTTCTTCGCTGGATGAATTGGCTAATGGTAGCTTCTTACCCGCCATTGGTGAAATCGATGAGCTGGACCCGAAAGGCGTTAAGCGTGTCGTGATGTGCTCTGGCAAAGTTTATTATGATTTGCTGGAACAGCGACGCAAAAACGGGCAAACCGACGTTGCTATCGTGCGTATCGAGCAGCTTTATCCGTTCCCACATCACGCGGTACAAGCGGTGCTGGAACAATTTGCTCATGTGCATGATTTTGTTTGGTGTCAGGAAGAGCCGCTTAACCAGGGCGCCTGGTATTGCAGCCAGCATAACTTCCGTGAAGTGATCCCATTTGGCGCATCCTTGCGTTATGCAGGCCGTCCAGCATCAGCTTCACCGGCAGTTGGATACATTTCCGTACACCAAAAACAACAACAAGCGCTGGTTAATGACGCGCTGACTGTTGAATAGCGACCGGTTAACACATAAAGGATAGAGAATGAGTAGCGTAGATATTAATGTTCCTGACCTCCCTGAGTCTGTCGCCGATGGCTCTGTAGCAACCTGGCACAAGAAACCGGGCGATAGTGTCAAACGTGATGAAGTGCTGGTCGAAATTGAAACGGACAAAGTGATTCTGGAAGTTCCGGCGAGTCAGGACGGCATCTTGGATGTCATCTTGGAAGATGAGGGCGCGACCGTGCTCTCACGCCAGGTATTGGGCCGCATTCGCCCCAGTGACAGTTCCGGCTTACCGACGGAAGAAAAAAGCCAAAGCACGGAGTCAACTCCGGCTCAGCGCCAGACTGCTAGCTTGGAAGTTGAAAGCAACGATACTCTCAGCCCAGCGATTCGTCGCCTGATTGCTGAACATAGCCTTGATGCTTCGGCCATTAAAGGCAGTGGTGTGGGCGGGCGTATCACGCGTGAAGATGTCGATAGTCATCTGGCAAACCGGAAATCGGCTCCAGCCGCAGTGGAAACCAAAGTTGAAGCCGCCGCACCTGTAGCCGCTCTTGCTGGCCGCAGTGAAAAACGCGTGCCGATGACGCGTCTGCGTAAACGTGTTGCCGAGCGTCTGTTGGAAGCTAAAAACAGCACCGCGATGTTGACCACGTTTAACGAAATCAACATGAAGCCAATTATGGATCTGCGTAAGCAGTATGGCGAAGCTTTTGAGAAGCGCCACGGTGTCCGTTTGGGCTTTATGTCTTTCTATATCAAAGCGGTCGTTGAAGCACTGAAACGCTATCCAGAAGTGAATGCTTCCCTCGATGGCGAAGACGTGGTTTACCACAATTACTTTGATATTAGTATTGCCGTTTCTACTCCGCGTGGTCTGGTTACTCCGGTATTGCGTGATGTGGACACCATGGGCATGGCTGATATTGAGAAGAAAATCAAAGAACTGGCTATAAAAGGCCGTGACGGCAAATTGAAAGTTGAAGAACTGACCGGTGGTAATTTCACTATTACCAATGGCGGTGTATTCGGCTCATTGATGTCGACTCCGATCATTAACCCGCCACAAAGCGCAATCCTTGGCATGCATGCCATTAAAGACAGGCCTATGGCGGTAGAGGGTCAGGTAGTGATTCTGCCAATGATGTATCTGGCACTGTCCTACGATCACCGTTTGATTGACGGCCGTGAATCCGTTGGTTATTTGGTGACGGTAAAAGAGATGCTGGAAGATCCAGCTCGCTTACTGCTCGACGTATAAAAAAGATAAATGACAAGGTCAGTCTGATTGCAAGGTGTTGATTACCTGCCTCCGTGCAATCAGGCTACCTGGTAGGCTTCGGCTCAACTCAGACCTTATATGGATAGAACATCATGAATTTACACGAATATCAGGCAAAACAACTGTTTGCTCGGTATGGCATGCCAGCGCCAACTGGCTACGCCTGTACCACACCGCGTGAAGCAGAAGAAGCCGCATCTAAAATCGGTGCTGGCCCGTGGGTGGTTAAATGTCAGGTGCATGCTGGTGGTCGCGGTAAAGCGGGCGGCGTGAAACTGGTTAATAGCAAAGAAGATATTCGTGCTTTCGCTGAACAGTGGTTGGGCAAAAAACTGGTGACTTACCAGACTGATGCACATGGCCAACCCGTTCACCAAATTTTAGTTGAAGCGGCGACTGATATCGACAAAGAGCTATATCTGGGCGCGGTTATTGACCGTAGCTCCCGTCGGGTGGTGTTTATGGCATCTACTGAGGGCGGTGTTGAGATTGAGAAAGTTGCCGAAGAAACACCAGAATTGATCCACAAAATTGCCTTGGACCCATTGACTGGTCCGCAGCCTTATCAAGGTCGTGAATTGGCTTTCAAACTGGGCCTGACCGGTAAGCAAGTTGCTCAATTTACCAAGATCTTTATGGGGCTGGCGACCTTGTTCTTGGAACGCGATTTGGCGATGGTTGAGATCAATCCGCTGGTTATCACCAAGCAGGGCGATCTGATTTGTTTGGATGGCAAATTGGGTGCTGATGGCAACGCCTTGTTCCGTCAACCCGAACTGCGTGAAATGCGAGATCCTAGCCAGGAAGATGCCCGTGAAGCTCATGCTGCGCAGTGGGAACTGAATTACGTGGCGCTGGATGGCAACATTGGCTGCATGGTAAATGGTGCTGGTCTGGCCATGGGTACTATGGACATCGTGAAACTGCACGGCGGTGAGCCGGCTAACTTCCTTGATGTCGGCGGTGGTGCTACTAAAGAGCGTGTGACTGAAGCCTTCAAAATTATTTTGTCTGATGACAAAGTAAAAGCGGTTTTCGTGAACATCTTCGGCGGGATTGTGCGTTGTGACCTGATTGCTGACGGCATTATCGGTGCAGTTGAAGAAGTGGGTGTCAATGTGCCAGTGGTCGTTCGTCTGGAAGGGAATAACGCCGAACTGGGTGCCAAAAAACTGGCAGACAGCGGTTTGAATATCATTGCTGCGACCAGCCTGACAGATGCGGCTCAGCAAGTTGTAGCGGCAGTGGGGGCTAAATAATGTCTATTTTAATTGATAAAAACACCAAAGTTATTTGCCAGGGTTTTACCGGTAGCCAAGGGACTTTCCATTCCGAACAAGCTATTGCTTATGGCACAAAAATGGTGGGTGGCGTAACGCCAGGCAAAGGCGGCACCCAGCATTTGGGCTTACCAGTATTCAATACTGTACGTGAAGCGGTAGATGCGACCGGTGCTACGGCCTCTGTTATCTATGTACCAGCTCCGTTCTGCAAAGACTCGATTCTGGAAGCTATCGACGCCGGTATTAAATTAATTATCTGTATTACTGAAGGCATTCCAACACTGGATATGCTGGTGGTAAAAGTCAGATTAGAACAGTCTGATGCACGGATGATCGGCCCGAACTGCCCAGGTGTTATCACCCCAGGTGAATGTAAGATTGGTATCATGCCGGGTCACATTCATTTGCCGGGCAAAGTGGGTATTGTCTCCCGCTCAGGTACTTTGACCTATGAAGCAGTAAAACAAACTACTGATATCGGTTTCGGTCAGTCCACTTGTGTTGGTATCGGTGGCGACCCGATCCCAGGTTCTAACTTCATCGATATCCTGAAGTTGTTCCAGGAAGATCCGCAAACTGAAGTGATTGTGATGATCGGTGAAATCGGCGGCAACGCAGAAGAAGAAGCCGCAGCTTACATTAAAGATCACGTGACCAAACCTGTCGTGGGTTACATTGCTGGTGTGACTGCACCAAAAGGCAAGCGTATGGGCCATGCGGGCGCCATCATTGCAGGCGGTAAAGGAACTGCGGATGATAAATTTGCTGCGCTGGAAGCTGCGGGGGTGAAAACCGTCCGTAGCCTGGCTGAAATCGGCAATGCTGTTAAAGCAGTTTATCAGAGCAATAAATAATCTTGTGATATAGAGGCCACCTTAGGGTGGCCTTTTTAATACCTAATCAGAATTTATTCAGCGCCGTAATAAGAGCGATATCTGTTTGAGCCTGCTGTTTAACTTGCTCATTTTTGCTGCCCGACACTTGTTGCTGCAATGTCGTCAGCGCTGCGTCGTAACTGGTTTTATCTTTGAACAGCTTATCTTTTATGTTGATCGATGCAATGTTGGTATAGCGGCCATCATCCGTGGCTGGCACTGCTATGGTGCCGTTATTAATCAATTGTTTAACAATCTGCCGCTCTTTCTCATAGCCTTCCAGCCCCACCAAATGCCAGCGCTGTTGAGGTTTTCCCTCATATTTCCCCATTTTAACATCCGTCAGATAGTGAATTGTTAGGTTACGGATAGTGCCTTCTTCTTCACCATATTGGGCTTTGCTGTCCGATAATATCGGGAATGATTGTCCTTCCAGCACGCCGCCTTTTTGCGTTAAATGCCCCATCCGATAACTGTTCATGCCCAAATGTATGGGAGTGATATCTGTGACGGGGGTGCCGTCATTGAGACGCAGGTCGGTGATACGCATCCCTGCGGGTTGGCGTAAATCGATGGTGTATGTCACCCCATCAAAGAAGTCATTAGTAGAATATTTAGAGGCACGGCGCTGCGGGTTAAAGCTGTAGGTTACGTCGCCCAGCTTAACTTGGTTAAAGTAGTCAGCCGACCACTCCATATATTGCTTCAGTTCTTTACCAGTCAGGGCATAAACCGTAATTTCACCGCCAGCATATTGATAGTTGAATGCAATGTCTTTAGCCGTGATATCACCCACATCCATTTTGGGACGGTCATTATCAATCTGCAAGGCGATGACTTGGGCCTGCGGGGCATAATAATGGGCGGCTTCTTGATAGAGTGCACTGATACCGGTGTCTTGCACATGGACTTGCGGAATACCTTTAATCTCATCCGGCGGGACTAAATTTGTACCGCTCAGTTTCGCAATCACTCGATTAGCATTGGCGCGCAAAATATCGTGGTAAGGTTGATAGAGTGATTCCAGCGTTTTATCAGACTCAATCCCCTTGATAGGGTAGGTGTAGCTGTCTTTCTCTATAAGGTGATATTTCCCGTCGCGTTGCTCAAATTTCAGGTCAATACGGGAAAGGGCACGGCCATATTTATCCGGCTCAGTAATAATGACGCCGTTGACCACCGCTTTATCAATTTTTACATGCATATGGCCCGCGACAATGGCAGCAAGTTCTGGATTGGCTTTGGCGATATCGCCAACACCGGTTCCGGGCCGCTGATTCTCATTGTCGATTCCCATATGCGCTACCAGAACAATGGCATCTACCTGTGGCTGGAGCTGCTGAATGACCTTTTTCACTTCCTGCACTGGATCAGTGAAATGGATGCCATTAATACGGTCAGTACCCTGAGCAAACTCGGCGGTCATCGGAGTATCCATCCCGATAATGCCGATTTTAACCCCTTGGCGCTCAATTATTTTGTAAGAGGGCAGGTAGGGTTTACCTGAATCCCAGAAAATATTGCCCGCCAGTGCTGCGCCGTCAAATTGCTTTAATGAGGTAGAAAGAGCTTTCAAGCCAAAATCGAATTCGTGATTACCCATCACCCAGGCGTCATATTTCAAGGCATTAAAGCCAAGGATCATTGGGCTGATAGGTTCGTTTTTAAAGGTTTCGACAAAGTTGCCCTGAATAGTATCGCCGGCATCCACCAGAATAATATTCGGTTGTTCAGCCCGTATTTTATGCACTTTGGTGGCTATTTGACTTAGACTACCGGCCAGATTTTCACTGTCACTGGCATAGTCCCATGGTACGAAAGTGCCATGTAAATCAGAGGTTCCCAAGATAGTAATATCAATTTGTGGTGCAGCGAAAGCGGGGGAGCTGATACAGAGTAATGTGGTGAGTGCTATTTTTTTCATTGTAGGAGATTCATTTATCAGGTAATAGCACTTTATCATGCAACAAAATAGCAACACTTGCGAACGCTTCCCTCAGGATGGACTAATATATTCATGTAAAACTCGGAAATGTGATTTAACTCACTCTGAAAATAATAAATTTAAAAGTTAACCTGGATCGCATAATAACCACGTAATAAAGCACGAACTAAACTATAAAATTACATTCTGTTAACAGTTGTGGATTATATAAAAACAATTGAACTTTTAATTAACATTAGAAAGAAATAATTGTTCTAAATCAACTTTTGAATATAGCAATAATGTTCATATGGGCTTAAATTGTTCTGGATCAAATTACGATATGATAGGCAAATGGCCTATTTATTGACCTGTATCCAGAACTCGAAGCTGGGTCACGTAAAATCCTATTTATTGTGTGGGATTAGAAGCGTACTATTACCGCGGTGTAATACTGGGTAGTTGATATTGTTATTTTTGTTGTGTTTTTTGGGCATTCACTGCGGGTAATGACTAAACTTCCAATATAACGGAGGTCCAGTTGCCGCAAGTCGGAGTCTTCGTGCGAGGAGCAAGGAGTCAAGATGTTTGATATTGTCGAACTGTCACGGTTACAGTTTGCCTTAACGGCAATGTACCATTTCTTATTTGTCCCATTAACGCTGGGTATGGCGTTTTTGTTGGCAATTATGGAATCGGTTTATGTGCTGTCTGGCAAACAAATCTATAAAGATATGACCAAGTTCTGGGGTAAGTTATTTGCGATTAACTTTGCTCTGGGTGTTGCTACTGGTCTGACTATGGAGTTCCAATTCGGGACCAACTGGTCATATTTCTCACATTACGTCGGTGATATTTTCGGTGCCCCTCTGGCAATCGAAGGTTTAATGGCGTTCTTCTTAGAATCTACTTTCGTCGGTCTATTCTTCTTCGGTTGGGATCGTCTGAGTAAACACCAGCATTTGGCAGTAACCTGGCTGGTTGCATTAGGCTCTAACTTCTCTGCACTGTGGATCTTGGTTGCGAATGGCTGGATGCAAAACCCGATTGCATCTGACTTCAACTTTGAAACCATGCGTATGGAAATGCTGAGCTTCTCAGAGTTGGTGCTAAATCCAGTTGCTCAGGTGAAATTCGTTCACACTGTGGCCGCAGGTTATGTCACTGGCGCGATGTTTGTTCTGGGTATCAGTTCTTACTATCTATTGAAAGGCCGTGATATTCCGTTCGCCAAACGTTCCTTTGCTATTGCTGCGAGTTTTGGTATGGCTGCCGTGCTGTCTGTTATCGTGCTGGGTGATGAATCCGGTTATGAGATGGGTGACGTGCAGAAAACCAAATTGGCTGCGATTGAAGCAGAATGGGAAACTCAGCCACCTCCGGCGGCTTTCACGCTATTTGCCATCCCCAATCAGGAAACCATGGAGAACCGGTTTGCGGTTCAGATTCCATTCGCTCTGGGGATAATTGCGACCCGTTCATTGGATACGCCAGTTATCGGCTTACGTGATTTGATGTCTCAGCACGAAGTCCGTATCCGTAATGGTATCCATGCTTACAGTCTGTTAGAAAAATTACGTTCCGGTAATACTGACCCAGCCGTGCGTGAAGCATTCAGTAAGGCGAAGCAAGACTTGGGCTACGGTCTATTACTGAAGCGTTATACACAAAACGTTACCGATGCGACTGAAGAGCAAATTCAGTTAGCAGCACAGGACTCCATTCCACGCGTTCTGCCGCTGTACTTTGCCTTCCGTATCATGGTGGCCTGTGGTTTCCTGATGTTAATTATCATCGGCCTGTCCTTCTATAATGTGATTCGTGGTCGGATTGGTGAGAAGAAATGGTTACTGCGTGCCGCATTGTTCGGTATTCCGTTACCGTGGATTGCAGTCGAAGCAGGTTGGTTTGTGGCGGAATATGGTCGCCAACCATGGGCCATCGGTGAGGTGCTACCGACAGCAATTGCAAACTCATCCGTCTCCGCCGGGGATATTTTATTCTCCATGGGGCTGATTTGCGGTTTGTACACGCTGTTCCTGGTGGCAGAAATGTACCTGATGTTCAAATTCGCGCGCCTTGGGCCTAGCAGCCTGAAAACTGGCCGTTATCATTTTGAGCAGCCGACTGCCCCAGTGCAGGAAGCACGGTAAACAGGAGTCCACTTATGTTTGATTATGAAGTATTACGATTTATCTGGTGGCTGCTGATCGGTGTACTGCTGATTGGTTTCGCAGTCACTGATGGTTTCGATATGGGTGTCGGTATCCTGCTGCGCATCATCGGGAAGAATGATACAGAACGTCGCATTATGATTAACTCGATTGCCCCTCACTGGGATGGTAATCAGGTTTGGTTGATAACTGCGGGTGGGGCGCTGTTTGCTGCCTGGCCAATGGTGTATGCCGCGGCATTCTCCGGCTTCTATATTGCGATGATTTTGGTGTTGGCTGCGTTATTCTTCCGCCCGGTCGGTTTCGATTACCGGTCTAAGCTGGAAAACAGCCGCTGGCGTAATATGTGGGACTGGGGCATTTTTGTCGGTAGCTTCGTGCCTGCGGTGGTGTTCGGTGTGGCGTTCGGTAACTTGCTGCAAGGTGTGCCGTTCCATATGGACAGCTACATGCGCCTGTTCTACACCGGTAACTTCTTCCAGTTGTTAAACCCGTTTGGTTTACTGGCAGGGGTGGTCAGCTTGACCATGCTGGTCACACAGGGTGCGACTTACCTGCAAATGCGTACCCGTGGGGAGTTGCACTTGCGTTCCCGTGCTGCGGCGCAAATCTCTGCGTTGGTGATGGGCGTTGCCTTCCTGCTGGCCGGTATCTGGTTAGTTAATGGTATTGATGGCTTTGTTGTGACCTCAGCATTGGATACAGCAGCTCAATCTAACCCGATGCGTAAAGAAGTTGCACATCAAGCAGGTGCATGGTTGATTAATTTCAACAAGTATCCAAGCTTGTGGGCGCTGCCAGCACTGGGCGTGATTTTGCCTCTGTTCACCATCTTGTTATCGCGCTTTGAAAAAGGGGCTTGGGCGTTCCTGTTCTCATCACTGACCATTGCCTGTGTGATACTGACTGCTGGGGTCACTATGTTCCCATTCGTTATGCCGTCAAGCACAGTGCCAAATGTCAGTCTGACAATGTGGGATGCAACATCGAGCCTGTTAACGCTGAAAGTGATGACCATTGTTGCGATAATCTTTGTTCCTATCATCCTGATTTACACCAGCTGGTGTTACTACAAGATGTTCGGGCGCATTGATAAAGAGTTCATCGAAAACAACAAGCATTCACTGTACTAAGGAGCATAAAGCATGTGGTATTTTGCCTGGATTCTAGGGACACTTCTGGCCTGCTCCTTTGGTATCATTACTGCCCTGGCGCTGGAGCAGAGTGAAGCCAACGCAGCAGCGAAAGCCGCTAATAATGGCGAAGATGATGTTGTCCGATAAGCTATACAATCTAATGGACAAGGGCTCGCTACGAGCCCTTTCACTGGTGCTCGCATTTGCTGTGGCTTTTTGTGTGTTCTGGGACCCTTCGCGTTTTGCGGCGGCAACTAGCTCACTGGAAGTCTGGCAAGAGGTGTTTATCGTGTGGGCGGTTTGTACCGGTGTGATTCATGGCGTTGGTTTTCGTCCAAAACGGATGTGGTTACGCGCTTTTTTCTCACCACTTCCAGCAATTGTGATCTTGGGCGCGGGATTATTCTACTTTTTTGTCTAATCTGGTCATATTTCGCCTAATCTGAACACAAACTCTCCTTTATGGGTCGCCTGGCCCATAATTATTTTCGTTCTATTCTTGCAAGTGATTCCAAACCTTATCACTCTTCAGTATAGTGTGTCCGTTAACTGCATTACTGGGAAGTAGAGTGAGTAATACGTTGTTTCGATGGCCGGTTCGTGTCTACTTTGAAGACACTGATGCTGGCGGCGTGGTTTACCACGCACGCTACGTTGCCTTTTATGAAAGGGCGCGCACAGAAATGTTGCGCCAACGCAATTTTCACCAGCAGCAATTGCTCAGTGAGCATGTCGCTTTCGCTGTCCGCCGCATGACGGTAGAATACCTGGCACCTGCACGTCTTGATGATATGCTGGAGGTTCAGAGTGAAATTACCGCAATGCGTGGGGCTTCTCTCTCGTTTGCTCAACGAATTCTCGACTCACATGGCAATCTTCTGAGTAGTGCAGAAGTATTGATCGCATGTATCGATCCACACCAAATGAAGCCAAGAGCGCTTCCTAAGTCTATTGTCGCGGAGTTTAAGTAGTGGCTGACATGAACATTCTGGATTTATTCCTGCAGGCAAGCCTATTCGTTAAGCTTATCATGCTGGTATTGATGGGCTTTTCTATTGCTTCATGGGCGATAATCATTCAGCGAACGCGTATTCTGAATGCGGCTACCCGCGATGCTGAAGCCTTCGAAGATAAATTTTGGTCCGGCATAGAGCTGTCTCGCCTGTATCAAGAGAGTCAGGCTCGCCGTGATACGCTGGGTGGTTCCGAGCAAATCTTCCATTCCGGATTTAAAGAGTTTGCGCGTTTACATCGTGCAAATAGCCATGCGCCTGAAGCGGTGATTGACGGTGCTTCCCGTGCGATGCGTATCTCGATGAACCGCGAATTAGAAGCGCTGGAAACTCATATTCCTTTCCTTGGTACTGTTGGTTCCATCAGCCCGTATATCGGTCTGTTTGGTACAGTATGGGGGATTATGCATGCCTTTATTTCTCTGGGTGCAGTCAAGCAGGCGACATTGCAAATGGTCGCACCGGGTATTGCTGAAGCACTGATTGCCACGGCGATCGGCTTGTTTGCCGCTATCCCTGCTGTTATGGCTTATAACCGCCTGAATCAGCGTGTGAATAAACTTGAACAAAACTATGACAACTTCATGGAAGAGTTCATTGCTATTCTGCATCGCCAGGCTTTTGCCAGCGCCGAGAGCAAATAAGTAGGGGGTTGTATGGCGCGAGGACGTGGTCGTAAACGGCGCGAGCTTAAGTCTGAAATTAACATTGTTCCCTTGCTCGACGTTTTGCTGGTGCTATTGCTGATCTTTATGGCGACCGCGCCGATTATCACGCAAAGCGTTGAGGTGGACTTACCTGACGCGACGGATTCAAAAACTGTCTCCAGCGATGATAATCCTCCGGTGATTGTCGAAGTCTCAGGTGTGGGCCAATACTCGCTGGTTATTGACCATCAGCGGATGGAGCAACTACCCTCAGAACAAGTGGTGGCAGAGGCTCAAGCAAGGTTGAAATCGAATCCGAAAACTGTATTTTTGATCGGCGGCGCGAAAGAGGTTCCTTATGATGAAATTATTAAGGCCCTTAATATGCTGCATCAGGCTGGAGTGACATCGGTAGGCTTAATGACTCAACCGATATAAATTTGCGTTGATATTGGCTGGGTTGATAGTAAATCCAGCCAGTAGATACCCTGTTTTTGGCAGTTCCGTTTTTTAGCAATAGAGCGCGGACATCGAGTGTGGAAATCGAGCGTGGGTAAGGCAACCGAGCAAAATGATAAGCTGAATCGCGCTGTTATAGTGTCGGTGGTTCTGCACATCGTATTGATTGCCCTGTTGATTTGGGGCTCTCTGACGCAGACGACTGAAATGGGCGGCGGCGGTGCTGGCGGCGAAGTTATTGATGCCGTTATGGTCGACCCGGGCGCGGTGACAGAGCAGTATAACCGCCAGCAACAGCAGCAGACGGACGCTAAACGGGCGGAACAACAACGCCAGAAGAAAGCCGATCAGCAAGCTGAAGAATTACAGCAAAAACAGGCGACTGAGCAACAACGTCTGAAAGAATTGGAAAAAGAGCGTCTGCAAGCACAAGAAGATGCCAAGCAGGCGGTTGAAGAACAGAAAAAACAGGCTGCTGAACAGCAAAAAGAAGCGGCTGAGCAACAAAAAGTGGCCGCCGCTGCTGCGGCGAAAGCTAAAGAGGAGCAGAAGCAGGCCGAGGCCGCTGCAGCTCAAGCCAAAGCAGAAGCGGATAAGCTGGTGAAAGCGCAGGCTGAAGCACAGAAAAAAGCGGAAGCTGAGGCCAAGAAAGAGGCTGCAGTCGCTGCTGCTGCGAAGAAGCAAGCTGATGCTGATGCGAAGAAAGCCGCAGAAGCTGCTGAAAAAGCTGCAACAGAGGCCGCTGAAAAGAAAGCCGCCGCTGATGCTGAGAAAAAAGCAGCTGCTGACGCTAAGAAAGCCGCTGCTGCTGAGGCCAAAAAGAAAGCTGCCGCAGAAGCTGCCGCGGCAACAGATGTTGATGATTTATTCGGTGGCTTGGCAAATTCCAAGAATGCGCCGAAAAGTGGATCAGGTGCCGGTGCCGCCGCTGCCGGTAAAGGTGGTGGCAAGAAGAGCGGGGCATCAGGCGCGGAGGTCAGTGGCTATCTAGGCCAGATTACTGCTGCGATCCAAAGTAAATTTTATGATGCAGATCTTTACAAAGGCCGTACCTGTGATCTGCGAATTAAATTGGCACCAGATGGTCTATTAATTGATGTTAAAGCGGAAGGCGGCGACCCGGCACTGTGCCAGGCTGCAATCGCCGCAGCAAAACAAGCGAAGATCCCTAAACCACCAAGTTCTGATGTTTATGAGGTGTTTAAGAATGCTCCGCTTGTATTTAAACCTCAATAAGGTTTGATTGACGGGGATATACTCTGTTAAGCAACCATGTATTATGTAGTTTTGTTTGCGTTGGTTTGTTAAAATTCTGCTAATTATCGCGGGCATCCCGCTCGGGTAAGGGAGACAAGATGAAGCAGGCATGTCGAGTTGCGCTAGGCTTTTTAGTTTTATGGGCTTCTGTTTTACACGCGGAAGTTCGCATTGAAATTACCCAAGGGGTAGATTCTGCTCGTCCAATTGGCGTTGTGCCATTCAAATGGATGGGGCCAGGTACACCACCGGAAGAGATTGGCGCGATCGTCGGCGCAGATTTACGCAACAGTGGCAAATTTAACCCAATTGATGCGGCGCGTATGCCACAGCAACCGTCTACTGCAGCTGAAGTGACACCTGCTGCCTGGACTGCATTGGGTATTGATGCCGTGGTTGTAGGGCAGGTTCAGCCAAGTGCTGATGGCAGCTTCGTGGTTTCTTACCAGTTAGTGGATACCTCTGGTGCTGCGGGTAGTGTATTGGCGCAAAATCAGTATAAAGTGACTAAACAGTGGTTACGTTATGCCGCGCATACTGCCAGTGACGAAGTCTTTGAAAAGCTGACCGGGATTAAAGGTGCGTTCCGTACCCGAATTGCTTATGTGGTGCAAACCAACGGCGGCAAATTCCCACATGAATTGCGAGTCTCTGATTACGATGGCTACAACCAGTTTGTGGTTCACCGCTCTCCAGAGCCTTTGATGTCACCAGCCTGGTCTCCAGATGGCAGCAAAATTGCTTATGTAACTTTTGAGAGTGGCAAATCAGCACTGGTTATTCAGACGCTGGCAAATGGTGCAATCAGACAAGTGGCCTCATTCCCACGTCATAATGGTGCGCCAGCTTTCTCACCAGACGGTACCAAATTGGCCTTCGCTTTGTCTAAAAGCGGTAGCTTGAATTTGTATGTTATGGACTTGGGGTCTGGCCAAATCAGCCAGGTGACCGATGGCCGTAGCAATAACACTGAACCAAGCTGGTTCCCGGATAGCCAAAACCTGGCCTATACCTCGGATCAGGGCGGTCGTCCACAAGTGTATAAAGTGAATATTAATGGCGGTGCGCCACAGCGAATCACGTGGGAAGGTTCTCAGAACCAGAACGCAGATGTGAGTCCTGATGGTAAGTTCCTGGTATTGGTTAGTTCCAATGGTGGGGCACAACACATCGCCAAAATGGATCTGGTAACGGGAGCCGTTCAAGTATTAACGGACACGTTCCTGGATGAAACGCCTAGTATCGCGCCTAACGGCACCATGGTTATCTATAGCTCGACACAAGGGCTGGGAGCCGTGTTACAGCTGGTCTCGACTGATGGGCGTTTCAAAGCGCGTCTTCCGGCAACTGATGGACAGGTCAAATTTCCTGCCTGGTCGCCGTATCTGTGATGCATGTGTAAATACGTATGTATGGCAAACTATAAAAAAGGATCAAAGAGATGCAACTGAACAAAGTGCTAAAAGGGCTAATGTTGGCTTTGCCAGTTCTGGCTGTAGCGGCTTGTAGTTCCAACAAAAGCGCAAATAATGACCAATCTGGCATGGGCGCTGGCACTGGTACAGAAAACGGCAGCAACCTGTCTTCCGAAGAGCAAGCGCGTCTTCAGATGCAAGAACTGCAAAAGAACAATATCGTTTACTTCGGTTTCGATAAATACGATATCGGTTCTGACTTCGCTCAAATGCTGGATGCGCATGCTGCATTCCTGCGTAGCAACCCATCTTACAAAGTTGTTGTTGAAGGCCACGCGGATGAACGCGGTACGCCAGAATACAACATCGCGTTGGGCGAGCGTCGTGCAAACGCAGTGAAAATGTATCTGCAAGGTAAAGGCGTTTCTGCTGACCAAATCTCTATCGTTTCTTACGGTAAAGAGAAGCCAGCAGTACTGGGCCATGACGAAGCAGCATTTGCTAAAAACCGTCGTGCAGTTCTGGTTTACTAAGAGAATCGCATGAACAGTAACTTCAGACGTCACTTAGTGGGTCTGTCGTTATTGGTTGGCGTAGCGGTCCCATGGGCCGCTACTGCCCAAGCGCCAATCAGTAATGTCGGCTCCGGCTCGGTAGAAGATCGGGTCACTCAACTTGAGCGTATTTCCAACGCTCACAGCCAACTATTAACTCAACTTCAGCAACAACTATCAGATTCGCAACGCGATGTAGATAGCTTACGCGGTCAGATCCAAGAAAATCAGTATCAGCTCAATCAAATTGTTGAGCGGCAAAAACAGATCTATCAGCAGATGGATAGTCTGAGCGGTGGTCAGGGGGCGTCTACTTCAACGCCTGCGGCTGCTGGCGCTGCGGCAGATAATGCAACGGCTGGAAGTTCTGATGCTGCCACCGCAGGCGCAGCAGCGGCTACAGCGGCACCTTCAGCAAGTACTGGTGATGAAAACAGCGATTACAATACAGCCGTTTCTCTGGCTCTTGAGAAAAAGCAATACGATCAAGCGATCACTGCTTTCCAAGGTTTTGTGAAACAGTACCCAAAGTCGACTTACCAGCCTAATGCCAATTACTGGTTAGGGCAGTTGTATTACAACAAAGGTAAGAAAGACGATGCTGCGTATTATTATGCTGTTGTTGTAAAAAATTATCCAAAGTCCCCAAAAAGTTCAGAAGCGATGTTTAAAGTCGGGGTGATCATGCAGGATAAAGGCCAAAGTGATAAAGCTAAGGCGGTTTATCAACAAGTGATCAAGCAATATCCCAACACTGATGCTGCTAAACAGGCACAGAAACGTTTATCTGCACTTTAGCTTTTTTCGAGCCCAGGAATTGGTCTTATTGACTAATTTCTGGGCTTTAGCGAGCGAAGAACAAGCAGTTAGACGTCTTTACAGAAATTTAAGTTGCACTGTGAAGAGAAATTAGTAATATATGCCGCCGTTGCCAAGACAACTTGTAAAACGTTAAAGCAACAGGAAATTATCGTTCGCAGTAAGCATAATGGGTCGTTAGCTCAGTTGGTAGAGCAGTTGACTTTTAATCAATTGGTCGCAGGTTCGAATCCCGCACGACCCACCATTATGAAGAATTATCAGGGTATCAAATCGTAGGAATGAGAACCGTAAAGGTTCGAGTCGAGCGAAGCGAGACAGCAACGCGTAGCGTTGACCCGAAGGGCGAGTCCGCAGGACGAGTAATCCTGCACGACCGACCATTATGTTATGAAGTACCGCATTACAGCGGGTCGTTAGCTCAGTTGGTAGAGCAGTTGACTTTTAATCAATTGGTCGCAGGTTCGAATCCCGCACGACCCACCATTCTTTCGCAGTTTGGTTTGAATGTAAGAAGTTGAAATCATCGCATAGATATTCCTCTTCCTGTTTTGTCTAAAATACCTCGAGTGGATTTATTCCACACGACTGGCAGTGAATTGTCATCAAGCAGTAAACATAATGGGTCGTTAGCTCAGTTGGTAGAGCAGTTGACTTTTAATCAATTGGTCGCAGGTTCGAATCCCGCACGACCCACCATTATGAAGAATTATCAGGGTATCAAATCGTAGGAATGAGAATCGTAAAGGTTCGAGTCGAGCGAAGCGAGACAGCAGCGCGTAGCGTTGACCCGAAGGGCGAGTCCGCAGGACGAGTAATCCCGCACGACCCACCATTATGTTTTACAGTAAAGTATACGCAGTACCGCATTACAGCGGGTCGTTAGCTCAGTTGGTAGAGCAGTTGACTTTTAATCAATTGGTCGCAGGTTCGAATCCCGCACGACCCACCATTATCTCAAGTATCGAAATATCCCCCCAGACTCAGAAGTTGCATACTACACAGCATCGTGTGGGTGAGATCCTGCGTTCAGGTTCGAGCCGAGCGAAGCGAGACAGCAACGCGCTAGCGTTGACCCGAAGGGCGAGTCCGCAGGACGAGTCATCCCGCACGACCCACCATTATCTCAAGTATCGAAATATCCCCCCAGACTCAGAAGTTGCATACTACACAGCATCGTGTGGGTGAGATCCTGCGTTCAGGTTCGAGCCGAGCGAAGCGAGACAGCAACGCGCTAGCGTTGACCCGAAGGGCGAGTCCGCAGGACGAGTCATCCCGCACGACCCACCATTATCTCAAGTATCGAAATATCCCCCCAGACTCAGAAGTTGCATACTACACAGCATCGTGTGGGTGAGATCCTGCGTTCAGGTTCGAGCCGAGCGAAGCGAGACAGCAACGCGCTAGCGTTGACCCGAAGGGCGAGTCCGCAGGACGAGTCATCCCGCACGACCCACCATTATCTCAAGTATCGAAATATCCCCCCAGACTCAGAAGTTGCATACTACACAGCATCGTGTGGGTGAGATCCTGCGTTCAGGTTCGAGCCGAGCGAAGCGAGACAGCAACGCGCTAGCGTTGACCCGAAGGGCGAGTCCGCAGGACGAGTCATCCCGCACGACCCACCATTATCTCAAGTATCGAAATATCCCCCCAGACTCAGAAGTTGCATACTACACAGCATCGTGTGGGTGAGATCCTGCGTTCAGGTTCGAGCCGAGCGAAGCGAGACAGCAACGCGCTAGCGTTGACCCGAAGGGCGAGTCCGCAGGACGAGTCATCCCGCACGACCCACCATTATCTCAAGTATCGAAATATCCCCCCAGACTCAGAAGTTGCATACTACACAGCATCGTGTGGGTGAGATCCTGCGTTCAGGTTCGAGCCGAGCGAAGCGAGACAGCAACGCGCTAGCGTTGACCCGAAGGGCGAGTCCGCAGGACGAGTCATCCCGCACGACCCACCATTATCTCAAGTATCGAAATATCCCCCCAGACTCAGAAGTTGCATACTACACAGCATCGTGTGGGTGAGATCCTGCGTTCAGGTTCGAGCCGAGCGAAGCGAGACAGCAACGCGCTAGCGTTGACCCGAAGGGCGAGTCCGCAGGACGAGTCATCCCGCACGACCCACCATTATCTCAAGTATCGAAATATCCCCCCAGACTCAGAAGTTGCATACTACACAGCATCGTGTGGGTGAGATCCTGCGTTCAGGTTCGAGCCGAGCGAAGCGAGACAGCAACGCGCTAGCGTTGACCCGAAGGGCGAGTCCGCAGGACGAGTCATCCCGCACGACCCACCATTATCTCAAGTATCGAAATATCCCCCCAGACTCAGAAGTTGCATACTACACAGCATCGTGTGGGTGAGATCCTGCGTTCAGGTTCGAGCCGAGCGAAGCGAGACAGCAACGCGCTAGCGTTGACCCGAAGGGCGAGTCCGCAGGACGAGTCATCCCGCACGACCCACCATTATCTCAAGTATCGAAATATCCCCCCAGACTCAGAAGTTGCATACTACACAGCATCGTGTGGGTGAGATCCTGCGTTCAGGTTCGAGCCGAGCGAAGCGAGACAGCAACGCGCTAGCGTTGACCCGAAGGGCGAGTCCGCAGGACGAGTCATCCCGCACGACCCACCATTATCTCAAGTATCGAAATATCCCCCCAGACTCAGAAGTTGCATACTACACAGCATCGTGTGGGTGAGATCCTGCGTTCAGGTTCGAGCCGAGCGAAGCGAGACAGCAACGCGCTAGCGTTGACCCGAAGGGCGAGTCCGCAGGACGAGTCATCCCGCACGACCCACCATTATCTCAAGTATCGAAATATCCCCCCAGACTCAGAAGTTGCATACTACACAGCATCGTGTGGGTGAGATCCTGCGTTCAGGTTCGAGCCGAGCGAAGCGAGACAGCAACGCGCTAGCGTTGACCCGAAGGGCGAGTCCGCAGGACGAGTCATCCCGCACGACCCACCATTATCTCAAGTATCGAAATATCCCCCCAGACTCAGAAGTTGCATACTACACAGCATCGTGTGGGTGAGATCCTGCGTTCAGGTTCGAGCCGAGCGAAGCGAGACAGCAACGCGCTAGCGTTGACCCGAAGGGCGAGTCCGCAGGACGAGTCATCCCGCACGACCCACCATTATGACGTTATCTTTCACCCTGTTATACCTTTCCCCCGCAATCTCATTTATACTTCTCATTCTAGAACGCCAAACAGACCCCTATAATCCTCTGATATCCTTTCTATCACTCAACTTTTTGCCTCATATTTAACTCTATTAAACATTTTCGCCATTATCAGACAAATTTGAGCGACTTTTCGCTAAATATTGAGTATTTTGTTTAGGATAAAAAACAAACTAATCTTACTGGTGGCCTGAGTGATATACTGGCTCCGGAATAACTGGCAATAGAGATGTGAGCGATGAGCGAAACTTTTGATGTGAATGCGGCTATTTATCCTTTCCCTGCGCGGCCAGTCCCATTGGATGTGGATCAAAAAGCCTTTTACCGTGAGAAAATCAAAACACTGCTGAAGCAACGCGATGCCGTGTTAGTCGCTCACTATTATACCGATCCTGAAATTCAGGCACTGGCTGAAGAAACCGGCGGTTGTGTCGCTGACTCCCTTGAAATGGCGCGCTTTGGCAATAATCATCCGGCATCGACTTTATTGGTCGCCGGTGTGCGCTTTATGGGGGAAACGGCCAAAATACTCAATCCTGAAAAACAAGTATTGATGCCAACTCTCCATGCTGAATGTTCACTGGATTTAGGCTGTCCAGCTGATGAGTTTGCGGCGTTTTGCGATAGCCATCCTGACCGCACCGTGGTGGTGTATGCCAATACCTCGGCGGCAGTAAAAGCCCGTGCGGATTGGGTGGTTACTTCCAGTATTGCGGTTGAGTTAATCGAGCATCTCGATAGCTTGGGCGAGAAGATAATTTGGGCACCAGACAAGCATCTGGGTAGCTACGTGCAGAAAAAGAGTGGCGCGGATGTATTGTGCTGGCAAGGGGCCTGTATCGTCCATGACGAGTTTAAAACCCAGGCGCTGGCCCAAATGAAAGCCTTACACCCGGACGCCGCTGTCTTAGTTCACCCAGAGTCACCGCAAGCGGTGGTCGATATGGCTGATGCTGTCGGCTCAACCAGTCAGTTAATTACGGCGGCAAAAACATTGCCACAAAAGAAACTGATCGTCGCAACAGACCGTGGCATTTTTTACAAGATGCAGCAGGCCTGCCCCGATAAAGAATTGTTTGAAGCACCGACGGCGGGCGAAGGTGCGACATGCAGAAGTTGCGCTCACTGTCCGTGGATGGCGATGAATGGCCTCAGAGCGATTGCTGAGGGGCTGGAGCAGGGTGGAGCAATGCATGAGATACATGTTGATGAAGAATTGCGTCAGCAGGCACTGATACCGCTAAATCGCATGTTGGATTTTGCCAATCAGTTGAAGTTACAGATCAAAGGCAATGCCTAAACATTTCATACTGACGGCAAAGCCAAATGAAGGGGAATTGTGCCGTTCGGGTCGTAGCGACGTGAGTCGCCGGAGTGCCCGTAGGTGCGGTAAACCCTTCACTCCACCAGCTATAAAACAGATGTATTAACTGCAAAAGGGTCACCAGATGGATTTCTTCAGTACCAGCAATATATTAGTTCATATTCCGCTGGGTGCGGGCGGGTATGACCTTTCATGGATAGAGGCGATTGGGACACTGTTCGGGTTGCTGTGTATCTGGTTTGCCAGCAAAGAGAAAATCATCAACTACTTGTTTGGGTTGATAAACGTGACGTTGTTTGCGGTGATTTTCTTCCAGATTCAACTTTATGCCAGCTTGTTGTTACAGCTGTTCTTCTTTGTTGCCAATATTTATGGTTGGTATGCCTGGAGCAAACAAACTCCTGATAACCAAGCTGAATTGAAAATCCGCTGGCTATCTTTGCCGAAAGCATTGGCGTGGGGTGCCGTCTGCGTGGCGGGCATCGCTTTGATGACGTTGAATATTGATACCGTCTTTGCCTGGCTGACCCGCGCGGCAGTGACAGTGATGCAAAGCTTGGGTGTCAATGTCCAAATGCCTGAATTGCAACCAGATGCTTTCCCATTCTGGGACTCTACTATGATGGTCTTATCCATTGTGGCGATGATTTTGATGACTCGGAAATATGTTGAAAACTGGCTGATTTGGGTGGTTATTGATGTCATCAGTGTGGCCATTTTCGCCTATCAGGGCGTCTACGCCATGGCGTTGGAGTATGTAATACTGACCCTGATCGCCCTGAATGGTTCTTGGTTGTGGATTAAGAGTGCGACGCGGAATCATTCACGCCCACTGTCTACTCAGAGTGATTAATACTTAATCCCAATAGCTGTTGATGGAAATGTCAGTCAGGCGAGGTGCTACAGAGCATGCGCCCGACTGATGGCTATTAATGATGGTGATGATGGTGCTCTCCTGCGCTGGCCGCTTGATGAATGCCGCAATCTGGTGCTTTGCAGTGCTGGTATTCCATCTGAATGGTGGCATGACCAATATTATAATGATGCAGCAGATGGTGCTGAATGCGTTGCAGTAACTCATCATTATCTTGCGGAGGGATCACTTGCACATGCAGCGTCATCAGCCGTTGGTCACCAATTTGCCATAA
The DNA here is from genome assembly GCF_003600645.1 of Yersinia rochesterensis. NCBI lineage: Bacteria > Pseudomonadati > Pseudomonadota > Gammaproteobacteria > Enterobacterales > Yersiniaceae > Yersinia > Yersinia rochesterensis. The sequence continues at coordinate 1,463,487 of NZ_CP032482.1, forward strand.
GTGGACGTGATGGACATCCCGCACTTCATATATGCTGGTGCAGAGATTTTTGCGCAGTTTATTGATGTCAATCTCTAGCGGTGCCCCCTCTAATAGCTCGTGAAAACTTTCTTTCAACAGCCGCCAGGCACTGCGTAACACTAATACCGAGACCAATACTGACAAAATCGGGTCTATTGGTGTCCAGCCGGTGGTCAGGATCACCACTGCCGCCACGATAGCCCCGACTGAACCTAATAAATCCCCCATGACATGCAAAGCGGCGGCTCGCACATTAATATTCTTTTTTTCCTCACCGCGATGAAGTATCCAGAAGCAGAAAATATTCGCGCACAACCCCGCGATGGCGATGATTAACATCGGCCCGCCCATCACTTCATGAGGGGTAAAAAAGCGCCTAACCGCCTCCCAAAAAATCAGCACCACAATCAATAATAATGCGGCGGCGTTAACAAAAGCAGCCAGCGTAGTGAGGCGCAAATAACCAAAGGTATGGCGAGAGTCCGGCTTCCTCTGCGAAAAATGAACTGCCATTAAGGCGATAAATAATGCAGCAGAATCCGTCAGCATATGCCCGGCATCGGCTAAGAGCGCCAGTGAGCCTGATAGCCAGCCACCAATGGCCTCAGCCACCATAAACACCGTGGTGACCGCGAAAGCGACTAGCAGACGTTTGCTGTTGCTGTCTTGCGGGAAAAATGATGATGCAGACATATTTATCCTTTAACCATAAAAGGTGAAAACAGGACGAGAAAGTTAACTCTGATAGGATTTCATTCAATGATTGATATGTATTATAGATAATAGCTATATCGTTGTTTATCTGTACTGAGCCCCTAATACAATAAAGTCGATTTACAGCATCCCATTCACCCGTTAGATTGGTTCAACTAGATTAATACAGACAGACGTTGTGCGATGATCGTCACAAGACTTAATGGAAGAGCTATGAACTACCTGAATGATGACCTACGGATTAATGAAATTAAGGAACTCCTCCCACCTGTTGCTCTGTTAGAGAAGTTTCCGGCCAGTAACAATGCAGCAGAGACGGTATCCAAGACCCGTACTGCTATTCACAACATCTTGCGCGCTCAGGATGATCGCTTGCTGGTAGTGATTGGCCCATGCTCAATTCACGATACCCAAGCGGCCAAAGAATATGCGGCCCGTTTGCTGACATTGCGTGAAGAGCTACAAGGTGAGCTTGAAGTGGTGATGCGCGTCTATTTTGAAAAACCGCGTACCACGGTGGGTTGGAAAGGTCTGATTAACGATCCGCATATGGATGGTAGCTACGACATCAATGATGGTCTGCGTATTGCGCGCAAGTTGCTATTAGACATTAACGAGAGTGGCTTACCGGCTGCGGGTGAGTTTTTGGATATGATAACCCCGCAATACTTGGCTGACCTGATGAGCTGGGGGGCTATTGGCGCCCGTACCACTGAATCACAAGTTCATCGCGAACTGGCCTCTGGGCTGTCTTGCCCGGTTGGTTTTAAAAATGGCACCGACGGCACCATTAAAGTCGCTATTGATGCTATCAATGCTGCCAGCGCGCCACACTGTTTCCTGTCAGTGACTAAATGGGGTCATTCGGCGATTGTAAACACTGCCGGTAATGATGATTGCCATATCATTTTGCGTGGCGGTAAAGAGCCGAATTACAGCAGTGCGCATGTGGCGGCGGTGAAGGAAGGCTTAAGCAAAGCTGGCCTCGAACCACAAATTATGATTGATTTCAGCCATGCTAACAGCAGTAAGCAATTCAAAAAGCAAATGGAAGTGGGAACCGACGTTTGTCGCCAGATTGCGCAGGGCGAAAAATCTATTATGGGCGTGATGATTGAAAGCCATCTGATAGAAGGTAACCAGAATCTGGAAAGTGGCGAACCACTGGCTTACGGCAAAAGTGTCACCGATGCGTGTATTGGTTGGGAAGATACTGAAGTGTTGCTACGCCAGTTGGCTGACGCGGTGAAAGAACGCCGTTAGTAGGCTATCGTACTTGCCATTTTGAATTTGGGCAGTGCTCACAATCCTCACGTACTTGTGTACGCTCCGGTTGTTGCGCGCTGTCCGCGTCCAAACTGCCTACGCTGATAACGCCTACTGGTAAAATACGGCTATCGTACTTGTCATTTTGAATTCGGGCGATGTTCCTCCCAATAACTGGCAAATAAAAACCCCCGGCATCCATGATGCGCGGGGGTTTTTTTAATAGCACGAATCAGAAATGATTACTTCGCTTTACCCTGATTGGCTACCGCAGCAGCTTTAGCCGCGATCTCATCAGCATTGCCCAGATAGTAGTGTTTGATTGGTTTGAAGTTTTCATCAAACTCATACACCAAAGGCACGCCAGTTGGGATATTTAGCTCAAGAATTTCGTCTTCGTTCAGGTTATCCAGATATTTAACCAGCGCGCGCAGTGAGTTACCGTGGGCGGCGATGATAACGCGCTCACCACTGGCGATGCGTGGTTTGATCACTTCTTCCCAGTAAGGGATAACGCGGTCAATCGTCAGAGCCAGGCTTTCAGTGGTTGGCAGCTCTGCATCGGTTAATTTTGCATAACGCGGGTCATGGCCTGGGAAGCGCTCATCACTTTTATCCAGTGCTGGAGGGGTGATAGCAAAACCACGACGCCACAGTTTGACTTGGTCATCACCGTATTTTGCCGCAGTTTCTGATTTATCCAGACCTTGCAATGCGCCGTAATGACGTTCATTCAGCTTCCACGTTTTTTCCGTTGGTAGCCAAGCCTGATCCAGTTCGTCCAGAATGCTCCATAAGGTATGGATAGCGCGCTTTAATACTGAGGTGTAGGCGAAATCAAAAGTAAAACCTTCATCTTTCAACAGCTTGCCTGCTGCCTTTGCTTCAGTACGACCTTTCTCAGACAAGTCAACGTCATACCAACCGGTGAAGCGGTTTTCGTTGTTCCATTGACTTTCGCCGTGACGTACCAGAACCAGCTTTGTTACTGCCATAGTTCAAACTCCTCAATCTAACTTATTCAATGATAACTATTATCATTATATTGCGTGATTGCCACAGACAGCAATCGTTTGTGTTTAACCATAGCCAATTTTTTAAGGGAACGTAAGGTAGGGAGTCGAATCGATTCTGCTATAGCTATAACTAATTAATCTATGGGGCGGTAAATACCCCATAGATTGCGGGGTTTGAACTGACCCCATAAAGTTAAGCGGCTTTCTTCAGGCAAGTGCTCATGAAAGTTTTGCGTGCGTCGCCTTTTAGCGCTTTGGTCGCTGCTTCAGCATTACAACTTTTCATTTTCTGCTGTTGTGGTGTGAGGGCTTTTTCATCTGGATGAACCTGTGCTTTCAAGCATTGGCTCATAAATTTCTTGCGGTCATCGCCTTTCAGCGATTGAGTCGCAGCTTGCTGATTACAGTCGGTCATTTTCTTCTGTTGCGCTGCCTGAGCGGGCGAGGGTGTTTTCACTGCTGTCTCCGCCGCCATCACATTCGCACTGAGTAGTAATCCGGCTGAGAGTAACCATAGGGTAGTTAGACGCATAAGAGTTCCCTTTATTTAAGCACTGTTTATTCAGTAACGTTAGGATCTGAAAGGGCGAGCAAGATGCCAGTATGACCGCCTGACAGATGTCTTAAGCGTAGATGCTGTTTATCAATAAGGGTAGGTTTTGGTTATATATTATGCCATTAGCATTGCCACCGGAGTGGTAATGCTAACAGCGTATAGCGAAATAAAGTTAAAGCGCAATAAAGTGATAAACAGTGGTTGAGTGGTAGGCTTTCCCCGGCTTTAGCCAGCAATCGGGTTGTGGCCATTCCGGGTGATTAGGGCTATCAGGTAAGAATTCACTTTCCAGAGCGACGCCAGTGTAACTGGCATAGGTTCCGCCATTACGTGCAGGTGTTCCGCCGAGGAAATTACCGCTATAGAGCTGCAATGCGGGTGCGGTGGTGTAAACGCTCATTTGGACTTGATTATCAGACGACCACAGGTGCGCCGCCGGGCTTTCGGTAGCACCACAGGTGCGATGCAGTAGATAGGCATGGTCGTAGCCCTTAACCCGCTGTTGGCAACGGTCTTGCAGGAAGTCTCGTGCCAGCGTTTTCGCTTGACGAAAATCCATGCCGGTTTTTTCAACACTTTCGAGTCCGCCGGTTGGTATCCCATCACTGTCGACCGGTAAATAGCGGTCAGCAAACAGCTGTAATCGATGTGCCCGCACATCTCGCCCTTCGCCATCGAGATTAAAGTACGCATGATTGGTTAAGTTTACCGGGCAGGTTTTATCAACCTGAGCCTGATAGCGAATCTCCAGGCGATTATCCTCGGTCAGCAGATACTGCACTTCGGCGGTTAGATTACCGGGGAAACCCTGATCGCCATCAGGAGAAAACAGTTGATAAGTCACCTGTTTTTCATCCTGTTTAACCTTTGTCCAGCGCCGGTTATGGAACCCTTCCGGGCCACCATGTAGTTGGTTCTCGCCTTGATTGGGTATCAGATGGAGGATTTCGCCCTCCACGGTGATTTGTGCTTTCGCGATGCGGTTGGCGTAGCGGCCAACTGTCGCGCCGAGATAAGCCGCTTGATGCAGATAATCGGCCGGGGTTTGGCAGCCCAGCAGCAACTCACGTTTTTCGCCCCCTTTTAGTGGCAATATTGCTGATAACCAGGTAGCGCCCCAATCCATCAGCGTCACGCTCATGCCCGCTTTATTATGTAATTCGGTCAATTCAAAGGGGTGACCATCCGGTGCTAACTGGTCAACACTGCTTGGTGATGCAGAGTCGTTTTTCAGCATAAACCTGCTCCTTGTGAAGCTTGGCAAACGTAAAAGGTTTCAGTCCTGCCGCCACTGTATGCCGGATATTGCTGCGCGACAGCCGCACGAACTTGCTCGACCAGCGAGTTTGGCATTAGCGCGACAATGCAGCCGCCAAAACCACCGCCAGTCATTCGGACACCACCTTGCTCCCCAATAACAGATTTCACAATATCCACCAGGCTATCTATCGGCGGAACTGTGATCTCAAAATCATCACGCATTGAAATATGAGACTCGTGCATCAATTGCCCCATCAATTTCAAATCGCCAGCCGCCAATGCATCCGCCGCTGCCAAAGTGCGCTCATTTTCGGTAATCACATGGCGAGCACGTTTAGCTACCACCGGGTCTAACTCATCCTGAATAGAGAAGAACAGTTTCGCGTCAACATCGCGCAGGGCTTTAACCCCAAAGAAGCGCGCTGCGGTTTCACATTGCTCGCGGCGGGTGTTGTATTCGCTATCAACCAAACCGCGCTTCACATTGGAATTGATAATCACCACTGCCACGTTTTCGGGCATCGCTACTGCGCGAGTTTCAAGCGTGCGGCAGTCGATCAGCAGCGCATGGTCTTGCTGGCCGAGTGCTGAAATCAGCTGATCCATGATGCCGCAGTTACAGCCGACAAACTGATTTTCAGCTTCTTGCCCATTGAGCGCCAGTTCCACGCCACTCAGGGGCAACTGATAGAGGGATTGCAGCGCCTGTCCGACAGCCACTTCTAAAGAAGCCGATGAACTCAGGCCAGCACCTTGTGGGACATTGCCGCTGATGACTAAGTCTGCCCCACCAAAATCGGCATGGCGCAGCTGCAAGTGTTTTACCACCCCGCGCACATAATCTGCCCAACGGTATTGCGCATGTGGGACAATTGGCTCATCGAGAGAGAATATGTCTTGTTGATTTTCATAATCAGCCGCAATGACACGAATCTGGCGGTCATCGCGTTTGCTAATGCTTATCACGGTTTCATAATCAATGGCGCAGGGCAATACAAAGCCATCGTTATAATCGGTATGTTCGCCAATCAGATTGACGCGCCCCGGCGCTTTAATGGTGATGTCCGATTCATGACCAAACTGTTGGCGGAAAATGGCCTGGGTATGCTGTTTTAAACTCATTATTTGACTCCGGCTTCTCGATAATGAACATCACTGACTGCCCGCAGGTGTTCAGCCGCCTGTTCTGCTGTCAGGTCGCGCTGGATTTCGGCCAGCATTTCATAACCCACCATAAATTTCCGTACTGACGCAGAACGCAGTAATGGCGGATAAAAATGTGCATGTAACTGCCAATGTTTGTTGTCATCGGTGTTATCAGCGCCATGATCGTTTTTATCAGGACAACAAATGTTATAAGGCGCGCCGTGCCATCCCATTGAGTAAGGGAAAGAGCATGAGAAAAGATTGTCGTAGCGGCTGGTCAGCTTTTTCAGGGCAATAGCCAAATCACGGCGCTGTTCATCGGATAAATCTTCTAAACGCAGGACATGGGTTTTGGGCAGCAGCAAGGTTTCAAACGGCCACGCCGCCCAATAGGGCACCACGGCTAACCAATGCTCGGTTTCAACCACCGTCCGGCTGCCGTCACGGCGCTCACGTTCGGCATAATCGAGCAGCATAGGTGATTGATGTTCTTGGAAATATTGCTGTTGTAGCCGGTCTTCGCGCGCGGCTTCATTGGGCAGGAAGCTATTGGCCCAAATTTGCCCATGCGGATGGGGATTCGAGCAGCCCATGGCCGCGCCTTTATTTTCAAATACTTGTACCCAAGGGTAAATTTTACCCAACTCGGCACCTTGTTGTTGCCAGGTTTGGATGACATCTTCCAGTGCGGGTAATGTCAGTTGCGGCAATGTTTTACTGTGATCCGGTGAGAAGCAAATAACCCTGCTGGTGCCGCGTGCACTCTGGCTGCGCATCAGCGGATCATCACTTTGCGGCGCGTCGGGGGTGTCGGGCATGAGCGCGGCAAAGTCATTAGTGAATACATAGGTTGACGGGTAGTCAGGGTTGACGTCGCCGGTCACCCGAGTATTGCCGGGGCATAAGAAACAATCAGCATCGTGCGCGGGTAAACTCTCAGTCGCGGGTGCTTCCTGCTGACCTTGCCATGGGCGCTTGGCCCGATGCGGTGAAACCAATACCCACTGGTCGCTTAGTGGATTATATCTGCGATGTGGATGATCCACAGGGTTAAAATTAGTCATAACAATACCTTAATCGGGATAGCCCTGAGGATTATGTGATTGCCAACGCCAGGTATCAGCGGCCATTTCATCCAGTGAGCGGCTGACTCTCCAGCCCAACTGTTCTGCGGCTTTGCTGGCGTCTGCCCAATAAACTGGGAGATCGCCGGCGCGACGTGGTGCAAAATGGTAAGCCAGGGGCTTACCGCAAGCTTTGCTGAAAGCTTCGACCACTTGTAAAACACTGTGGCCAACACCTGCACCCAAATTGAAGATGTGTACGCCGGGCTGGTTGTGCAGTGTTTTCATCGCCGCGACATGGCCATCAGCTAAGTCGACTACATGAATATAATCACGCACCCCAGTGCCATCAGGGGTCGGGTAGTCATCGCCGAATATCGCCAGTGATTCACGGCGGCCTACTGCAACCTGCGCAATAAACGGCATCAAGTTGTTCGGAATGCCCTGTGGGTCTTCCCCCATTAGCCCTGACGGATGCGCTCCCACCGGGTTGAAATAGCGCAAGATAGTCATATTCCATTGCGGATCAGCTAATTGAACATCTTGCAGAATTTGCTCAACCATTAATTTGCTGCGGCCATATGGGCTGGAAGGTAAACCGGTCGGGAAGCTTTCAACATAAGGAATTTGCGGTTGATCGCCATACACCGTGGCGGAAGAACTGAAGATAAGGTTTTTGATCCTGGCGGCGCGCATCGCTTCCAGCAACACTAAGGTGCCGAAGACATTATTATTGTAATATTCCAGCGGCTTACTGACAGATTCGCCCACGGCTTTTAAGCCCGCAAAATGAATGACAGCATGAATAGAATGAGCTGCAAATATTTGGTCGAGTAGGGCGCGGTCACGGATATCACCTTGATAAAGTTCAGGTGTGTAGCCGGTCAATTGATGTATCCGAGCTAATACGCTGGATTTACTGTTGCAAAGGTTGTCGAGAATAATGGGCTTGTAACCCGCTTCAATCAACTGTACACAGGTATGGCTACCAATGTAACCGCTACCACCTGTTACCAGAACGTACATAAAGGCTCCTCGAATCATTTTTGTCTCAGAAAGATAGCATGCCATTATGTGAGAAAAGGTGATCTGCGCTCAATAATGGAATCGTTTACATTTAAATTTAGTTTAGCTTAATCTCTATCAAGGTATAAATACAGGGCAATTAGTCAGAATGGACAAAGATGCAGAAACTTTGGGCATGATAAACAGAAGGGAAATGGTAGCGTTCTCACCCATAAATTTAGCGGGAATATCACTGTTAGTGATAGCCACGGCCTGATGCCGTGGGGAAAATGGCATCGGGCCGGGCTGTAGCCAGTAAAGATTCTGTTGTCAGTAAAAAGCTGTAGTCAGCAAAAGATAGTCAGTAAAAATCAGTGAGCGGAATACAGCGGATAGGTAAAGAACAACAAATGCATTAAATTCAGGCCAAAATGAAAGGCCACGGCCACCCATAAACGGCCACTCCACAGCCATGCCAAACCATAAATCACCCCAGCCAATGCGGCAAATACCATCAATAGTGGGCCGCCTGCCATATGCGCAGCACCGAATAGCAGGGCAGTGAGCAGCAGCGCGGGGTAATTCCCCACACATTGGCTTAGGCGTTGCTGCAAATAGCCGCGAAAGAGTGCTTCTTCGGCCAAACACACAAAAAACACGTTGGCGATAACAAAGGAGCCAACCCATGCTGGCGTGTGCATTTCAACTTTCAAACCACCTAAGGCGACCGCCAGTAGTAGCAATGCCGGGATACTAACAATCAAACTTACCCAGCCGAGCCGCCCGACAGATAGATGCTTTTTCGCAACAAACAAGGTGGGCAGGCAAGCAAGTAAAATAAAGGGTACCAGCGCCTTATCAAGGTTGTAATACATGCTAAAGGCGGCACTGAGCGGCCCAACCTTGACTTTATCTAATATTTTTAGGTTATTAAAACCAGGAACCAGATGCAGGAATAAGGCGATAGCAGCGAGCACTAAGAGCAATTCTAGCCCGGCGGCAAGCCATTTTTGTTGGCGGTATTTCTTTAGCAGCAGGGCAACTATCAGTGTCAGCAGCAAGAACCCCGCAGAGGGTAGGGTCAGAACGCCGTGATAAAGGGCTACAGATAATGATAAAGCCAAAAGAAACAGGGAAAGTACCCGGTTAATTGATAAGAAAAGCAGTGATGCAGCAAGTACGCCCCACATAAATCGTCCCTTTAGTTGTTAAATCCTAACTATTTTAAACCAGATAATCGAAACCATCCCCGCCGTCAGCATGAATCATATCTGACGGCGGGAATAGTAGCATAAATGACTGTAAATACCCCCCGGAATGGGGATGAAAAGAGGTTGTTATTTTTCAGTATAATATAATTATATGAATATTTTAACCGCATTCAGAGGGGCAATTTCTCCTGCTGATATTGATAAATATCACCATCGGGAACAAAGGTCAGCCGGTGGGTAATGCACTGCGGAGCATCTTCTGCATGGTGAGAGACAAACAGCAGTTGAGTTTCCCCCTCGCCGATCATCACATCAATAAAACGTCGCACTAACAAGCGGTTGAGTGGGTCCAAACCTTGTAGCGGCTCATCAAGAATCAATAGTGCGGGGTGCTTGACCAGCGCCCTGGCGATCAGTGCTAAGCGCTGTTGCCCCCAAGATAAACTGTGGAAAGGCTGGTCGGCAGTTGCGGCGGTAAACCCCAGCAAAGCCAGCCATTGATCGGCAAGCTGCTGCTGGCGGTCTGATACCGCCTGATAAATACCAATTGAATCGAAAAAGCCGGATAAAATCACGGTACGCAGGTTAGTGCTGACACGGTAGTCCAAATGCAAGCTACTGCTGACATAACCGATATGGCGCTTGATATCCCAGATGGTTTCCCCGCTGCCACGGCGGCGGCCAAACAGTGTCAAATCATTACTGTAACCTTGTGGATGGTCGCCAGTAATCAGACTGAGTAAAGTTGATTTCCCTGCGCCATTCTGGCCGATAATTTGCCAGTGTTCTCCGGGGTTAACCTGCCAGCTCAGGTTATGCAAAATGGGGCGGTCATTATGTTCAACTACCCCATTACGCAATATAATCAGCGGTTTATCTTGTGGGAGGCGGGGGTGTTGCTGTGGATTTTCCGTCTCGGGCAATAACAAACCATCAATGTTTTCACTGTGTGCCAGTTGAGCAATCAGAGCTTCGGCAAGGATCTGTTGGCGCGGGCCAGTATGGGTCAATTGACAATCGGCGAGCACGCCAACGTGTTGCACAAAATCGGGAATATCATCAAAGCGGTTAAGCACTAAAACCAGTGTGACCCCGTGGGCCGACAGTGTGGACAACATGCCCGCCAACTGGGCGCGGGCGGCCACATCCAGACCGTCAAACGGCTCATCCAGAATCAGCAAGTCGGGTTGCGGCATTAATGCCCGGCACAGCAGTGTTTTGCGGGTTTCGCCGGTCGAAAGATACTTAAAACGGCGTGAGAGTAAGTGGCTGATGCCAAATTGCTCGGCTAACTGTTGGCAACGCGGCGGGTCACTACATTCTTCCTGAATGATTTCGGCCGTGGTACGCCCGGTATCATCTTCATCGACGCTGAGTAAATCGGTGTTATTACGCTGCCATTCTTCGCTGACTAATTGTTGGAGTTGCTCGAAGGACAAGCGCACAATATGGTTGAAATTGCTCTGGCGGCTACCGTTAAGCAGGGTCAGCTCCCCTGATAAGGCTTTGGCCAATGACGATTTTCCACTGCCATTGGCACCGACAAATGCCCAGCTATCGCCAGGTTGTTGCTGAACACCGGAGGAAATAGAAAGCTCGGGCAAGATGAGTGTCTTGGTGTCATTCAGACGAAAACAACCTTGCGATATTTGCAACTCAGACATCACTTTTCCCATATTCTGCAACGTAATAATAGTGTAGGGATAGGTGGTATAGGGTTAAATGTCAACAGGTAAATATCTTGCCCACGGTTAATAACTAATCTGAATTATTTAGCAAAGTGTCGCGATAATGACTCGATCAGCATTGAACTGTGCAATAACTGGGCTGCCCACGCGTAAATTAAGCTTATGCAGTTCACTGTTATTCTGTGTCGAACAGAGGCTAGCACCTCCCGCTAAGGTCAGGATAACTTCGCTGTGCTCATTACCCTGCTCGATACTGCTTACCGTCCCTGGCAGAGAGTTATCGGCTGCACCCGCCAACGCCTGGTCAGTCACCAGCTTTATCCAAGGCGCTTTGATAAGTGCTAATACTTCTTTACCGGTTGTCAGTTGTAGTCGGTCAGCACTTTGCTGGGTTATCGCCGCAGATAGCCGGGTTTTCCCGTCAGATAAAAGAATATTGACGTGTTGCTGGACATGCTGGTGGTCGCGTTCAATCAGGGTACCGAAAAATTGATTACGGGCGCTGGTTTGCAGTGAAAAACGAGAAATGGCCGCGAGTAAACTGTCCAGCGGCATTGAGTCGTCTTTCAGAGTATCAAATGCTTTTTGCTGAATTATCGCAAGTAAATCATAGAGTTGAATTAATCTCTCGCCATAACGGGTCAGAAACGTGCCGCCGCCGCCCTTGCCACCAGTCGCGCGTTCGACCAGTGTTTCCTCTGCCAATGTATTCATTTCATTAATGGCATCCCAGGCACTTTTATAGCTAATTCCGGCGAGTTTCGCGCCCTGACTGATAGATCCTGTATTTTGTATTTGTTTAAGTAATGAAATTCGTCGCGGATCGGCAAACAGTCGCTGCTGAAGTTTTAACGTAAGTAGGATTTCGGCCTGCATGATGATTTGCTCCAGCGGGAAACGGGGGTGATGACTCAACAGTCGGTCTATAGTTAATGAACATCAAGTGGATAGCACCGAGGCTCAAACCGCACTTTTGGCAGGTTACATTCTTTTAGTGTGGGTTAAAATAACTGGATTCATTCATTGGTCATATAAATTACAGCGAATGATATCTATTGGTTATTGTGATAACGTGGTTTATCGCGCTATAAAGTGGTCATGAGAGGTTGATATGTTAGATCTATTGAAAAGTCTGCTCTTTGCTGTGGTCATGGTCCCAGTAGTGATGGCAGTGATTTTGGGCCTGATCTATGGGCTGGGTGAGGTATTTAACATCATCTCCAAAAGCAGTAATAAGAAAGAACGCGCTTAATCTAAAGTCATTAAAATTTTTTGACGTGTTGGTATCCATCTTATAAATGCCTGGCGGAAGAACGCCGGGCATTTTCGTTTTTATCTTTTGCTACATTTCTTGCGCTATCTTGCGACAACTCAAGTTACCTCACATCTTGCCGATAAACTGAATGACCTGCCCGGAGTGTTGCGTTATATTTCAATGTATATAACGATATCACTCATGTGGAGAATAAGATGAAGAATCAATACGGTAAAGTGAATAAATGGGTCGCGAGTGCAGCACTGTTAGCGGCATTTTCCAGTTCGGCCATGGCGGCTGACATGACAGTTTTTGCTGCTGCCTCTTTGACCAATGCGCTGCAAGACATTGCGGCACAGTATAAAAAAGAGAAGCAAGTTGATGTCGTGGCTTCTTATGCATCCTCTTCGACTCTGGCACGCCAGATTGAACAGGGCGCACCGGCGGATTTGTTTATTTCTGCTGACCAGCAATGGATGGATTATGTCATTGATAAACAACAAATGGTGGCTAACACCCGCTATACCTTGTTAGGTAATGAGCTGGTTTTGATCGCGCCAAAAGACAGCAAAATTGATAAAGTCGAGATTGATAAAAAAACCGATTGGAAGAAATTGTTAAAGGGCGGCCGCCTGGCTGTCGGCGATCCTGATCATGTTCCTGCCGGGATTTATGCCAAAGAGTCACTGGAGAATTTAGGTGCCTGGTCAACTTTAGCCCCAGAAATGGCGCGGGCCAATAATGTCCGCAGTGCTATGGCACTGGTCGAACGGGCCGAAGCGCCACTGGGTATCGTCTATGGTTCAGATGCTATTGCCAGCGATAAAGTGAAAGTTGTGGGGGTATTCCCGGCAGCGAGTCATAAGCCGGTTGAATACCCAATGGCGATTGTCAAAGGTCATGAAAATCCTACCGTTACAGCTTTTTATGATTACCTGAAAAGCCCTGCAGCGGCAGTTATTTTCGAAAAATATGGATTTACCACACGCTAATGATATTGAGCGAGTATGAGTGGCAGGCCATCATTCTGAGCCTGAAGGTGTCTGGTGTTGCCGTGGTGTTCAGTTTGCCATTAGGTATTTTAATGGCATGGATTTTAGTGCGCTGCCGCTTTCCCGGTAAGTCCTTGTTAGACAGCGTGATTCACTTGCCACTGGTGCTACCGCCAGTGGTGATTGGTTATTTGCTGTTGATAAGCATGGGTCGGCGCGGTTTTATTGGCGAATGGCTCTATAGCTGGTTTGGCATCAATTTCAGTTTCAGTTGGCGCGGTGCGGCGTTGGCCTCGGCGGTGGTCGCTTTCCCGTTGATGGTCAGGGCCATCCGACTGGCGCTGGAAGCGGTCGATACCCGCCTGGAGCTGGCTGCACGTACCCTCGGGGCAAATCCGTGGCGGGTGTTTTTCACCATTACACTGCCGCTATCTTTACCGGGCGTCATTGCTGGCACAGTATTGTCTTTTGCCCGTTCACTGGGGGAGTTTGGCGCGACCATCACCTTTGTTTCCAATATCCCCGGCGAAACCCGCACCATTCCATTGGCAATGTACACCTTAATTGAAACACCCGGTGCTGAAGCTGCGGCTGCGCGGCTGTGTATTATCGCCATTATTCTGTCGCTGGTTTCTCTGTTGCTGTCGGAATGGTTGGCTCGTTGGGGTAAAAAACGCATGGGGGCACCATGCTAGAACTGGATTTCACTCAACAATTGGGTGATTTGAATCTGCAAGTTTCCACTAATTTACCGGCGCAAGGGATTACGGCTATTTTTGGTTTGTCGGGAGCCGGCAAAACCTCATTGATCAATGTGATTGGCGGTCTAACCCGCCCGCAGCAAGGCAAAGTTGTGCTCAATGGCCGGGTATTAGTGGATACAGAACAGCGGATTTATCTGCCGCCGGAAAAACGCCGTGTGGGGTATGTCTTTCAGGATGCCCGCTTATTCCCCCATTATCGCGTGATGGGCAATTTGCAATACGGCATGAGCCCGTCCATGCGCGGGCAGTTTGATACCATTGTCGGTTTGCTGGGGATCGAGGCGTTATTAGGCCGCTTCCCACTCACCCTGTCTGGTGGCGAAAAACAGCGGGTGGCCATTGGCCGTGCATTACTGACCGCCCCTGAGCTACTGCTGATGGATGAACCCTTGGCTTCGCTGGATTTGCCGCGTAAACGTGAGCTATTGCCGTATTTGGAGCGCTTGGCGCAAGACGTCAATACGCCGATATTGTATGTCAGCCATAGTATGGATGAGATTTTGCGTCTGGCGGATCAAGTGGTGGTGATGGATGCCGGTAAAGTTCGGGCGGTAGGTGGATTGGAGGAAGTGTGGGCCAGTAGCGCACTGCGCCCATGGCTGCAACGGGAAGAGCCGAGCAGCATATTGCGGGTGAGTGTCATTGGTCATCATGACCGCTATGCAATGACGGCATTGGCATTAGGCGACCAGCGGTTGTGGGTCGGCAAGCTGGAGGCGCAAGAGGGCGACTCAATGCGTATCCGGATTAATGCGGCCGATGTTTCATTAGTCTTGCAGCCACCGCAAAACAGCAGTATTCGTAATATCTTGCCGGTAAAAATAGCCGAGTGTCTTGAAGTTGATGGGCAGATTGATGTCAAACTGGCCGTTAGCGACCAATGGTTATGGGCCAGAATTACACCATGGGCGCGGGATGAGCTGGGGCTGAAGCCCGGTCAGTGGGTTTACGCACAGATAAAAAGTGTGTCGTTTAATCGCAAAAATTAAGCTCAACATACTGATAATGAAAGAAATAAAAAAGCGCCCATCATCAAGGCGCTTTTTTAGTCTTTAGACTTAATGATTAAGCCAATACATGCTGGCGGATAACGGCAGCAATACCCGGCTGTTCGTTATCGGCAATAACCAAATCAGCCCGTTGTTTGATGGCATCGGCGCTATTGCCCATCGCCACACCCAAACCGGCGGTCTCAAGCATGCTTAAATCATTAAAGTTATCGCCAAAAGCCACCACATCTTTCATGCTCAAACCTTGAGATTCAACCCATTGTTGCAGGCGCATCCCTTTGCTATTACCGGCTTGCGCAATATCCACCTGGTCATGCCACGACCATTCACACGCCAGCCCCATGTCATTTTCTACTTTGTTGGCGAATGCTTTTAATTGCTCAATATCGGCATGGGAAGTGGCAAATTTCCAGATAGCATTGGCGCTATGGGCAGCATCTAATAAGCTCTCGACATGCAGCAGTGTTGGGCGCTGGGCAACCGGCAATGACTCGGCCCAACTCAGGGAACGAACCACATGCCCGCTGGTTTGCTGATAGAGCATAGCGTCATCGACATACATCAACCCGTGGATATCACTTTGTTCCAGCAATTGTAATACCTGAACCGCCTGCTGGGGTTGTAATGGATTGGAATCCAAAACTTTTTTGGCTTTATAATCATAAATATAGGTGCCATTACAGCAAATTGCGGGGGTGTCTAGTGCTAAAGCCTGATAAAACGGGTGAATCGCCACATGATGGCGGCCAGTGACCACCACCACTTTCACACCTTCAGCCCGTGCTTGGGCCAGTGCGGATAAAGATTCTGGCAAAATGCGTTTCTTGCTGTCGAGAAGTGTTCCATCCAGATCCAATGCAATAATACGGTATGTCATGGCAGTCCCGGTTTTATTAAAAAGTATATAAATAATATGTTTGGATAGTATTTTCTGATGGTACACCGGATAGCAGGCTGATTAAACCTGGCTTGGGAGTGGGGGGCATAATCGGTTAAAAATAAGCGGGATAAGTTTTGAGCCGCGCGACGGCGGACTGTTGTATTATCTAGGATATAAATAATATGTTAATAGCATTGCCCAACAGGTTCGACTAAGGAGTAAAGATGAAGCAAGTGGTTTACGTGGCAAGCCCAGACAGTCAGCAGATTCATGTCTGGCAATTAGATTCCTCCGGTGCACTCACTTTACTGCAAACGGTGGAAGTACCGGGCCAGGTGCAGCCGATGACAATCAACCCCAACCAGCGCCATCTGTATGTTGGAGTTCGCCCTGACTTTGGTATTGTTAGCTACAATATTGGCGACGATGGCACCTTGACCGCCGCCGGTATGGCGCCACTGCCGGGCAGCCCAACTCATATTGGTACGGATTTACAAGGCCGTTTCTTGTTCTCTGCTTCTTACAGTTTCAACTGTGTCAGTATCAGCCCCATTGATGAGCATGGTGTGGTACAGGCACCCATTCAGCAGCTTGATGACTTACCTGCGCCGCACTCGGCAAATATTGACCCGACCAATCAAATCCTGCTGGTGCCTTGTCTGAAAGAAGACAAAGTGCGTTTATTTGATTTGAGTGCTGCGGGCAAATTGACACCACACGCACAGGCGAGTGTGACAGTTACCGCTGGTGCTGGCCCGCGTCACATGGCTTTCCACCCTAATCAGCAGGTGGCTTATTGTGTGAATGAGCTGAATAGCTCGGTTGATGTATACCAAATAAGTAATAACGGACAAGAATATAAGATTATTCAAACACTGGATGCCATGCCGGTTGGTTTTAGTGATACCCGTTGGGCATCTGATATTCATATCACGCCAAATGGCCGTCATTTGTATATTAGTGACCGTACCGCCAGTTTGTTGGGGATTTTCAGTGTTTCTGAAGATGGGCGAGAAATTGCCTTGGTCGGGCATCATCCGACTGAAGCACAGCCGCGCGGTTTCAATATTGACCACAGCGGCCAGTTCTTGATCTCTTCTGGTCAGAAATCTGATCATATTGCCGTGTATCGTATTGACCAGAACAGCGGCGAGCTGACCACGCTAAATCGCTATCCGGTCGGGAAAGGCCCGATGTGGGTCAGTATTTTGGCGAAATAGGCTATTTTACTTGCCATTTTGAATTTGGGCAGTGCTCGTAATCCTCACGTACTTTTTGTACGCTCCGGTTACTGTGCGCTGTCCGCATCCAAACTGACTGCGACAATGACGCCAATAAGGCCATTTTTCTAATTGGCACTGTCCACCGCAGAAGCCACTGCATCAGTCAGTTGAGATAATGCCTCCGACGAAATAATATAAGGCGGCATCAGGTAAATCAGCTTGCCAAAGGGCCGGATCCACACGCCGTGTTTGACAAAGCCGCGTTGTAGGTGGGCGACGTTAACCGGTTGTTTCATTTCCACTACCCCGATGGCCCCTAATACCCGCACATCAGCCACTGTTTTATGCTCTGCTAATGGTGAAAGTGCTTGTTTCAATTGTATTTCTATGGCGGAAACTTGCTGTTGCCAGTGATTTTCAGCCAATAAATTCAAACTAGCCGAGGCCACCGCGCAAGCCAGCGGGTTTGCCATAAATGTCGGCCCATGCATAAAGCACCCGGCATCACCATTACTGATGGTTTCTGCCACTTTACGGGTGGTTAGTGTGGCCGATAAAGTCAAATATCCGCCTGTAAGCGCCTTACCCAGACAGAGAATGTCCGGCACGATTTGTGCGTGTTCACAGGCAAAAAGCTTACCGGTGCGGCCAAAACCGGTGGCGATTTCATCAGCAATTAACAAAATTTTATGCTGATCGCACAATGCTCTCACTTCGCGCAGGTAGCTGGGGTGGTAAATCCGCATCCCGCCCGCGCCTTGCACTATTGGCTCTAAAATCACCGCCGCAATCTCACCAGAGTGTTTTGCTATCATCGCAGCAAAATCCGTGATGTCTTCTGGGTTCCACTCCTCATCAAAGCGGCATTGTGGCGCGGTCGCGAACAGATTTTCAGCTAAATAACCTTGATATAAACTGTGCATGGAATTCTGCGGGTCACACACTGACATCGCGCCGAAAGTATCGCCATGATAACCATGGCGTAGGGTCAAAATCCGCTGCCGCCGCTCCCCTTTTGCTTGCCAGTATTGCAATGCCATTTTCAGGGCAACCTCGACCGCCACCGAACCCGAATCGGCCAAAAACACACATTCCAGCGCCGATGGTGTCATGGCGACCAGTTGTTGGCAGAGTTTCACTGCTGGTGGATGGGTGATACCGCCAAACATCACATGCGACATTTTATCCAACTGTTGGTGTGCCGCCTGATTCAGTGCCGGGTGGTTGTATCCATGAATAGCTGCCCACCATGACGACATACCATCAATCAGCCGCCGACCATCAGCCAGTTGTAGCTCAACGCCCTCAGCCGCCACCACTGGATAGCAAGGGAGCGGGTCGGTCATTGAGGTGTAGGGGTGCCAAATATGGCGTTGGTCAAAAGCCAGGTCAGAAGGTGTCATGAGGATTTGTTGTAAACCAAATTGATGTAAGAATGGTTGACAGTATATCGAGTTTATTTACACTGACGACACTTTTTTCTCTTCCTTAGAGAGGCCGTAATGGCAAATTATATTCGCTGGACAGTCGGGCAAGCCCAAGCCCTGTTTGAAAAACCTTTGTTGGATTTATTGTTTGAAGCACAGCTTGTTCATCGTCAGCATTTTGATCCGCGCCAGGTTCAGGTCAGTACCTTGTTGTCGATTAAAACCGGTGCTTGCCCGGAAGATTGCAAATATTGCCCACAAAGTTCGCGCTACAAAACCGGGCTGGAAAGTGAGCGATTAATGCAGGTCGAGCAAGTGCTGGAGTCAGCGAAAAAAGCCAAAGCGGCGGGTTCAACGCGTTTCTGTATGGGGGCGGCCTGGAAAAACCCACATGAACGCGATATGCCTTATCTGGAAAAAATGGTCGAAGGTGTCAAGGCGATGGGCATGGAAACCTGCATGACACTTGGCACCTTGGACAAGCAGCAAGCCCACCGTTTGGCCGATGCCGGGTTGGATTATTACAATCACAATCTGGATACCTCCCCGGAGTTCTATGGCAGTGTCATTACCACCCGCAGTTATCAGGAGCGGCTCGATACCCTAAGCGAAGTGCGTGATGCGGGCATTAAAGTCTGCTCCGGTGGGATTGTCGGGCTGGGGGAGACGGTTCGTGACCGCGCCGGGCTATTAGTGCAACTGGCGAATTTGCCGAAACCACCGGAAAGTGTGCCGATCAACATGCTGGTCAAAGTGAAAGGCACCCCAATGGAAAATAACGAAGATGTGGATGCTTTCGAATTCATTCGCACTATCGCGATTGCCCGCATCATGATGCCCACCTCCTATGTGCGGCTCTCTGCTGGCCGCGAGCAGATGAATGAACAGACCCAGGCCATGTGCTTTATGGCGGGGGCCAATTCCATTTTCTACGGCTGCAAATTACTCACCACACCGAACCCGGAAGAAGATAAAGATTTACAACTGTTCCGCAAATTGGGGCTGAATCCACAACACACGGCAACCGATCACGGCGATCGTGAACAGCAGCAAGTCTTGGCCGAGCAATTGTTATCAGATAAATCATTGCACGGCGACTCATCGCCCGAAGACTCAGTTCAATTTTATAACGCGGCTGTCTGATGAGCTGGCAGGACAAAATAGAGCAGGGTTTGCAGCAACGGCGCGATGCAGCCGCTTATCGCAGTCGCCAAATGAATGACGGCGCTAATGGGCGCTGGTTGCAGACCGGCGCACGGCAATATCTTAACTTTTCCAGTAATGATTATTTGGGATTGAGTCAGGATGCCGCGGTGATTGCGGCCTGGCAGCAAGGGGCGCAGCGCTATGGCGTGGGTAGCGGTGGCTCCGGCCATGTGACGGGCTACAGCTTGCCTCATGCCCAATTGGAACAGCAATTGGCTGACTGGCTGGGTTACCCGCGCGCGTTGTTATTTATCTCCGGTTATGCGGCTAATCAGGCGGTATTGGCGGCGATAACTGCCGCCGATGACCGAATTTTGGCGGATAAACTCAGTCACGCCTCTTTGCTGGAGGCCGCTGCACACTCGCCAGCTCAACTGCGGCGTTTTGCTCATAATCACCCCGATTCCCTGCAAAAACTGCTCAATAAGCCGTGTTCAGGGCAAACTTTGGTGGTGACGGAAGGCGTTTTTAGCATGGATGGCGACAGCGCGCCATTGGCGGCTATACACCAACACACTGCGGCGGCAGGGGGCTGGTTATTAGTGGATGATGCCCACGGTATCGGCGTGCGGGGTGACGCGGGGCGGGGCAGTTGCCAGTTACAAGGGGTGAAACCCGAGCTATTGGTGGTCACTTTTGGCAAGGCGTTTGGGTTAAGCGGCGCGGCAGTATTGTGTCAGGAACCTGTCGCCGAATATTTGCTGCAATATGCGCGTCACCTGATTTACAGCACCGCAATGCCGCCAGCACAGGCCTGTGCGTTACAAGCCGCATTACTGCGTATTCAGCAAGGTGATGATTTGCGGCAACAGCTTCAGCTGCGTATTGCGCAATTTCGCCACGGTGCGGCAAATTTACCGCTGCCATTAGGGGCATCTGAAACTGCCATCCAGCCGCTCTTGGTGGGCGATAATCAGCAGACCCTGGCATTGGCGGAACAGCTACGCGCAGCGGGGTTGTGGGTCACGGCTATTCGCCCGCCGACAGTTCCCCCTGGTGGTGCCCGATTGCGCATTACCCTGAGTGCGGCTCATCAAAGTGAAGATATCGACCAGCTGCTGGAGGTGCTATATGGCGTTTGCCACTGAGAATGCACCGCCCGTATGGGGTAAGAAGCGGGCAGTGAATCAGCCGACAGTGAATAAATCAAAAGTGAATAAACCGGCGATTGCCGCAGCTTTTAGTCGGGCGGCTGGCAGCTACGACACCGCTGCCGATTTACAGCGGGAAACCGGCCATACCTTGCTGGCCCTCGGCGCGCAGCATCCGGGGCAAAGGGTATTGGATGCGGGCTGCGGCACCGGGCATTTTTCTCGCCTGTGGCGCGAGCGCGGTAAGCGGGTTATTGCATTGGATTTGGCGGCTGGGATGCTGGAGCACGCCCGCCAACACCAGGCCGCCGATGACTATCTTCTCGCCGATATTGAAAATATTCCGCTAGCAGATCAATCAGTTGATATCAGTTTTAGCAACTTGGCGGTGCAGTGGTGTGCCGATTTACCGGTGGCGCTGGCTGAACTTTATCGGGTTACACGCCGTGGGGGAATCATTCTGTTTTCAACACTGGCGAGTGGCTCGCTTGATGAGTTGGGGCGGGCATGGCAACAGGTTGATGGCAAGCGGCATGTGAATGATTTCCTGCCATTTCAACATATTAGTGCGGCTTGCCAAGATTACCGACACACTCTGACACCGCAGTTATATCAGCAACAATTTCCGAATGTCATTGCGCTTATGCGTTCGCTACAGGGCATTGGTGCCACACATGTGCATCAGGGGCGTGAGGCTGGGTTGAGTGGCCGCCAACGCCTAATGGCCTTAGAGTGCGCTTATAACAGGCAATCCAGTTATTTCCCGCTGAGTTACCATTTAGTTTATGGGGTTATTTATCGTGACTAAACGTTGGTTTATCACCGGCACAGATACTGATGTCGGTAAGACAGTTGCCAGCTGTGCATTATTACAAGCTGCTGCACTTGAGGGATATCGCACTGCCGGTTATAAACCGGTGGCCTCGGGCAGCCAGATGACGGCTGATGGTTTGCGTAACAGTGATGCGCTGGCATTACAGGCCAACAGCACTCAAGTATTGTCTTATGCACAGGTGAACCCGCTGACATTGCTGGAGGCGACCTCGCCACATATTGCCAGTGTAAGTGAAGGGCAAGAGATTCATTTGTCTGTGTTATCTGAAGGGTTGCGCCAGCTTGAGCAATCCGCTGACTGGATACTGGTCGAGGGGGCGGGTGGCTGGTTTACGCCACTTTCTTCACAAGCCACTTTTGCTGATTGGGTGCAACAAGAACAATTGCCGGTGATTATGGTTGTTGGGATAAAATTGGGGTGCATTAATCATGCATTGTTGACCGCTTTGGCTATTAAGCAGGCGGGGCTGAGTCTGGTGGGCTGGGTCGCTAATGAAGTGATCCCCGCGGGGCGGCGACAAGCTGAATACATGGCAACACTGACACAGATGATCAGCGCCCCCTTATTGGGCGTGATTCCTCATTTGGATGATCTGGCTGATAATCCTGCGACGACGCGCTCTGATCTGGGTGACTATCTGGATTTAAGTTTGCTGGCTGTGGCGCGGTAAATACGCATTTTTAGTTAGTTGGTATTGAAAAGGGCTAATACCGGTTATTAGCCCACTTTTTCTTTTGGCACCAATATGCTGCTGACGGAGCTTGCCTGCGCCATATCAACTGGCTAAATGCTCAATAATCATATTTTCATCCAACTGATCTAATGTCCCTTGTGCCACATTTCTGCCGTCCGCCATCAGACAGAATCTATCCGCAACATGTTGAATAAACGGCAATCTATGCTCGACTAACAATACTGTCATGCCAAAGCTGCTGCTGAGTTGGTGCAATATATTACTGATTTCTTCACGTAATGGCGGCAATACACCACTGCCCGGCTCATCAAGGATAAGCAACTCCGGCTCGGTCACCAGTGCACGAGCAATAGCCAACTGCTGCTGCTGATTGCGGCTCAGTTCGCCACCCCGCAGACTGCGTTTATCATATAGCTGGGGAAACAACTCAAAAACCCAGCCCGGAATATGGCGCGATGGATGGCGGCCAGCCAACACGGCTATCAACATATTCTCCTCGACACTCATTTGGGAAAATATCTGTTGCCCTTGAGGAACATAGCCGATACCCAGCGCGGTGCGCTCCTCGACAGGATGCTGTAGCAAATTCTGTGGTGGTTCATGGTTAGGCTGCCAGGTCATGGTGCCACTTTTAATTGGCAGATGGCCCATGATGCAATTAATTAACGTGGTTTTCCCTACGCCGTTGCGGCCAATTAGGCAGGTACATTGGCCGCGAGGAATCTCCAGATTGATATCCCAAAGGATATGATTCTGCCCATAGTATTGATTTACAGCGGTTAAACTCAGCATCAGTGCTTCTCCTTAGTCAGTCTCAGTTGTTCACAGGTATCCCGGTGTTCTGTAACGGCTAGTGAGGATTAACCAGCAAATCTGCATACTGGGTAGCGGCAGCACAGCATAAAAACCATCTTTTTGACGAGTGGTTGTGAGTATCTCTCTATCAAGATCAAGCAACTCTTGGGCCAAGTTGCGCTGAAGCGAGCTAAAATATGTATGTTAATGGGCTGTAAATAGTTTTGGCGCGCGAAGATATACTCAAATAGCCCAAACCGTGGGAGGGATCGGAGGGGAGTGGCATTTTTTTGCACTTAAGCAGTGCTATCAAGCATAACATGGTGCAAAAAATATAGTCATGCAGGTGATTGTTAAGTTTGTACACGTAGAATGCTGAAATTATAGAATTAGCAAATAGATTTATTAGCACTAATTGAAATATGCGGTGAAATAAATATGTAAAAAAAACACTAAAAAAGCCAGTTTGTCACAATTAAATCGCTAAGCTTTGCTTTTCGCCAACACGCGGCCCTTATGGGCTTGAATGAGTTATCCACCATTCCTGTGGATAACCTTGTGCATTAGCCATAGAAAACTGATGGCAAGCGAGAGCGGACGCGGCTTACGCTCATGTTGTCCGGATTCTCGGCTTTTTGGTAATTTATTTAAATTTCAATTGGTTAATTAAAATCAAGCACTCAAAAATATAACTAATACATATGGATGAACTTTAATCAATTGACTATCAATAATGTATTTATGTGAACGGCTGGGGATAAAATACGTTTAGGGTGCAAATGTTAGCAACATGTCACTGTAACAATGCAAAGGATATCGCATTGAGAGCTATTTCGGCATTTTGCTGCTTGAAGCTGGTTTTATATCCAGTATCATAGCAGTGGAAAAAATCTATGGGGCTTTCATAATTAGCCTCCTGACAGTGTGTATTTCTCCGGCGGGTAGCAAATTCATGAGTAAATTATTCAAACTACATTCTGAGTTTAAGCCAGCGGGTGATCAGCCTGAGGCCATCCGTAAACTGGAGGAGGGGTTGGAAAATGGTCTGGCCCATCAGACGCTGTTGGGGGTGACGGGGTCGGGCAAAACCTTTACGGTTGCCAATGTTATTGCTGATTTGAATCGGCCCACTATGGTATTAGCGCCCAACAAAACCTTGGCGGCACAGCTTTATGGCGAGATGAAAGAGTTTTTCCCCGATAATGCGGTGGAATATTTCGTCTCCTACTATGACTATTATCAGCCCGAAGCCTATGTCCCAAGCTCTGATACCTTTATTGAGAAAGATGCCTCGGTAAACGAGCATATTGAGCAAATGCGGCTGTCAGCGACTAAAGCCCTGCTGGAGCGACGCGATGTGGTGGTGGTGGCCTCGGTCTCCGCCATTTATGGTTTGGGTGATCCCGACTTATACCTGAAAATGATGCTGCATTTAACCAAGGGCATGATAATTGATCAGCGCGCAATTTTACGGCGCTTGTCAGAATTGCAATATAGCCGCAATGACCAAGTGTTTCAGCGCGGAACTTTCCGGGTGCGTGGCGAGGTTATTGACATCTTCCCAGCGGAATCTGATGAGTGGGCGGTGCGGGTTGAATTATTTGATGAAGAAGTTGAGCGACTGTCCATTTTTGATCCGCTCACCGGCCAACTACAGCATGAAGTTCCCCGTTTTACTGTCTATCCTAAAACGCACTACGTTACCCCGAGGGAGCGTATTTTACAGGCGATGGAAGACATCAAAATTGAGCTAGCTGAGCGGCGTCAGGTGTTATTAGCCAACAATAAATTGGTTGAAGAACAGCGGATTACACAGCGAACTCAGTTTGATCTCGAAATGATGAATGAACTGGGCTACTGCTCCGGCATTGAAAACTATTCCCGCTATCTTTCTGGTCGTGGCCCGGGTGAAGCGCCGCCAACCCTCTTTGATTACCTCCCGGCGGATGGTTTGCTGATTGTGGATGAATCCCACGTTACCATCCCGCAAATCGGCGGCATGTACAAAGGTGACCGTTCGCGGAAAGAAACCTTGGTGGAATATGGCTTCCGGCTGCCATCGGCGCTGGATAACCGCCCAATGCGCTTTGAAGAGTTTGAGGCGCTGGCGCCGCAAACCATTTATGTCTCTGCCACTCCCGGCAAATACGAACTGGAGAAATCCGGTGGCGATATTATTGAACAGGTGGTGCGCCCAACCGGCTTGCTCGATCCATTGATTGAAGTGCGCCCGGTGGCAACACAAGTGGATGATTTGCTGTCAGAGATCCGCATCCGCGCGGCGATTAATGAGCGGGTACTGGTGACCACGCTGACTAAGCGGATGGCCGAAGACTTAACGGAGTATCTGGTAGAACATGGTGCGCGGGTGCGTTACTTGCATTCGGATATTGACACCGTTGAGCGCGTAGAGATTATTCGCGATTTGCGTCTGGGCGAGTTTGATGTGCTGGTGGGGATCAACTTACTGCGAGAAGGGCTGGATATGCCGGAGGTTTCTCTTGTCGCTATCCTTGATGCTGATAAAGAGGGGTTCCTGCGCTCCGAGCGCTCCTTAATCCAGACCATTGGCCGTGCAGCACGTAACCTCAATGGTAAAGCAATTCTTTATGGTGACAGAATTACGGCCTCGATGGAAAAAGCCATTGGTGAAACGCAGCGCCGCCGGGCTAAGCAGCAAACTTACAATGAAGAGCGCGGCATTATTCCACAGGGACTTAACAAGAAGGTCGGCGATATTTTGCAATTGGGCCAACCTTCACTGCGCGGTAAAGGGAAAGGGCGGGGCGGTAAAGTGGCTGATACCCACGATTACCAATCTCTGGCACCGAAAGCGCTTGACCAAAAAATCCGGGAGTTGGAAGCGAAAATGTACACACACGCGCAAAATCTGGAGTTCGAACAGGCGGCAGAATTACGCGATCAAGTACACCAGTTGCGCCAGCAATTCATCGCTATATCTTAATATCTTGCGGCATACCTCGATTCCTCGTAAGGTGTGCTGCTAAATTTAGGGTTAATAGATAAATAAACAGGGCAAATGATGAGCGACCATGTATCAAAAGATCCGTTACACGGCATTACCCTTGAACAACTGTTGACCAAACTGGTCGAGCACTATGGCTGGGAAGAGTTAGCACACCGCATTCGGATCAACTGTTTCATCAGCTCACCGAGTATTAAATCTAGTTTGAAGTTTTTGCGGCGAACTCCGTGGGCGCGCACTAAAGTGGAAGAGCTATATATCCACATGAATGATACTGCGGCTTTGGAAGAAAAATTTCGTCACTCACAGGACTAGCCCACTGACACAGAATTAGCCCCACCCAATTGCTGTAAGGTGGTTTCTAGTGCTTGGCGCAGTAGCTCCCGATCATGACGATAAGGGATATCTTTGGCTTCCAAGGGCTGTTGTACAATGATTCTGTCCCTAACGCCATTGATATCAATGCGTGGGCTGACAATTGCGGCATCAATGATTTTTCTGCCAATCTTACTTTCCATTATTGTCAGCTTTTCGTGCAAAGACAACTCAGCGGCGGCAACACTTAGCTCGCGCCCCAGATTGCCAATATAAATCATACTGGCAGAGCTGCGCCGTAGAGCTTGAGTGAGATCATCGAGCAATAACAGTGGCATTAAGCTCGTCAAAAAACTGCCCGGCCCGATTAAGATAACATCCGCCTGGCTGATAGCTTCAATTGCTTCCTTCGTCGCATGGACATGGGGTGATAGCAGCAAATCTTTCGGCATATGTGCAAGTTGGTCAATGTTGACTTCACCGTAAATCGGGTGCCCTTCAGCATCGATGGCCATCAAGTCGACGGGCTGTTCTGACATTGGGATCAACCAGGCATCGATTTTCAGCAAGCTACGCACCAGATTAATGGCTTCAAGAGGGCGGATACTAAGATGGTCCAGCGATTTGAGCATTAAATTGCCCAGATTATGGCCCGCTAGCTCACCATTGCCAGTAAAACGGTATTCGAACATTGCGGAAGCTACACTGGGTTCAGTGATCAATTGATTCAGGCAATTACGAGTATCCCCCCAGGCAATTCCACCCTCGGATCGGCGTATGCGGCCGGTCGAACCCCCATTATCAGTGGTGGTAACAATACCGGTCAGGCGTGAACCTAAAGAAGAAAGAGCTGACATCACCCGCCCCAGCCCATGGCCTCCACCTAATGCAACTACCCGGTCGAGATCCGCTAATGTGCGATTTCGCATATTTTTCCTGCCTAAATATTGTAATAAGCATAGCTAATGGGGAAATTGCTGCATAAGTTAACGGATTTGCTGCCAAAACGCGATAAAAGCCATGGTTTTCGTGATTTTAAACAAAGTATTAGCTTCGGAATAAAATAAGCTCAATAACCTTGGGTTTTGTATTGTAAGTCGTTGTATATAAAAATATATAACGTAAAACAGCGATTGGCTATCTTGCCGTTTTAGCGTTAGAATCTGTAAAGAAAGTAAGGTTTTTAGCCGCTAGCCGCTGTAACGAATTTTGCTTTTTAACCATGGTTCAGTTAGCTGTGAGCAAGCAGCACCTGAGCGCAAACTCCTAGCCTTGGTGTCTACGTTGTTGCTTTTATGGACAATATGATGCTCTGGCCGTGGCTTTATGCCACCAGGGTGCGAGGTAGAAATGCCTGCATCTCCCGTATTTGGAAAGGTGTTATGGTACAACTTACAGACGCATTTGCGCGCAAATTCTATTATTTGCGCCTATCGATTACTGATGTGTGCAATTTTCGCTGCACATATTGCCTGCCCGATGGCTATCGCCCGGACGGATTAAAAAGTTTCCTGAGCCTTGACGAAATAAGTCGCGTCAGCCGTGCATTTGCCATGCTAGGAACTGAAAAGATCCGTTTAACCGGCGGCGAGCCGTCCATGCGCCGCGATTTCACCGATATTATCGCTACCATTCGTCAAAATTCCGCAATCCGCACTTTGGCGGTGACCACCAATGGTTATCGTTTAGCGCGTGATGCCGCTCAGTGGCGTGAGGCGGGGTTGACGGCGATTAATGTCAGTGTTGATAGCCTCGACCCTCGGCAATTTCATGCCATCACCGGGCAAGATAAATTCCATCAAGTGATGCAAGGTATTGATGCGGCTTTTGATGCGGGTTTTGAGAAAGTCAAAATCAATGCGGTGTTGATGCGGGATGTTAATGACAAGAATCTTGGGGCATTCCTTAACTGGATAAAATCTCGCCCCATTCAACTGCGATTTATTGAATTGATGGAGACCGGTGAGGGCGGCAATGTGTTCCGCAAACACCATGTTTCCGGTGATGTCATTCGTCAGCAATTACTCCTGCAAGGCTGGCAACAGCAAGAACGTGCGCGCAGTGATGGCCCAGCTCAAGTCTTCCATCATCCGGACTACTTAGGGGAGATTGGGCTTATCATGCCGTATGAGAAAGACTTCTGTGCCAGTTGCAACCGTCTGCGTGTTTCTGCACTGGGAAACCTGCATTTATGCTTATTTGGCGAGCAGGGTATTTCGCTGCGTGATTTGCTAGGCAGTGATGACCAGCAATATGAATTAATGGCGCGCATTCAAAGTGCATTGCAAACCAAGAAGCAAACTCATTTCTTGCATCAAGGGAATAGCGGCATTACGCAAAATTTATCATTTATTGGTGGCTGATCGGCTGCAACATTAAGAACAGAGGTTATATATGACCCAATTGACTCACATTAATGCCGCCGGCGAAGCCCATATGGTGGATGTCTCTGCCAAAGCGGAAACTGTGCGTGAAGCACGTGCGGAAGCTTTTGTTGAAATGCATGCCGCGACATTGGCGATGATTATTGATGGTAGCCATCATAAAGGTGATGTGTTTGCCACCGCACGGATCGCCGGTATTCAAGCCGCAAAAAAAACGTGGGAATTGATTCCCCTGTGCCACCCACTATTGCTGACCAAAGTCGAAGTTCAGTTGGAAGCACAGCCGGAACACAATCGGGTTCGCATTGAGTCCTGCTGCCGCCTGACGGGTAAAACTGGGGTGGAAATGGAAGCTTTGACAGCGGCATCCGTCGCAGCACTGACCATTTACGACATGTGTAAAGCCGTACAAAAGGACATGATAATTGGCCCGGTTCGCCTGTTGGCGAAAAGTGGCGGGAAATCCGGTGATTTTAAGGTGAAGCCATGATTCAGATTCTATTTTTTGCTCAGGTGCGTGAGCTGGTGGGGGTTGATCGCTTGGAAGTGGCGGCGGAGTTTTCAACCGTCGACGCTTTGCGCCAATCCTTGTGTCAACGAGGTGACCGCTGGCAGTTGGCTCTTGAAGAAGGGAAATTGCTCACGGCAGTGAATCAATCGCTGGTCAATGCTCAACACCCCTTAGCCGCAGGGGATGAAGTGG
Organism: Yersinia rochesterensis; assembly: GCF_003600645.1. Lineage (NCBI taxonomy): Bacteria > Pseudomonadati > Pseudomonadota > Gammaproteobacteria > Enterobacterales > Yersiniaceae > Yersinia > Yersinia rochesterensis. The sequence continues at coordinate 1,492,994 of NZ_CP032482.1, forward strand.
CTTTCTTCCCACCGGTGACGGGAGGTTAATGATGGACAACACGCGCATTCGTGTCGGGCCAGCAGCATTTAATGTCGGCGAAGAATACACTTGGTTGTCGCAGTGTGATGAAGACGGGGCGGTGGTGACCTTTACCGGCAAAGTCCGTAATCATAATTTGGGTAGCAATGTCAGTGCGTTGACACTAGAACATTACCCTGGCATGACAGAAAAAGCGCTGGTTGAAATTATTGCTCAAGCACGTAGCCGCTGGCCCTTACAGCGCGTGTCAGTGATTCATCGGGTTGGGCCATTGTTCCCCGGAGATGAAATCGTCTTTGTTGGCGTGACCAGCGCTCATCGCAGCATGGCGTTTGAGTCTGCTGAGTTTATTATGGACTATCTGAAAACACGGGCACCATTTTGGAAACGCGAAGCAACCACTGATGGCGAACGTTGGGTTGAATCACGCGACAGTGATCATGCCGCAGCTAAGCGCTGGTAAACTGTAAGTAAACCCGTGTAAAGATTGGCCCTAAATACCTATTTTTACTCCCTTGTTTGCCCTATTTCTGTGGTACCCTAAAAGAGTCGGTGGGCTGTCAGTTGATGGCCTGTATCATTATTTATATGCATAAGGTAACTACCATGGATCGCTATCCACGCTCTAATGGTTCAATTGTCGAACGTGCCAACTCTGGCATTCAGGCATATATGGCGCAGGTATACGGCTGGATGACCTGTGGTCTGTTATTAACAGCGGTAGTCGCATGGTACGCAGCGAACACCCCTTCAATTATTTTTGCTTTGCAGTCAAATCAAATCCTGTTCTTCGGGTTGATTATTGCTCAGCTTGGTTTGGTTTTTGTTATCTCCGGCATGATTAATCGCCTGAGTGGATCAGCCGCAACCTCACTGTTTATGCTGTACTCTGCACTAACGGGGCTGACACTCTCCAGCATCTTGATACTGTACACTGGCGCATCCATCGCCAGCACTTTTGTCATTTGTGCTGGGATGTTTGGTGCTATGAGCCTTTATGGCTACACCACTAAACGTGATTTGAGTGGTATGGGCAGCATCCTGTTTATGGGCCTGATCGGTATCATTCTGGCGTCTTTGGTTAACATTTGGCTAAAAAGCCCGGCGTTGATGTGGGCTGTGACTTACATCGGTGTTTTGGTGTTTGTTGGCCTGACGGCTTACGATACCCAGAAATTGAAAAACATGGGCGCGCAGTTAGATGCCAATGATAAAGATGGTTTCCGTAAGTATGCCATCGTCGGCGCATTGACCCTGTATCTTGATTTCATCAACCTGTTCCTGATGCTGTTGCGGATTTTCGGCAACCGCCGCTAAGTTGGTTGATTAAGGGCTGCGGCGCGGCAAACTTGCCCGGCGTACGCAACTCTAAATTTGAAAGGACACCGTATTGGTGTCCTTTTTGTTTTTCGTGAGTACCGAAAATGGCGGTGTTACGCGATTTTTCGTCTAAACATCCCGTAGGCTGCGCTCCCCGTGGTAGCGGTTATTACCAACAGCGGCCATAAACTGTGCCAAATGATGTCGAAGCTGGCATCCTTGAGGTAAATCTGTTTGGTGATATCAGTAAAGTGGCGGATAGGATTGATCCACGTGATATTTTGTAGCCAAATGGGCATGTTCTCTACCGGAGAGACATAACCAGAAAGCAATATTGCGGGCATCATAAAGACAAATACGCCAATAAAGGCTTGTTGCTGAGTTGAACATAGCGATGAAATTAATAAACCAAAACCGACCAGTGACAAGCCGTAGAGCAGCATAGTGCCATAAAACAGTGCCAGTGACCCTGCAAAGGGGATTTGGTAGAAAAATATGCCGATAAACAATACGATAGTGGCCTGGAAAGTGGCGACTATCAGGGCCGGAACGGCTTTGCCGATAAATATCTGCCAGGTTGTCAGTGGTGAAACCAAAAGCTGTTCCAGTGTCCCTTGTTCCCGCTCCCGTGCGACCGACAGTGACGTGACAATCAATACGCCAATAGTTGTAATCATCGCTATCAATGATGGCACCACAAACCATTTGTAATCCAAGTTCGGGTTATACCAATTTCGAATCACTAGCTCGCTGTTATTGGGTTTGATTTGCCCCTTGGTCAATTCTAATTGGTATTCTTGTACGATTTGCTGAATGTAATTTGCTGCTATTTGGGCGCTGTTGGAATTGCGACCATCCAGAACCAACTGTAACTGAGTGGTTTTGCCATTGGCCAAATCCGCACTGAATTGCGCAGGAAAACGAATTAACAGCAAGGCTTTCTGGTTATCAATCACCGGCTGAATTTCTTGTGGGCTGTGCAGCAGCAACACATGAGAAAATGCTTCGGCTTTAGCAAAGCGCTGAGTGAGTTCTATTGACGCCTTACCGCTGTCTTCGCTGTAAATGGCGATAGTGGCATTGGTCACTTCTAATGTGGCGGCGAATGGGAATAAAATCACCTGCAATATCACCGGCATGATTAATATCGCCCGGGTTTGCGGTTCGCGCAGCAGCGACTGCAACTCTTTAATAATCAATGTGTAAAGGCGATGAAACATCGTTAACTCCCTTCCGTTAATCTGGCCGACGACCTAATCTAATCGACGATTCGTTTTCCATGCCGTCAGGCCGATAAATACGGCGGCAGATGCAATTAAAAACAACAGGTTAATCACCAAAACGGTACCGATATCACCCGCCAGGAACAGAGTTTGCAAGCTGCTGACAAAATAGCGGGCAGGAATAATATAGGTGACGGCGCGGACCACGGCGGGCATGCTGTCGATTTGGAAAATAAATCCTGACAACATAACCGCGGGTAGAAATGCGGCGTTCAGTGCCACCATGGCCGCATTAAACTGGTTGCGCGTGATAGTCGAAATCAGCAGCCCCATGCCCAGTGTGCTGGCTAAGAATAAGCTGGTCATGACAAATAATATCCACAATGAGCCGCGATAAGGCACCCCGAGGATAAACACTGCGACCACCATACATAGCGTCATGGCGACCATCCCGAGCACATAATAGGGGATAAGTTTTGACAGTAATAACTCACTGCGCGTGACCTGAGTAGAAAGTAGCGCCTCCATGGTGCCGCGCTCCCATTCGCGCGCGATGACCAGTGATGTCAAGATCGCGCCAATCACTGTCATGATAATGGTAATTGCGCCCGGAATGATGAAATGTCGGCTGATGGCGGCGGGGTTAAACCAATAGCGCACCTGAATTTCTATCAGCGGATCATTCTTTTGCCCCAGATTTTGCGCTTGCTGTTGTTGCCAGATTTGCCATACACCTTGGGCATAACCTTGCACAAAGTTGGCGGTGTTCGGCTCACTGCCGTCAGTAATCACCTGAATCGGTGCTTTACTCTCTGGCCGTGCGAGTTGCTCGGCAAAATCATTCGGAATAACAATAAGCCCGCGAATTTTACCGGCTTGCATAGCTTGAATCAGCGCCTGACGGTTATCACTGATTTGCGGGGAGATATAGGGCGAACTGACGAACGCGTTAGCCAAATCTTGCGCCGGTTGACTCTGTTGCTCCATTAGAATGCCGACATGCAGTTTGCTGGAGTCCAGGTTGATGCCATAGCCAAAAATAAACAGCAATAACAATGGGATAACAAAGGCGATCAGCCCGCTGCTGGGGTCGCGCAGAATTTGCCGGGTTTCTTTACGACATAGCGCCCGCAGGCGACGCCAAGAAAATCCGGTGTCTTGATAAGTTTCACTCTCATTTACCGGCGATTTATTTACATGGGAATCATATGGCTCGGTCATGATTGCTGCTCCTTATCGTTTTGCTGGTCATAGCGCAGAACCAACCCGATAAATGCTTCTTCCATTGATGGATTAGGTTTTTCATCCGTGGCAACTTGCTGCTTTAGCTCATCTGGCGTGCCCGCAGCAATAATTTTGCCACGATAAACCAGCCCGATGCGGTCGCAATATTCGGCCTCATCCATAAAGTGGGTAGTGACCATGACGGTCACCCCTTTATCTACCATCCCATTGATATGCAGCCAAAATTCACGGCGGGTGAGGGGGTCAACACCGGAGGTCGGCTCGTCCAGAAACAGAATGTCTGGCTCATGCATCAGGGCGCAAGCTAGCGCCAGGCGCTGTTTAAACCCAAGAGGCAGTGAGTCGGGCGTTTGCTTGAGAATGGGTGTGAAATTAAACGCCGATGTCATATCGGCTATTTTTTCGCGTTGAGTTTTCCCTTGCAGGCCATAAACACCGGAGAAAAATTTCAGATTTTGCTCCACCGTCAGATTGCCATACAGTGAGAATTTCTGCGCCATATACCCCAAATGCTGGCGCGCTTTACCGGAGCTGGTTTTCAGATCCATACCCAGCACCAAAGCCTTGCCGCTACTGGGAACCAGCAAACCACACATCATTTTAAATGTGGTCGATTTACCGGCACCGTTCGGCCCGAGCAAACCAAATATTTCCCCGCGTTTGACCTGAAAATTCACATGGTCGGTGGCGGCAAAGTCACCAAATTTCTTGGTTAATTCTTGGGCCTCAATCACAGTTTCATCATGGTTGCCCTCGACTTTGGGCATGATTTTCGCCAGTGCGGATTCACTGGCCGGGCCGCCGCCCAGCAAGTCGATAAAGGCATCCTCAAAGCGTGGTTCAGCCTCAAAAATCTCGCCATTAGATTGATTTAACAGGGATAATATCTGGCCATGGTCTACGCCCGGTTTGAGGATTAGCCGCACATATTTGCCTTGAATAACGCCATCACTGACCTGAGGTAGCGCCAAAGCGTGTTGTAGTAATTTGCGATTAGTGCCGGTTTGGGCTGCGACAAGAATAGTCCGGCCGCTCATGCGCTGCGTCAGCTCTTGTGGCGCGCCGCTATAGAGCAATTTGCCCTCATTGAGTAGCAAAACCTCGCGGCATTGCTCGGCTTCATCCAGATAAGATGTGCTCCAGAGAATGAGCATACCGTCGCTCGCCAACTCATGAACCATGCGCCATAGCTCGCGGCGCGAGATGGGGTCGACACCGACACCCGGCTCATCCAACAACAAGACTTTGGGCTGCCCGACCAAAGTACAGGCCAAGCCCAATTTTTGCTTCATGCCGCCGGATAGCTTGCCCGCCAGCCGCTCCGTAAAGCGGGTCAAATCGGTAAAAGTTAGCAGGCGCTCGAAGGTCTGGCGGCGCTGTTCACCGGTAACGCCCCGTAAGTCGGCATACAGCATCAGGTTTTCCATCACCGTCAAATCTTCATATAAACCAAACTTTTGCGGCATATAGCCGAGGATGGAATGCAACTGGCGGTCATTTTCTACAGGGTCAAGGCCGACGACCGTCAGCTTGCCTTGGCTGGGTTTAAGCAACCCGGCCAACATCCGTAACAGCGTAGTTTTACCTGCACCGTCTGGCCCGACCAAACCGGTGACTGCCCCGCTGCGGATTTCAGTAGTTAGGCTGGCAACCGCCGGACTTTCTAGTCCGGGGAAAGATTTTTCGACACCTTCCAGAGTAATAAGATGCTGAATGCCATTCATAACTTATGCCGCCTTAAGGTTGTGCAAAACTGATGGTGACCGGCATACCTTGGCGTAGTGACTCATCAGCATCGGTAATAATAATTCGCAAGCGATAAACCAGGTCGGTTCGCAAGTCCGGTGTTTCCACACTCTTAGGGGTAAATTCGGCGGTCGGTGAAACAAAGCCAATTTTGCCGTGATAAGGTTTACCTGGGCGGCTATCGGTAAAGATTTTGACCTCAGTCCCCGGTATGGCTTGTCCCAAGTGGCGTTCACTGACATAGGCCCGCACCCAAACCGGATCCGTCAGTGAGAGTGTAAAGACGGTATTACTGGCAGACAAAATAGTGCCCGGCTCCACTGCGCGCGTCAGCACGGTTCCGCCAGAAGGCGAAAGCAAGGTGGCGTCTTGCAAGTTGAGTTGGGCTTGCGCCAATTCAGCTTCACTTTGCGCCAGATTCGCTTCGGCCTGCGCGATTTCTTGCGGGCGGTTACCGCTCAAGTATTGGGCGAGTTTATCTTTTGATGCTTGCAGATTAGCCAGGGCCTGACTGCGCGCGGTACGGGCATTTTCCAGCTCATTGGCTGATACGGCCTTGCTTGCCCACAGCCCTTGTTGGCGTTTTAAGAAGCTGTCGGCATAACTGAATGCGGCCTCGCGCTGAGAGACTTCAGACCGCACTTGGGCAATTTCTTCTTCCCGGTAGCCCGCTTTCAGTAAATCCAACTGGGCTTGCGCACTTTGCACATTGGCCTGGGCCTGTTTGAGAGCATTGAGATACGGGCCGTCATCCAGTTTGCCCAAGACTTCGCCCGGCTGAACTTTATCCCCCTCATCAACCGCCAGAGAAGCCAGCCGACCACCGACCCTAAAGCCAAGATTCACGGTGCGAATATCGACATTGCCATATAATGTCAATGTCGCGTCCTGTTGTTGACGATAATAATTCCATCCGTAACCGATGGTCGCCAGCAAAGCGACGATGACGACGGCCACTATAATCTTCTTGCGATTCATAATGCTCCCTATCTATTACCGATTTTTATACCCTTCGCCCTTGAAGCAGCAGGGTTGTTAGCTGTCTTAGCTACTCGGCCCGTCCATGGGCCTCGCCTCTGCGAGGCTGCTGCAAGCAGTGTTCAAATCTGCTCCGGGCAAATTTGTCACCCGAATCATTTACTGGTTGTTGACCTTAAATGAATAGACTCATCGGGATTTATTCGCTTGCTGCCTACCTGCAACTCCAATTTCTTTGGATATAACTACAACTTTTATAGTTACAATTTTTATAACGACCTACTTAAGATACTCATTGTGCCGATTTAGCCCGCAGCCCATAAAGCAGCAGGTCAATATGTTCGATAAGCACTTGATTAATCATCTCGCTTTCAGATTTACCAATCTCCAGCCAACCCACTTGCTGGCGGATAGTTTCCCGCGCCATGCGGAAAGCCAGAACCTCGCCAATCAATGCATGAGTATGAAGAATGGTTTTCGTCGCACTTGCATCAGCACCAATGAATGCCGCCAGCAACAAATTCAGTTTTTGGTGTAAGGGCGCAATAGCCTGAGCATGGATAAGCAGATATGCATCACTGGGAGAGAGTTGCTCACGCGCCATGATTTTGCTGATATTTAGCGTTTCCGGCTGTGTCATTAAATGGCTGAATTCCAGCAAACCACGGCGAATAAAATGTAACTGCTGCTCTGGACTTTGCTCCTGGCTCGGCAGACGCAGAAACTGGTCAATATCCAATGCCAGTGGTGCAAATGTCTGCCGGATAAAATCCGCAATTTGTTGTGCTACCGCCAGATACAAACCTTCTTTAGAATTGAAGTAGTAGGTAATCGCGGCAATATTCTGTCCTGCCCGTTGTGCAATCTCGCGGGTGGTTGCCCCTTTCAAACCCAGTTCGCCGAACAGTTCGGTCGCAGCCTGTATCAGTTGTTGGCGCGCTTGTTCACCGCGGGTTGTCATCGGTATTGATGGTGTTAAATAGTGAGGTGTGGAATGAGACATAGGCTCCATACTCAATATACCCAGCGTACTTGAAGCCGCAGGGTTGTTAGCTACACTCACTCACCCGAATCACTTACCTGTGTAAGCTCATCGGGATTCATTCGCTTGCTGCCTACCTGCAACTCCAATTACTTTGGGTAAAAATGGATAAGATTTGCGCTAATAATAATGATAGCCAAATAGCAAATCAATCGTATGATTAACTTTAGGTCTCTACTGAGAATATGTAAAGTTATGGCCGCAATTCGCCCTGTTTTTGTGATCCTGAACGGGTTAATCGATGCTAATAAATCAATTCTGTTGATGTTTGAGTTAATAAAATTCTTAAGAAATGCGTAAATCTCCCTTTTCTTGCCAACATCTGCTATAATCAGCCGCAATGGTGCACTGCAGTTTGTGCCAATCCTCGTGGTAATGCCTCAATTCATGCCTCGTCTGATAATCTTCCCTTGAAACTGCACCTGACGTTATCGCCAGGATTGGGAAGATCTGGAGCTTCTCGTAATATGTCATTTGATTCTCTCGGCCTAAACGCCGACATCCTGCGTGCTGTTGAAGAGCAGGGCTACCTTGTGCCGACACCGATTCAACGTCAGGCAATCCCTGTGGTACTGGAAGGTCGTGATTTAATGGCCAGTGCACAAACCGGTACGGGTAAAACCGCTGGTTTTACCTTGCCGTTGTTGCAACTGCTGAGTCAGGATCAACAGCCAATTAAAGGCCGTCGTCCGGTGCGTGCGTTGATTTTGACGCCAACCCGCGAACTGGCTGCGCAGATTGACGAAAACGTACAGAGTTACAGCAAATACCTGAAGCTGCGTTCGCTGGTGGTATTTGGTGGCGTTAGCATTAACCCACAGATGATGAAATTGCGCGGTGGTGTGGATATTTTGGTCGCCACCCCTGGCCGTTTACTGGATCTGGAACATCAGAACGCTGTTGATTTGTCCAAAATTGAAATTTTGGTATTGGACGAAGCTGACCGCATGCTGGATATGGGCTTTATTCACGATATCCGTCGTGTCTTGGCCAAACTGCCAGCCAAACGCCAAAACTTGCTGTTCTCTGCTACTTTCTCTGATGAGATTAAAGGGTTAGCCAGCAAGTTGTTGCATAACCCTGCTTCTGTTGAAGTCGCGCGCCGTAACACAGCGTCTGAACAAATTGCACAAAGCGTTCATTTTGTTGATAAAAACCGCAAGCGTGAGTTGCTGTCTCAGATGATTGGCGAAGGCAACTGGCAACAAGTATTGGTGTTCAACCGCACCAAACACGGCGCTAACCATTTAGCCGAGCAATTGAATAAAGACGGTATTACAGCCGCCGCAATTCACGGCAACAAGAGCCAAGGTGCGCGTACCCGTGCGCTGGCTGATTTTAAAGATGGTAAAATCCGTGTATTGGTAGCGACTGATATCGCCGCGCGTGGTTTGGATATTGATCAGTTACCTCATGTAGTTAACTATGAGTTGCCAAACGTACCGGAAGATTACGTGCACCGCATTGGCCGTACAGGCCGCGCGGAACGCACTGGCGAGGCGATTTCACTGGTTTGTGTTGATGAACATAAACTGTTGCGTGATATTGAGCGCTTACTGAAACGTGAAATCCCGCGTATTGCACTTGATGGCTATGAGCCGGACCCAAGCATTAAAGCGGATCCGATTCAAAATGGTCGTCAGGGCCGTGGTGCGCAGCGCCCTGGAATGGGCCGTGGTAGCAGTGCGGGTCGTCCACAAAATGGTGGTGGCGCAGCAGGTCGCGGTGATAGCCGTACCAGCCGTCCACGCAGCCAGGCTGATGGTCAACGCCGCCCAGCAGGCCCGTCTTCACGTGGTCGTAGCCGCAATCCAGGCGAATAAGCTAGAAAGTATTCGCTGATAAAACCGCTTCTTCGGAGGCGGTTTTTTTTCATCTGAATTCATGTCATTACTGGGTTATCCCTTGTTTTATTCCCTGCTTCCCCCGTATCATTGCCGGTCTTTTTTACTATTATACTATGTTGGTTTTATAGGCACTGGGCAGGGCTTATTCATGGCGTGGATAGAGGGGTGGGGTCATTAGCATGCGGGTAATACTGGCGCCGATGGAGGGTGTATTAGACTCACTGGTGCGCGAGCTTCTTAGTGAAGTCAATGATTACGACCTTTGTATCACCGAGTTTTTACGGGTGGTCGATCAGCTATTGCCAGCAAAATCTTTCTATCGTCTGTGCCCTGAACTGCATCATCAGAGCCGCACTTCCTCTGGCACTCAGGTTCGTATCCAATTGTTAGGCCAATACCCAGAATGGCTGGCGGAAAACGCCGCTCGTGCGGTTGATTTGGGGTCTTACGGGGTCGATTTGAACTGTGGTTGCCCGTCAAAACTGGTTAATGGCAGTGGTGGTGGGGCTACCTTGCTGAAAGATCCCGAGCTGATTTATCGGGGGGCCAAAGCCATGCGTGAGGCTGTTCCGGCTCATTTACCGGTAACAGTAAAAATTCGTCTAGGCTGGGATTCGGGCGATCGTCAGTTTGAAATTGCCGATGCGGTACAACAAGCGGGTGCAACAGAACTGGCGGTACATGGCCGTACCAAAGAAGATGGTTATCAAGCTGAACGCATTAACTGGCAGGCGATCGGTGAGATCCGCCAGCGGCTCACTATTCCGGTGATCGCCAACGGTGAAATTTGGGATTATCAGAGCGCACAAGAGTGTATGAAAGTGACGGGCTGTGATGCCGTAATGTTAGGCCGAGGGGCGCTGAATGTGCCAAACTTGAGCCGAGTCGTGAAGTATAACGAACCGCGAATGCCGTGGCCGGAAGTGGTCAAACTGTTGAAAAAATATGTTCAGCTAGAAAAGCAGGGCGATACGGGCTTATATCATGTTGCCCGTATCAAACAGTGGCTAGGATATTTGCGTAAAGAATATGCTGAAGCCACGGATTTATTTGGCGAAATCCGCGCATTAAAAACCTCAAAAGATATTGCGCTCGCTATTCAACGTATTTAGCTTTAGGCATTTCAAGCACTGACTCAGGAACTAATTGAAAGTGTTTGCCAGGGTGCCGTTTTTGCTGCTATTCGTTGTTGGCTTATTTCTTACCATCCTGCATTTGTTTAAGTATCTTACCGAAACTGACTGTTTTTCTACCCACCTTTTTCATTCCATCCTCCGGTAGATAGCTAAACTTGACATAAAGAAGTCTTCCATCACTTTTATCTTTATTTTTCAATATCTTAATTACATCATACATTTCGTTTAGATCTGAAGGAATACCGGCTGCATCAGTCAGAATAGTACCTACCGGCACGAATTTTAGTGCTTGCTCAACACTTTTGGTTAATAAGTCATGCAATGGAAATAACCCGGTAAAACGTTTATGGGGCACATAATTCGTGATGCCCATATAGATATCTGGTAGTTCTTTGATATGGTTTTCGATACCACGAGTTTCGTTTTTAAGCAAAAACTCTGAAATCTCAAGAGGAGAGCCAATTAACACTAACGGCTTAATACCGTTCCCTTTTTCAGAAAAAAGATAATCATTATTGGTATTCTTGACTGCTTTTTGTAGTTGCCCCCGATCGACGATAAGGCTGTAATATTTTCCTTCTTTCACAATAGGAGCGGGTTCTCGCCATAAGATTATTTCATTAGCGGATACAGACCCCGCTCCTACGACAGAACACATAAATAATATAGATGTATTAACTAAGGTTCGCATCAATAAGTTCCTTCTTATTCTGGTGATGTTATATAGATGATAGCTATACCATAATGGCATTTTTGCTGGGATTTAAAGGAATATAACCTAAGTGGATATACTCGTACAGTCGGAATAATGACCATCTCAGGAGTTATTTCAAATTGATTAAATAGCAATAAAACATTAATAAATATTAATTATTATTTTAAGCGAAAACTAAATACACCTTAAACGAGAATGGTTATTTTTTTGATTTGTTTTAAGTATCACGCTTATAGTGTGCGGGCATTTTAAATGCAGTATCTCGTTAGGCGAGGCTCCTATACAAACACAGGTTACTGATCTGACGACGTCCAGAGACGCCCAAGGTTAGGACAGGCTATATCGGATTAAGGTATAGCCCAAAGTAACTTCTGAGAAATCAGATACGTTGTATAGTGCTAAAACTTAGACACGGAGATAGCCATAGAGCACTCTCTAATCTGGTTACGCCCCTATGTGAGGACTGTTTAATTAATTAATAACAGTAATAGGGTCTTTTATGAGTTCACATCTCGATTTAGCCTTGCAAAAGCAAGGACAGCTCCATTCAGGCGAAGATAAGGAATCGACTTTAGGCGCTTATATGAGTGATGCCTATATTACGGTGTCTGCTGATATGTCAGTCGCTGAGGCTAAAACTTATTTCTTGCAGAATATCTCTGATGATGAAATACCGACACAATTATTGGTCACTAATGATAATCGGCATTTGCTTGGTTTACTCTCAGTTAAAAAATTATTGACGGAAGAACAGCAAGATATAAAAGTTTTTCAAATTATAAATCAAAATTACTTCTCAGTATCGCCAGACCAGAAGCGTCATGAGGCGGTCAGTCTATTGTCAAAAAACGGTTTAGATATCGTTCCAGTATTAAGTCACGGCAAATTAATGGGAGTATTAAGGGCTCAAGATATTGCTGAGTTGATTGAAGATGAAAATACCGATGATGCCCAAAGACAAGGCGCTAGTTTTCCTCTTGATGAGCCATACTTACAAACCAGCCCAGTAACATTATGGCGCAAACGGGTTGTTTGGTTATTACTACTATTTGTCGCAGAGGCTTATACTGGAACGGTATTAAAAGCGTTTGAGGAACAACTCGAAGCCGCTATTGCCTTGGCATTTTTTATCCCATTATTAATTGGTACGGGTGGGAACAGTGGAACACAAATTACCTCCACTTTAGTACGAGCGATGGCATTAGGTGAAGTTAGTTTACGCAATATCGGCGCAGTATTGCGTAAAGAGGTTTCTACTTCTCTAATGGTCGCGGCAACTATTGGTTTAGCTGCTTGGATCCGCGCCTGGTTCCTTGGGGTAGGAATGGAAGTCACTATCGTCGTGAGCTTAACTGTCGTTGCTATCACAGTATGGAGCGCTATTATCTCTTCCATTATTCCGATGGTATTAAAGCGCTTATCGATAGATCCTGCGGTGGTGTCGGCCCCCTTTATTGCGACCTTTATTGATGGCACTGGCCTGATTATTTACTTTGAAATTGCTCAACGGGTGATGACAGATTTGGCGTAAGGTAAACGCAAATAAAAGGCGCTTTAAGCGCCTTTTTTGATAAAGAACTGGAGGTTACTTTTTCTTGCGGCCGATAAATTTAGCAATACCTAATAGGAATACTGCCCCAACAAAAATCAGCAACGCATCAACCCAAAATGTCAAAGATGCCAAGTTTTCATCATGAATGTCAGCAAGGCCCGCTGCGATTAAAAATACTCCGAAGAGAATGCCAAAAATTGTTGTTCCCATATAAGCACCTAAAAATTAGATTTATCTAAAAATTTATGTTGGCAAGTATAGGGTGATATTTAATCTAATACATATTTTTTTTCTCATTATTGATACACCGTTGAGATTATTTTGATTAATTAAAATGTCCGGTGATACATTTACTAAGATTTAATGTTGACAGCAGAAGCTAGCCTACCGTTTCATGTTGATTGTTTTATAAACAAAAACTATCTTTCAAAATAGTCATTATCATAATTTCGGCTTTGTTTTCTTTCTGAAATGTTTACTGTTGAGCAGTGATTAGGCAGTTTTAATCTTTGTAACAATCATTTTAAGAATGTGTGGTGCGTAGGGCATTACTGTAATTTATAATGCGCCGGATCAACCATAATGTCTCCACACAACCTATTTAAGCTGACTAACATGCATGTGAAAATCCGTTTTGCACTATTAAGTTTCTTGCTTTTATCTACTTCTATCAGTGTCGTCCCTGCCGCGATAGCGAGTGGCGGAGGCAATGAAGTTAAAGGAAAGGCCCCTCTTGAATTGGCTTCGGGGAGCGCGATGGTTGTTGATTTACAAACAAATAAAGTCATTTATGCCAACAATGCAGATGAAGTTGTGCCGATTGCTTCAATCACCAAACTGATGACAGCAATGGTGGTATTAGATGCCAAGTTGCCGCTTGATGAGATTATTTCGGTTGATATCCATCAAACCAAAGAAATGAAAGGGGTATTTTCTCGGGTTCGAGTGAACAGTGAAATTAGCCGAAAAGATATGCTGTTGCTGGCACTCATGTCGTCGGAAAACCGCGCAGCAGCCAGTTTGGCTCATCATTACCCCGGTGGATATAACGCCTTTATTAAGGCGATGAATGCAAAAGCTAAATCGCTAGGAATGACGAAAACTCGCTATGTCGAGCCGACCGGTCTGTCGATCAATAATGTGTCGACGGCGCGTGACCTCACTAAATTATTGATAGCGTCCAAACAATACCCACTTATTGGTCAATTAAGTACCACGACCGAGAAAATGGCTACGTTCCGTGACCCCAATTATACGTTGCCTTTCCGCAATACTAACCATCTGGTTTATAACGATAAATGGAGTATTCAGCTGACTAAAACCGGTTTTACCAATCAGGCCGGGCATTGTCTGGCAATGCGTACTGTTATTGGTAATCGCCCTGTTGCATTGGTTATTTTGGATGCTTTTGGCAAATATACTCATTTTGCGGATGCGAACCGTCTGCGCAGTTGGATGGAAACTGGCAAGGCTGCACCCATTCCTGGGGCCGCAAAAAGTTATCGTCAGCAAAAAGATGCTCAAGGGCGTTTAGCTCAAGTGACTGAATAAATACAGTAATAGTCACTGAAAGGCAGAGTTTGCAACCAGCCTGCAACTCTGCCTATAGTATTGGATTAATAGCTATTGCCTTACTGATAACAATTAGAAAATCAGTTTAAATACACCAGTAATGGTCAATAAACCGACAATAAAAATGATCGCAATAATCCACAGTATTATTTTCATTTGTTCTCCCAGACTCCGTATCAAAACCAACATGTGATAGCCACACCAACTTTCGTTGGTGTCAGACTATGACTATAGTTTGTCTGGAAGAATTCATACGGTATGTTGCAGGAATTCGGATAATGCTTAAGTTATTTTAATTTGTCAGATATCCGTCCTCAACACAGTTATTTTGTCTGCCAATATCTAAGTTTCGAGGTTTTGCCGATCCCTGGATTAAAACTATTAGTAGGATCGATCTGCTGGTAAAACGCCTTCAATGCCGGCTTGGCTATGTAGAGGTGCCCGACATTATGTTCAGCTGGGTATTCCGCCCCTTTGTCATTCAGAAGCGCCAACATTTTTTGTTTTAGGGCGTGCGTATCGACCCCTTTCTTCACGATGTAATCCTGATGGAAAACGTGGCAAAAAAAATGACCATAATAGAGTTTGGCGACCAGACATTGATCTATTTCGGGTGGTAGCGTCTCAAACCACTGTTCCTCATTACGCGGCAAAGCAATATCCAGTGCCAGTATATCTTCTACTTTATCGGCATGAACTGCGTGATAACGAATAGCCGCTCCTGCCGCGGCAAAACGATGTAAAAAAGCTTTTTTACCTTCATCAGCAGTACAGGTAATAAAATTACCTTCGGCCGTGGCAAAAAAATCTTTTAAAAATTGCTGTGCTTCAGCTATCCCTTCACCTGACATTTTCAGCATCAAGTGATGCTCATATTTACTACGGTAACTCTTAAGACGCTTGGGTAAATGATTGGGGAGTACCTGGCTGAAACCTTGCATAATACGGTCAGTTAAATGATCTATTAGAAAGGGAACCTTATTAAGGCGGGCATCAATTTTACCTTTTAAGGTGAAAAAACGCGGCATGCTATTGGTGCCCATTTTGTTGATCATCACAAATGTATCTTTGCCATACACTTCTGCAATATCAAAAATATCGCGATGCATATATTCGCCAGCAACGGGTAAATGTTTGAAGTCACGTAAAATAGCACGCCGTAACTCAGTTAAGACCTGAGTTTGATTGGTACCGATATAGAAAACTTGCTGCTGTTTGTCACTGGGGAATGTATCTAACCGAACAGCAAATACAGCTAATTTACCTGCGCATCCAGAGGCCTCAAAGAGACGCCGTGGATCGGCATTAAAACGTGACGGTGTTGACGCATCAATATCTCTCACTCGCGTCGCATATTCATGATCGGATGCTTGTTGGGTACCCTGATCAATATCACTGACAGGGTAATTGCCTCGCTCCAAGCATTGTAAAATCTCTTCTGGTGTATCGCCTAAATAAATTCCTAAGTGGTTAATTAATTGCAATTCACCTTGTGCATCAATCTGTGCGAATAGCGCCATTTCCGTGTATGCAGGGCCTCTTTGAACCAATGAACCACCTGAATTATTGCAAATACCTCCGATGACGGAAGCACCAATACAGGAAGAGCCAATGACGGAATGAGGCTCTCTATTATAAGGTTTTAAGCGTTTTTCCAATTGATTCAATGTGCTACCAGGAAAACCAATGACTTGTTTACCATCATTGAGTAGCTGAATTTGATTAAGGCGCAATGTATTTAATATAACAATGGGGCGGTCGTAATCATCACCACTAGGGGTCGACCCCTCAGTCAGCCCTGTATTAGCCGCTTGCATTATAACGATAGTATCGGCTGCAACACAGGCTTGCAGCAACTGCCATTGCTGTAACAATGTAGAGGGGAACACAACAGCGAGGGCAGAACCTGCCCCTGACCTAAAGCCCGAACGATAGCGTTCAGTTTGTCGTTTGCCAGTCAATAAGTAGCGCGCGCCTACGATATGTTGTAATTGAGTCAGTAAGGTTTGCGTTTTTTCATCATAAGAGTGATTCATTCGTGCGGCTCCCTGTAATGACATTTACTTTTTATAGCGTTGGACCTCACACCCGCGTTCAGTCCGATATGAAACAGCTATTTTGGTGCAATGAAGTAAACATGAGGGGCGGCATGCTTTCCTGATAAAACGTGTACTTTGTGAGTTTACTCACATTTTTTTTGCTTAAAAAGCATTCAGTATTCACATTACTGTGTTTTAAACATTACTAACTCTGATGATTAATTGAGAGGGCAAGACAGAGGATAGTGATGGATTCGCCCTTTAATATCTTGATAAGAGTTTTGATCATTACGCGATGAGGTATAGGATCGGATACAAGAACTACGCTAATTAATAAGGTATTTTATGAGTGAGCATTTTGTGGGTAAATATGAAGTTGAGTTGAAGTTTCAAGTATCGAACCTCACTCAATTACATGAACAGTTAGCAATACATAAAGCAGTGCCATTTACTGTCAATAATCATGAAAAAGATATCTATCTGGAAGCTAATGGTGGCGATTTAGCGGCTAAACAGATCAGTATGCTTTTACGCGAAATGAATCCATCAGGTATTCGTTTATGGATAGTCAAGGGGCCGGGTACGGAACGCTGTGAAGCGAGCAATATTGAAGATATCGATAAAGTGAAGAGCATGTTGTCAACGCTAGGGTATCAACCCGCGTTTACACTAGAAAAACAACGTAGCATCTATTTTATTGGGAAGTTCCACGTTACGGTTGATAGTTTGGCGGAGTTAGGTAATTTTGCTGAAATAGCCATCATGACTGATGATTTTGCTGCTCTTGATAATCTTAAGGCAGAATGCCGAGAGTTAGCTAACGGATTGGGATTATTAGTAGAACAACAAGAAAACCGTTCATACCGGCAATTGCTCGGTTTCTAACTATTGTATGATTTGTCATTATAAAGTCTTGGCCGCTCTGCGTATCACGGCCAAATAGGTTTATTTCTTCATCAAAGACTTCAAATTGGCGAATGGATTATGGGTGGCAACACCCTGATCATTCTGCGCATCATCCCCGGCAATCACCGTCGAGCCATACAGGTCTGCTTCTGTATATTTAGAGTGTTCATGGTCATGACAAAAAAGACATAGCATCTCCCAATTGCTGCCATCTTCTGGGTTATTACTATGGTCATGGTCAATATGGTGAACTGTTAGTTCTCGCAGGTTGGAATAAACAAATTCTCGTGAGCATTTACCGCAAACCCACGGAAAAATCTTTAATGCTTTCTCCCTATACCCACTTTCTAGACGCGCGTAGTTCTTCGGTATATATGCCATATCAGCCTTCAATTCTACGAGAAACAATGTTTGCATTTTAGCGTGAAAACAGACGGTAGACTATCAACTATTGGCTATTAATCTTTAGGCCATACTTCCTCATTAGAGTCTGCTTCTGTAGGAACATATTGAATCAGTTATAAAAATATGTGTTTAGATACTCATGTTGATACTGATAATTTTTGAGACTTTTGCTGATGATTTAAAGGGATAAGTCGTTTTACACTATCACTGAGTTTTTATGATCACCTTTTTATATTATTCAGTATAGAGTTATTGGCATAAGATTATGTGTACTCCCGCTAATAGACTTATTTTACGGCATGCAATACAGCGTGTTTAGCCTGAAATCCTTTGCCGATAGAGTTGAGGCGATATGAAAGAATCTGAGGTACTGGCCGAAGTCAGTAATGAAAACCAGACATTAGTAGCTGTGGTGCAACAAGACCAACGGGTTGTCTACTTCTATATTTATCCGCAAGAAGCATTTGAAGAACGTTTCCCCGTCCGCGCTTGCTGGGTGAGAAATTTGGTCGCAGCTCCAATATCGGCTGATAATACCGCCCTTGAACAAGGACTAGCTCCGCGTTTGGCGGCAGAGTTTTGCCGTAATGTAGCTGGCGAGGCTGAACTTGATGCACAGTTTATTTCGATTATCTGGTCAGAAAGTGATGATGGCGCAGCATTATGGTATCAGGGGCAATTACTGGCGATTATTCCCGGGTGGAGCTTATATATTGATCACTCTGTTTGTTATTCTGCCAGTTGTATTAAAGACAATCCGCTAACATTACCTTTAGGGTCTGCTTCTACTAACCCCCAATATACTCATGCACAAAATACTCGCCAATTTTGGCGGGTTTGGCAGCAGGAGGAAGGGAATCCATGGCCTGCATTGCAGGCTGAGTATATTCAGTGCTATGAACAACACTGTGGTCCATCGGTTAAATATTATGCCATCGATCAAGGTAAGTGGCCGCCTATGGCTATCTCACAGCACGAAAAAGAGGGAATATATTACTTTCTGACGTTGGGGGTTAGTATTCGTCCCCAACCATGGGTCGAAATATTATTTAATGACGATGCTGCTAAATATCGGCGTTTCGAAATGGCTATAGCGATTGATAGCCAATTTGTTAATGAGGACAATGCTATCCATATGGCTAGTGCGTTGGCAGGTTTTGCTCATGTACCTTGGAGTAAAATAACTTGGCTGGGGGAGGGGCATACATTGGAATCAGAAGTCGCCCCTCAAGGGTATGAGGGTTATGTCTTGTCATCAAAGCTTTATGCTAATGCAGACAGCCTAATATTGCCTCTCCAGCAAGATGACCCGGTTAATATATATTGGGCCAGCCCCATTTTTGCCAGCGAAAGAGAATTTTCCCATAGTGTGCCGAATGGCGGGTATGATTTGCTGAAAAAGCTACAGCAACAGGGGGTTAATCATATTTTTTCACCCCGTGAGTCCATTATTTAATTTCAACTGGACATGACAGATCTGATTTGCAGATTTTGTTATTCGGGTCTTAACTTAACTATGACGATAGTGGTTTAAGGCCGTAATGTTAAGTTTGTAATAAGTGAGATAGGCAAGCCAGCTATCAGTGAAAATTAATTTTATGGAGGTGTTTATGGGCATACTATCTTGGATTATTTTTGGTCTTATCGCTGGGATTTTAGCTAAATGGATTATGCCAGGAGAGGATGGCGGTGGTTTTATTATGACTATAATCCTTGGTGTGGTAGGTGCGTTAGTTGGTGGTTATATTAGTACTTTCTTTGGGATGGGTAAGGTTGATGGATTTAACCTTGGTAGCTTTGTGGTGGCGGTTATTGGCTCACTGGTTGTGCTGCTTGTCTATCGAAAGTTGAGAAGTTAGCAACTTTTCAGGTGCTTATTATAGTGATTTTAAATAATTATTTTTTGACTAAATAAGCATTAAACAAGAAAATGCTCGCTCATCAAGAATATAAGAAAGGTGGCTAAATTTTGTCACCTTTCTCTCATAAAAATATCATCAATATGTAATAAAAATATTCGTTAATGGCACATGACTAAAGGCAATATGAGAAATATGACATGGGCCAGGCATTATGCAAACTCACTATGGCTGATTACCCAGCTGCGGTGTCAGAACCGCGTAAAAAGGTACTTGCTGTTAAAGGTTTGGTTAAGGCGTATAAGTCACAACACCGAGTTCTGGATGATATTAATTTTGAGCTTCATGCGGGTGAATTCGTCGCAATAATTGGTCGCTCTGGTGCTGGTAAATCTACGTTACTACATGTTTTAAATGGCACTATTCCCAGTAGTGCTGGTGAAATTATTAATTACCATGATAATAACGAAACACAAAATATAGCCGCCTTGACGACAAAGCAGATGCGTAAATGGCGAGCTAAATGTGGTATGATTTTTCAGGATTTCTGTTTGGTTCCTCGCCTTGATGTTATAACTAACGTTTTATTAGGTCGCCTCAGTTACACCTCCACGCTAAAATCATTTTTTAAGATATTTGCGGACCAGGATCGCGCCAGAGCCATCGAATTATTACAGTGGCTTAATATGCTGCCGCATGCTTTGCAACGCGCAGAAAACCTTTCGGGTGGACAAATGCAGCGTGTTGCTATTTGCCGTGCCATGATGCAAAACCCAAAAATATTATTGGCTGATGAGCCTGTCGCTTCTTTGGACCCTAAGAATACGACTCGTATTATGAATACATTACAGAAAATAAGTGAAAATGATATTGCGGTGGTTGTTAATTTACACTCTGTCGATTTAGTGAAAGATTATTGTACTAGAGTTATTGGTATTGCTCATGGGCGAGTTATTTTTGACGGTCATCCCTCTATGCTAAATGACACCATTATTCAGGATATATATAGTGACGAATCACCTGAGCTTTTGCATTAACTCCCACTTATCCCTTTATCAGAATAGGTTATTTTAATGAAGAAAGTACTTTGTCTTACCTCATTAGTGGCAAGTGTAATGATATTTAATGCCACAGCAGCGGATGCACCAAAAGAAATTAATCTGGGTATCCTTGGCGGGCAGAATGCAACACAGCAAATTGGCGATAATATATGTGTTAAGGAATTCTTAGAGAAGGAATTAAATGTTAAAACAAATTTGCATAACGCATCTGATTACTCCGGCGTTATTCAAGGTTTGTTAGGTGGAAAGATTGACCTGGTATTAAGTATGTCTCCTTCCTCTTTTGCTTCTGTTTATATCAAAGATCCTAAAGCTGTTGATATTGTAGGTATTGCTATTGATGATACTGACCAATCTCGCGGCTATCACTCTGTCGTCGTCGTAAAAGCAGATAGCCCTTATCAGAAGATTGAAGACTTAAAGGGTAAAGCATTTGGCTTTGCTGACCCAGATTCAACCTCTGGTTTCTTGATCCCCAATCAGATATTTAAACAGAAATTAGGCGGGACACCAGATAACAAATATAACAATTTTTTCTCTAGCGTGACATTCTCTGGCGGGCATGAGCAAGATATTCTTGGGGTCATTAATGGCCAATTTGACGGTGCAGTAACTTGGGCATCGATGATCGGTGATTATAATACTGGATATACTAGCGGCGCATTTACCCGCATGATTCGTATGGATCATCCAGATTTAATGAAGCAGCTCCGTATTATCTGGGAATCTCCCCTTATTCCTAATGGTCCGATTTTAGTCCGCGGTGCTTTGCCACCTGAGTTTAAAGCGCAGCTAGTGGCTGCGGTTAAAAAACTGGATAAAGAAGATCATGGTTGTTTCATCAAAGCGATGGGTGGCAAACAGCATATTGGTGAAACATCACTCAGCGAGTATCAAACTATTATTGATATGAAGCGCGAATTAACCAAAGGCGACCGTTAAGTCGGTCCTGCGGATAAAATATGATAGCTCTGGTTTATCTGGGCTATCATTTTTAGGTGGTAGCTAATTTTGAATACAGACTTTAACTATTACTATCAAAAGGTTCGCGCTAAACAAAAACGTGAAACGTTGATTTGGTCATTGATGCTGGCAATTATCTATCTTGGTGCAGGAAATATTGCTGAGTTTAATTTACATACTATTTTTATTTCTATTCCGCATTTTTTTGATTATCTAGTTGAAACTATTCCCGTACTCCATTGGCATAAATTATTTGCAGATGGTCATACGGAAGGCTCCTTGGCTTATTGGGGTTATCGTCTGCCAATTCAGTTACCGCTAATCTGGGAAACTCTACAACTGGCGGTGGCATCGACGATTTTGTCGGTTATGGTTGCTATTATTTTTGCCTTTTTAGCAGCGAATAATACTCATAGTCCATCGTGGTTGAGATTATCTATTCGCACCTTTGTTGCCTTTTTACGCACTATGCCAGAATTGGCATGGGCGGTGATGTTCGTCATGGCTTTTGGTATTGGGGCTATTCCCGGTTTTTTGGCGTTGGCATTACATACTATTGGTAGCTTAACTAAGTTGTTTTACGAGTCATTGGAAACTGCATCAGATAAACCTGTTCGCGGTCTTGCTGCTTGTGGTGCCGGTAAATTACAACGGATGCGTTTTGCGCTTTGGCCACAAGTAAAACCCATATTTCTTTCCTATAGTTTTATGCGGTTGGAAATTAATTTTCGCCAATCGACCATTTTGGGTTTGGTGGGGGCGGGGGGAATCGGTCAGGAGTTGATGACCTCAATAAAACTGGATCGTTATGATCAGGTGAGTATGACATTATTACTGATTATTATTGTAGTTTCGTTACTGGATTATACATCCGGTAAATTACGCAAACGAGTTGTAGAGGGCGTGTCATAATGTTGACAGACCACTTGAGCGCCGAGCAGCTGGCAATAGTGAAACAACAGCATCCGCAGATTTTCTTACAGCAAAAACGGTATATAAAATCGGTCACGATAATTGCTGTAGGCATTTTTTTATATTATCTTTTTTTCTTCAAAACCTTTGGTATTCCCTGGCAGACATTTGTTAATGGTAGCCAGCAAATAAGCCGGTATTTTTTACGGATGTTTGTCTGGCATGATTTTGTTAATTGGCCATTTAGATATTACTTCGGTCAGATTTTTATTACCTTAGCAATTGTTTTTGCCGGAACAATCACTGCAACCTTGATTGCTTTGCCTCTTTCATTTTTGGCTGCGCGAAATGTGATGTCGACGCCGGGTTTACGCCTTATTTCATTTGTCGTGCGCCGTTTCTTGGATATTTTCCGTGGTATTGATATGGCGATCTGGGGGCTGATTTTTGTCCGTGCTGTCGGGATGGGGCCACTTGCTGGGGTGCTGGCGATTATTATGCAAGATATGGGCTTACTCGGTAAACTCTATGCAGAAGGGCATGAAGCGGTAGATAAATCACCTAATCGCGGTTTAACTGCTCTGGGAGCTAATGCATTACAAAAACAGCGTTTTGGCATTTTCACTCAATCTTTTCCCACCTTTTTAGCTCTCAGCCTCTATCAGATT
The DNA here is from genome assembly GCF_003600645.1 of Yersinia rochesterensis. Taxonomy (NCBI): domain Bacteria; kingdom Pseudomonadati; phylum Pseudomonadota; class Gammaproteobacteria; order Enterobacterales; family Yersiniaceae; genus Yersinia; species Yersinia rochesterensis. Next base: position 1,516,204 of record NZ_CP032482.1, read on the forward strand.
GAATCCAATACCCGTTCGGCCGCAGTATTAGGTTTTGTGGGCGCTGGCGGTATAGGCTTAGTTTATGCTGAGAATATGAGACTATGGAATTGGGATGTTGTTATGTTTATTACTTTAATAATGGTTGTCATTGTAATGATCATGGATAAAGTTTCTTCCACTTTACGGAAGAAATATATTATTGGTGAGGAAATTCTACTTTATCAACCAACTAATAATATTAAAGCTAAGACTTAATATGTATTTTAATGGTTAAGTTTATTGTTTGTTTATCTCTTACCCTTATTAGTTATTTATTAGAAATAACTAATAAATAATTATATGTCATGGTTTTCAATTTTTGCTATATGTGTATTTTTATTATCAGCCAGATTTACATTGAGAAAATCGGTGTTGATCTATACAATACTGCCCGCTAGGCGTTAAAGACGATTTTTTTCTTGCGATATTCGCGCGCGCCTAATCTAAATAATAGGAATAGGGCAGTAATATGATCAACAACGATGTGCTCCGTAGTGTTCGCTATATGCTTAACGTAAACGATACCAAGATAACAGAGATCATTAAGCTGGCTGATTTTGACGTGGACAATGCGGATGTCGTTAATTTTCTTAAAAAAGAAGACGAAGCTGGATATCAGGATTGTCCTGACCTGGTGATGGCACATTTCCTCAATGGCCTGATTTTCTTTAGACGTGGTAAGGATGACAAGTTCCCTGCGCCAGCGGTAGAGCCAGTCATTACGAACAATATAGTGCTAAAAAAACTACGTGTGGCATTTGAATTGAAAGATACCGATATGCACGATGTTTTCAACGCGGTCGAATTCCCAGTATCTAAGCCTGAGTTAAATGCATTGTTCCGTAAAGAAGGCAGCAAAAACTTCCGCCCTTGTGGTGATCAGGTATTGCGTTATTTCCTGAAAGGTTTGACATTGCGTATCCGTGGCCCTAAAAAATAAAAGTAATTATTTTGATATAAAAGGCCAATGTTAATTGCAAGTAAGAAAGGAGTGGTATTATGCTATTCCTTTTTTATTTAAATATATTTTTTATAGTTTAATGCATTTAAAATATCAATTTCTCTGCCTTTTTTAATTAAATGTAATCCTCGTTCCTGTTGATGAATATCTATTTTTCGAGAGTCGTGGGACGGTAAAGTATTTCACACTATATATTGACTTGCATACGGCTAATGAGAGGTTACGAGATTATTTTCATAGTAATAATATTTGGAATAGAAATATCTAGGAATTCAAACTTTGTTCGATTTTTATTTAGAGTAGGAGGACAGGGCACTAATATCGAGCTTGATAGTATCCGTGTCCTGTCTACTATTTAAGTGACTTTATGGTAGTCGAGTGTTATCGATTGGTAGAGAATCTGATGATCCCCATTCGGCCCAAGAGCCATCATATAAAGATACCGATGTTGCATTTACTGCAGCTAATCCCAGGACAATCACCGCAGCCGTAACCCCTGAGCCACAGCTGGTAATAATAGGTTTGGCCAAGTCCACACCTAGGGTGGCAAAAATACTCTTCAGTTCTTGTGGTGATTTCAGATTGCCATTTTCAATCAGGCTTCCCCAAGGCACATTAATACTACCGGGAATACGGCCCAACTGCAGGCCGGGACGCGGCTCTGGATCTTGTGCTTTAAATCGACCAGCCGGGCGAGCATCTATAATTTGTATTTCATTGTTTTCTAGTGCGGCTAAAACTTCATCAACACTTTTGACTGCGGCGCCATTGAATATTGCTTTGAAGGTTTGAGGTGTTGGGTGTGTCGGGCCGCTCTCTAATGTAAAACCTGCTTGCTGCCACCCACTAAAGCCACCAGCCAATATATATACTTTTTTGGCACCAAATATACGGAATGTCCACCAAACTCGCGGTGCTGAAAACAAATTGCCATCATCATAAATGACTAGGGTTTGCTGCTCATTGATCCCTAGTTGACCAGCCATCTCACTGAATACTTGTGGGGATGGCAACATATGAGGTAAACCGGTGCTGTTATCTGCAACTGCATCAATATCAAAGTAAACAGCCCCAGGAATATGCCCTTGTTCAAACTCGGCCTGAATATTTCTTTTAGGGGTCAGTCCCGGAGGTGACATTCTGGCATCCAGAATAGTGATATCGATATCATTAATATGATCTGCCAGCCATCGTGGTGTTACCAGAAAAGGTGAGTTCATCGCAAATTTCCTGTCGAAGTTATACAGAAGCAGCTTAGTTAAATGCTTCATTGCAGTGCTTACTATATAACGAAATGACGGTATTGAAACCTTGAGTTATCAGTGATGCGTAGTGCCTCTAAAATTGAGGTTTTCTTTCATTTTTATAATGAAAGAAAATTAATAATTCATTTTTTGTTTTTTATACTTTAGTTTTGTGAGCTAGATGGTGAGATTTAATACTTATTAATGCAAGTTTTCATTGGATTTTACCGATTAATTGTACTGGCTCGCAAAAAGGATTTTTAATTTCATTTTACACTTGAAGGTGAAATTTTAATTTCGTATAACCTTTAACATGCAAAGTTTTTTGGTGTGGAGTTAATCTTAACCAGACGAGGAAATAAAATGCAAAAGGTTCGAATTGGCCTTATCGGCACCGGATATATTGGTCGTTGCCATGCCATTGCTTATGCACAGGTTGCGACTGTTTTTCCTTTAAAGGGGGTACCGATATTAGAAATGCTGGCAGAAGTCACGCCAGAATTGGCCCGGCAACGTGCTGCTGAGTTTGGTTTCTCCCGATCGACTGCAAATTGGCAAGAATTGGTAGCCGACCCAGCTATTGATGTAGTAGATATTTGTGCACCAAATTTCTTACACAAGGAAATTGCTCTCGCGGCTATAAGCCATGGCAAGCATGTTTATTCCGAAAAACCTCTGGCTCTTAATGCAGCAGATGCCAAAGAAATGACTGAAGCGGCACGTGAAAAAGGTGTGAAAACGCTGGTGGGATTTAACTATATAAAGAATCCCACCAGTCAGTTAGCACGGGAGATTATTGCCAATGGCGAGATTGGCGAGATCGTGCATTTTTACGGCACTCATAATGAAGATTATCTGGCAGACCCGCAGACACCGTTAGATTGGCATTGTACTAAGGCGCAGGCAGGGTTAGGAGCATTGGGCGATTTAGCCGCCCATATAGTCAATATGGCCCATTATCTGGTAGGTGATATCACAAGTGTATGTGGGGATATGCAGACAGTCATTAAACAGCGGCCCGACCCGAAAAATCCCTCTTTGTTACGGACGGTAGAAAATGAAGATCAGGCAGGAGCACTCGTGCGTTTTGCTAATGGAGTAATGGGGACCATAGAGACATCACGTATTGCATGTGGCCGTAAAATGGGTTTGACCTATGTGGTCACGGGAACTAAGGGCACAATTAGTTATTCCCAAGAGCGCATGGCGGAATTACAACTCTATCGTCATGATGAACCTCAGTCCAGGCAAGGATTTAAAACATTGCTTACAGGGCCATTACATCCGGACTACGCAGCATTTTGTGTGAGTTCTGGGCATGGTATTGGATTTAACGACCAAAAAACGGTCGAAATCCGTGATTTGATTAACGGAATTGCTGCTGGAGATCGTATGTGGCCAGATTTCGAAGAAGGTTGGAAAGTCTCCAAAGTGCTAGATGCTATTGCTATTTCAGCAGAAGAGTTGTGCTGGGTTAATGTAGTAGAAGACTGATATGGTTGACAATAGCTCAATGCTTTTCGACCTCTGTTACATCATTATATAGGATGATTATCTCATTCTCAGATTTACATAGTATTTTAAGTTAGTTAACAGCAGAGATTATTAAGTTGATACTGGCTGGAATTATGCCAAGTATGAGCCTTTAATATGTCTACTGCTGATACCAAATTGAATCACCGTGAAGCCGGAGTCGCTTATTACCTTGGCGAGCAGCAACGAGCGCGGATAAAATTGTTATCTCGTTCTTGGATATGGCGATTGGAATTGCCTACCTGGATATTGATTGGGATTATTTATACTGGCTGGTTTGCCTGCGTTATCTATTGGCAGCAATTAGGCTTGGTGCTTGGTAGTACATTGCTAATATTATTAAGCGCGTGGTATATGTCGTTACAACATGAACTGATCCACGGTCATCCAACTCGCTGGCGACGGTTTAATCAACTATTAGGCACTTTGCCATTAGCAGTTTGGTATCCCTATGGTCTTTATCGTGATTCCCATATTCAGCACCACAACGACGAAGACTTGACTCACCCAGAAAAAGATCCAGAGTGCTATTATTACACTGCAGAACAATGGCAGCGTTTGCCGCCATTATTCAAAAGCATTGTGCGTATTAGCAATACTTTTATTGGCCGATTAATTCTAGGGCCAGCACTGGATATCATTGATACTATTCGCAGCGCAATCAGTGCATTTATTACTGGCGATCGCCCTGCCATTACGATGTGGTTGGTTCATTTTGGTTTACTTGGCTTATTGTTTCACTGGATGGCTGGTTATGGTATTTCGGCTATTTTCTATATTTTGGTGATTAGCTATCCAGCACTTAGCCTGACCAAAGTTAGATCCTTTTTTGAGCATCGTGCAGCTGAAAATAGCGCAGCACGTTCTACCTTAAATGAGGCGGCATGGCCGTGGCGTCTACTATTTTTAAACCTCAACTATCATTTGGTCCATCATGATTTACCTGCTTTACCTTGGTATGGGTTACGCCAGATTTATCTGGAAAGTCGAGTCCAATATCAGCATCGCAGCGAGCAATTCGTGGTGAACGGCTATACTGAATGGTTCGAAGCATTTGTTTTTACAGCTTTGGAGATAGAAATCCATCCCTTTTACGATAGTGAAAATAAAGCTCTGACTGAGAGTATACGAGACACTGTGATTGACAGTGGAGATAGGCGGCCCGAGTCAGTCTAAAGCGCCGCTCAAAGTGAAAGCGAGGACGCTGGGATACCTATAAAACCATAGGACTTGTTTTCATCGACCCGTATTTTACTGTTGTTATATACAGCTATTTGTGTAATCTTAACGGTTAATCTTATCAGCAAAATTCTTTTAAATACTTAGCTATCATACTGTTATGCATAAGATAGATTAGCCTTCTAGCCTAGTGTGGCTTGAATAATATATTTAATATCAATTGGTTATTTGGTTTGTTTTTGACTAAATCTAATATGATTGCTGATTTGTTAATGGTTTTGGTTTTATGCCTTGTTAGTATCGGCGTTTTACAGACATTAACGAGATAACTTTCATTAACCCTTGAGCACATAGAGGTAAAGCATGGCAAAGACCCTAACCCGTAGCCGGATTTTTGCGTTAGCCACAGTAATATTGGCTGTGTCAGGCGGAGCATCACAGGCTGCTGATACTGTCCGTGTTGGCTCAAAAATTGATACTGAAGGCTCATTGCTGGGCAATATTATAGTGCAGGTTCTTGATGCTAATGGAATTAAAACAACCAATAAATCCCAGTTGGGCACTACCAAAGTGGTGCGTGGAGCTATCACCGCTGGTGAGATTGATATTTACCCTGAATACACGGGTAACGGTGCTTTTTTCTTCTCTGATGAAAAAGACCCTGCGTGGAAAGATGCAAAAGCAGGCTATGAAAAAGTAAAAAAATTGGATTATGAGAAGAATAAGTTGGTGTGGCTTTCACCTGCGCCAGCGAACAATACTTGGACCATTGCTGTTCGTCAGGATCTAGCTGATGCGAATAATTTGAAAACATTAGATGATTTAGGTAAATGGATAAATGCGGGGGGCAAATTCAAATTGGCTGCCTCAGCTGAATTTATTGAAAGGCCTGATGCCCTGCCAGCTTTCCAACAAGCATACGGTTTCACATTAAATCAAGACCAACTGCTGTCATTGGCTGGTGGTGACACGGCGGTAACAATTAAAGCGGCTGCTGAGCAAACCTCTGGAGTTAACGCCGCCATGGCGTATGGAACTGATGGTCCGGTCGCTGCATTAGGGCTACGAACATTGGAAGATACTAAAGGTGTACAACCTATCTATGCACCAACCCCAATAATTCGTGAAGCCACATTGAAAGCGCATCCTAATATTCCTGCTTTGCTTGATCCCGTATTTGCCACACTTGATAGTGCAACCCTACAAAAACTGAATGCTCGCATTGCAGTAGAAGGTCAGGATGCGAAGAAAGTTGCTGCTAATTATCTGAAAGAAAAAGGGTTTGTTAAAGGATAGTGATGTATATCTGGGATGGTGCTATAGGTATTTATTTTATCGCCTATAGCGCCATCGAATAAACAGGTAATCTATTGTTATAAAAAGATTACCTGTCAGGGAGATGGGGTTTATGGTTGTAAAAAACCGAGTTCTGCTGGCGCTGGTTCTTTTAATGATTTTATCGGGGGTAGGCTTTTCTTTTGTGAGCCATGCACCGAATCGGTTGATCTCTGGTCAGGGTATTTCATTAATATCATTGATAGCAGGGCCTGTTTGGTGGCTGTTAGTGCCGATACTGATGCTATCTGCTTTTGCATTCTTTAAACAAAATATTGTGGTGTTTTGGTCAACAGTTTTGATAGCCGAAATACTGTTGTTCAGCCTGTTGTTACTGGCTGGAACAACAGCTACACAACTTGCTGGTAGCGAAGAAAGCCTCGCGCGCACGTCACTCGGTAGTGGATTTTGGTTGATGAGTGGGATGAGCATATTGATTGCTGTTGATAGCTTGGCCCGTGCGGTTGTGAATCCTGTTTGGCGTAGTTTGGCGAGTGTTTTGTTAGTTCTGCCAGTGGTAATATTGTTGGCAACCGGGCAACTTGATCAATTGTCATTAATGAAAGAGTACGTTAATCGCCAAGATGTGTTTGATGATGCATTATGGCGACACTTTCAAATCCTGTTGGCAACACTGATACCTGCCGTATTCTTGGGCATTCCCCTTGGTCTATTCTGCTTTCGCTCTCATCGCTTTCAAGGCACCATTTTTTCAACATTGAATATTATTCAAACTATTCCATCCATTGCTTTGTTTGGCATGCTGATAGCCCCTTTAGCTGGGTTGGCTGCGGCTATTCCTTGGTTAGCGGAGCATGGGGTGAGTGGTATCGGGTTAGCTCCTGCTATCGTTGCACTGGTGCTTTATGCTTTATTGCCATTAGTACGCAATGTAGTTGCTGGGTTAGAGGCCGTACCTGACAGTGTTGTTGAATCGGCGCGAGGGATGGGAATGACCCGCACTCAGCTGTTCTTTCAGGTTCAGATACCGATTGCAATGCCATTTATTTTATCCGGAGTTCGTATTATTGCTGTGCAAACCGTCGGGTTGGCTGTTGTCGCTGCGTTGATTGGGGCGGGGGGATTGGGCGCGATTGTATTTCAAGGTTTACTGAGCAGTGCATTGGATTTGGTGCTGTTGGGCGTAATCCCCGTGATAGTGATGGCGGTATTAGTTGATTCGCTGTTTAAATTCATCATTATTTTTATGGATACTTCGCATCGATGATTCATTTCCATCAGGTAACTAAATATTTTGCCGGCAAACGGGCAGTAGATAACCTAACGTTACAGATTGCTAAAGGGGAATTTACTGTGCTGATTGGAACCTCGGGTTCCGGTAAGTCGACCACATTAAAAATGATTAACCGACTTATTGAACATGATGAGGGGGAGATCCATTTTGCTGGTGAGGAGATTCGTAATTATAAGTCCGAAGATATACGACGTCGCATGGGCTATGCAATCCAATCCATAGGGCTCTTCCCCCATTGGACTGTGGAACGCAATATTGGCACCGTACCGCAATTGCTCAAATGGCCTCAGGAGCGAATCCGTCAACGAGTTATTGAATTGCTTGAGTTATTGCACCTGGATCCCGAACAGTTTCTTCGTCGCTATCCTCATCAATTATCAGGAGGGCAGCAACAACGGGTAGGTGTTGCCCGAGCTTTGGCGGCAGATCCAGAAGTATTGTTGATGGACGAGCCATTTGGTGCATTAGACCCAGTGACACGTTCAGCATTGCAGTTCGAAATTACCCGTATTCACCAGTTATCGGGTCGGACTATTGTTTTGGTTACTCATGACATTGATGAAGCTTTGAGTTTGGCTGATCGTATAGTGTTGATGGATGGCGGGCGAGTTATTCAGCAAGGGACACCTCTTGAAATGTTAATTCAACCCGCTAATGACTTTGTTCGTGATTTCTTTGGTCGCAGTGATCTTGGTATCAAGCTGTTATCACTTGGACGGGCTGAACAACGAGTCAGGCGTGGTGAAACTTTGGTTGGACAACCAATACTCGGTACGACTAGCTTGCGTGAAGCACTCTCCCTGTTTGTGTCGCGTCAGACAGATAAATTACTGGTTGCTGACGAATATGGGCAATCATTGGGGGTGCTTTATTTTGCTGATCTGATAGCTGATGCGGATAAGGGGGGATCATGAAACCGACTGTTGTCAAAACAGGTGATGTGAAAGAGATCCCTCTGGAAAAACTCAAGTCAGGATTATTGTATTGTTTAAAAGACCCTCTCTGTTGGGCATTACTCTTACTGGCAGGCTTAGTTTTTGGTATGACGTCTCTGGGCGGTTTTTTTTCGGCGCTATTCCCTGATCTCGACAGACCTATTTATATGCAGGATACATTTTGGTCACTGGTGGTTGCCCATGTTTTTTTAGTACTGATTTCCAGTATTATCGCTGTTTTCATTGGGGTTAGCGCAGGTATTGGAGTGACTCGCCCGGCAGGGAAAGAGTTTCGTTCGGTGGTAGAAACTATTGTCGCGATGGGGCAGACATTTCCACCTGTTGCGGTACTCGCTATTGCCGTCCCTGTGATGGGCTTTAGCGAAAAACCTGCCATTATTGCCTTAGTGCTTTATGGTTTATTACCTATTTTACAAGGGACTATTACGGGTATTGAGTCTGTTTCCAGGGATATCCGTGAGGTAGCCGAAGGGGTGGGGATGAGCGCCCGACAGATTTTATGGCGTGTGGAATTGCCTTTGGCAGCACCGGTTATTGTCGCGGGCATCCGAACGTCAGTCATTATCAATATTGGTACTGCTGCTATCGCTTCAACTGTCGGGACGAAAACTCTAGGTTCTCCAATTATTATCGGACTAAGCGGTTTTAATACTGCTTATGTTATCCAGGGCGCAATTGTAGTCGCCTTATTGGCAATTATTACGGATATGATTTTTACCCGTTGGAACCGGCGTTTGTCTCGTTGGCGGGAATTACAATCTCTCCCTGCCGTAAAACATAACTGATCCTCCAGTCTGCTGCTCTTTTTAAGTAGGTGGCTATAATGATTTCACTGCCCATGTATGGGGTTCGGCCGGAACAAGATGTACGGCCTTTTTGGCAGTTATTATCGCAACAGCTGCGTAGGCATGGTGTGTCAGGAGTAAGTGAACAGTTACTCTGGCCTTTAGATTTATTACAGCATTGGCGCGACCCTACACTGCTGTTGAGCCAGACTTGTGGTTTTCCTCTGGTGACTCAGCTGCAACAACAGGTACGGTTGGTTGGGGTATTCAGTTATCAATCACCTTATTGTTCTGGTGAATATTATCGCAGTTTAGTGGTTGTTCGTGACGACGAACAAGGCGAGCAATTGTCTGACTTTCGTCATCGGACAGTTGTCTACAACAGCACAAACTCCCAATCAGGGTATAATGCGTTACGTGTTTTGATTGCCCCATTGGCGGTTAATGGGCGTTTCTTTTCGCGTCGTGTAGCCTCGGGTAGCCACTATCGTTCAATTGAAATGATTCAACAACGGCAAGCAGATATTGCCGCGATAGATTGTGTTAGCTTCGCATTATTACAGCGTGATAATCCAGCGGCCGTTGCCGGGTTAAAGATTATCGCGAAAACTGACGTTGCACCTGGGTTACCACTTATTACTTCGGTGACAACATCTGAAAAAGAGCTTATCCAGATACGTCAGGCCATCAGAGCTACAGTCAATTCGCCAGCGGCGACTTCAGCTAAGGCTATATTATTGATCAATGGATTTAGCGTATTACCCTGGTCGGCCTATAACGTTATTAAACAGATGCAAGAAAAGGCTGCTGCATTAGGCGTAATAACCCTTTAAAACAGGCAATAAGGAAGCCTTGATTCTCGATGAGATAGGCTAAGGCAGAGGTATAAAGACAATAGTAAAACAGCCATCCTAAATTTCAATCACGCAGCCAGTCATGAAGAACTTCTCAGCAAAAAAAATAGTATAAATATCAATTTGTTAAATTATTTTTTCACTAACAGTGAAATACTCACCTGTGCAAATATGGTCTGGTATTGTGTATTGTTCATGCTGTCATAGGCTTTTATTTCTGTTACGCCAGCTTATCTCGTCCTGATGATCATGATAACCAATGGATAAGGCCATATTCAGGGGGCACTATATGACTGGCAAATATATCAGTGATGATGGTGAAATTGCCGGGCATTGAGCATTGGTAGGGGGAAGTTTTATCCTTAAATCTACTATGCCCCCACAGTTCATTAGTGTCTGAACGGGTCAGGGGCTTGCAGATTTTTTTGCAGCAGAAATACCGCTATTGGATGGGCGCTTACGGTGATTCCTGACCATTGTTGGACAAGCCCGCAGGGCCAATATCAGACAATGGACTGGATTCCGTGGTTTCAGTTTCATGTGGAGTTGTTGAACGGGTATAAATGTTCAACCCAGCCAGAAAAACGCCACCTAAAGAACTCAGAGCCATAACTGCAATCAGAATAATGAGTGCTTTTCTCAGCATAATTATTTTCACTTTTTATCTAAATAGCGTGAATTATATCCTGTTTACTAAATGAAACAACCATGTTGCATTCTTGCTGTATATGCTCGTGATGTTTCAAGCTGCGATTCGAGTTATTTAGAGCATAGAGATTAACGAGATTTAAACAGAAATTTCCCCAAAGTGACCAAAACCACCGCAGAAACAATGACGGCTAATGCCCACCACTCTCGGGTAGAGAGACTTTCACCGGCAAAACTAATACCCAACAATACTGCAACGACTGGGTTTACATAGGCATAGCTGGTTGCCACCGCTGGGCGGACATTTTTCAGTAGGAACATATAAGCACTGATGGCAAGCATTGAGCCAAAAACAATCAAGTAAAGTAGTGACAGAATGCCCGCCATCGAGGGAGTTTGGGTCAGTTCTTCGCCACTTAGCGTACTGGCAAGCAGCAAAACAACGCCAGCGACCAGCATTTGCGCTGCACCGGACATCGGCCCATTAGGTAACGCGATTCGTGAGCTCCAGACCGAGCCAAAAGCCCAACTAGCAGAAGCCAGTAATATCAGCAGCGCGCCCAGTGGATTGCCTAATAAGTTGCTGCCGGTATTGAGCAATATAATACCTACCAGCCCAAGAGCAATGCCTGACCATTCCAGTTTAGTATTCCGCATCCCCCATAACATACTGAAACACAAAGTGAAGAGTGGAACAGTTGCCACCATCACGGCGGCAATGCCGGAGGGAACATGCTGGTGTTCTGCAATGGTGACTAACCCATTACCGATAGCCAATAATAAAATACCAATCGTGCTGGCACCCATCCATTGGCGCAAAGTGGGGAGGGCATGACCACGAATAGCCAGGAAGCTGAACAATAATACCCCGGCAATCAGGTAGCGTAATCCTGCCATCATCAACGGTGGCCAGCTTTCGACCCCGATTCGAATGACCAAATAAGTAGAACCCCAGACGAAGTATAAGGTGAAAAGTGAACCGACCAGCAACCACAGATTACGGCTATTTTGCTTCAGCATAGTTATTCAATAGGAAAGGAACAATAAAATAGAGATGTACCAGTAAACATGAGAATAGCTATCGTTAGCAAAGGTTTTTATCATTTATTTACGTTTTAATTTTTCGTCTAAAATTTTCGTTAAAACAGATAGTTATTCTTATAATCAATACCACTTGGCTTAATAAGCAGTGACAAAACCTACTTTTGTCAAGAAAGCAAAAATTGCTTCAGGGATGATGCATAAAATCAGGGTACACAACTGAGCCTATATGACAATTATCGAATAAGGTGAGTGGGTTATGGGGCAATACGTTTGCTGATGGGGGGCCAGATTAGGATGCGTATTATTAATCTGACACGTTCTTATTTCGGCCTGGCGACACTGTTGGCACTGCTTTTTATGCCCATCGCTGAGGCAGCACAGAGTGAATACATTTTTTTATCTACCCGTGCGCTGCAACATAATCAATGGGTTATCGCGGAAGATAAAGAGAAAGATCGATTGCAGAAAGGGATTGAACAGGCTGATTTTTCCGATACAGCGAGTCAAATGTACAAAACTGAAGCGCTGCGTGACGTCGGGTTATTATCTGTTCCTATTAATAAATAAATTATTAATAAGTAATAAAAAACCGGGAGTGACCTCCCGGCAAAATGTGATGACTGCTAATAAAATAAATTCACAAAACACGATGAAACATTCAAACAATAAAGCAATGAGGATAATGCTAAATCACCAGATTAGAATTGATAGACCAGGCCAACCGCAGCAACGTTATCTGTATTCAGTTTCAGTTTATTATCATTGTTCAACTGGTTTATTTTATAATCTACATAGGTTGACATGTTTTTATTGAAGTAATATATAGCACCGATGTCAATGTATTTGACCAGGTCAGCATCGCCAACACCTTCGATATCTTTTCCTTTAGATTGAATATAAGCCAAAGAAGGTTTTAAACCGAAATCGAACTGATATTGTGCGACCAATTCAATATTCTGAGTTTTATTAGCAAAACCACTAACGCCAGTTGAAACATTATTAATAACCGCAGTACCAGAAATAGGTGTCATATTGCGGGTTTCAGCGTAAGTTGCACCTAAGTAAACACCGTTATCATCATATTTTAGGCCAGTTGTCCAGGCATCAGCTTTATCGCCTTTACCAAATCGACCTTCTTTCTGGGCTGTGGTGCGGTTAGATGAAGAATAAGCTGCACCCACACTGACACCCGCACCAATTGCGTAGCTGGAAGACATGCCGAAGCCGTCGCCATTCTGTTTGGTGGCATCTGCACGGCCATTGGTGTTGTCGGATTCGTTGCCATTTTTACCCTGATATTGCAGGGAGAATTTCAGTCCATCAACCAGACCGAAGAAATCTGTATTACGGTAAGTTGCCACGCCAGTCGTACGGCCAGTCAAGAAGTTATCGGTTCTGGTGTAGCTGTCATTACCAAATTCCGGCAGCATATCGGTCCAGGCCGCGATGTCATATAATACGCCATAGTTACGACCATAATCGATTGAACCTAATTTACCGTAACGTAAACCCGCAAATGCTAAGCGTGTTTTGTTGTCTTTTGTTTCCTGGCTTTCAGCGTAGTTAGCGGCGAAGTTATATTCCCACTGACCATAACCAGTTAATTGGTCGGTGATTTGGGTGGCACCTTTAAAACCAAGGCGAACATAAGATTTGTCACCATCACTTTTACTATTATCAGAGAAATAATGCAGAGCTTTTACTTTCCCGTATAAATCCAGTTTATTACCATCTTTATTGTAGATTTCTGCTGCGTGTGAAGAAGTGGCAACTAATAAAGCCGGTATTAGGATTGACAGAATATTACGTTTCATATTTATGCCCTGTTTCTCTTATTTGAAAAGACGCGAATAGTAGAATTTTTTGCTGTATTCAATATCTGTCTGAATTCATCCAGCGCAGAATTTTTACCGCATCTGTGTGATATATTTATGACAAAATATAAATAACTACGATTTTGCGTAAATATTATGCATTTTCAGCTGCACTAAACTGACACTTATCTATACCCTAAATAATTCGAGTTGCAGGAAAGCGGCAAGAGAGAGAACCCCGATGAGCTTACTGTTGTAAGTGATTCGGGTGATTGAGCGTAGCCAACGCACATGCAGCTTGAAGTATGACGGGTATAGTGCTTTCGGGCTGACGTGAGCGCTACGGTGTGGGACAATAGGGCAACATTCAGTTTAGATAAGATATGCATGGCGTTGTCCCCAGCAGTAAAAGAACAAATTAGTCAGTGGTATAAGGCTCTTTCGCAGCAGATCCCGGACTTTATTTCTCGTGCTCCACAGCGCCAGATGATCGCCGAAGTGGCAAAAACACTGGCCGGCGACGCAGGCCGTCACTTGGCTATTGAGGCCCCGACGGGTGTTGGCAAAACACTGTCTTATCTGATCCCCGGCATTGCCGTCAGCCGGGCAGAAAGCAAGCCGCTGGTGGTCAGTACCGCAAATGTGGCGTTGCAGGATCAGATTTACAGTAAAGATTTGCCGCTGTTGAAGAAGATTATTCCTGACCTCAAGTTCACCGGTGCCTTTGGGCGCGGGCGGTATGTTTGTCCACGTAATCTTGCGGCGATGTGCACGGATGTGTCCGGACAAGGGGATTTATCACTTTTTCTCGGTGATGAATTAGCTCCTGCTAATGGTGAGGAACAGGCTACGTGCCTGGCACTGTCTAAGTCTTTGAATAGTCATGTTTGGGATGGCCTGCGTGACCATCATCAGTTATCACTTAGTGACAGTCTGTGGGCCAAATTAAGTACCGATAAGGCCAACTGCCTCGGGCGTAATTGCCATTATTTTCGTGAATGCCCATTTTTTATTGCCCGCAAAGAAATCGAAAATGCTGATGTGGTGGTCGCCAACCATGCATTAGTCATGGCGGCATTGGAAACTGAATCCGTATTGCCCAATCCCAAAGAGCTGCTGCTGGTATTGGATGAGGGCCATCATCTGCCCGATGTAGCACGGGATGCGCTAGAAATTGAGGGTGAAATCACTGCTGTTTTTGCCAATATGCAGTTGGATATGATTGCCCGGCTGGTAGATCAATGCATGGTGCAATACCGGCCGAAAAACCCGCCGGGTCTGGCGAATCCTGAGCGTTTGAAGGATCACTGCGAGCAGTTGCGTGAGCTGATGTTGAGTGTAGAACAGCAAGTTAGTCAACTTTTACCCGCCGATGGTAGCCCGGCAGTATATCGCTTCGAAATGGGCGAGTTACCGGGCAGTTTGACGGAAGATTGCGCCAAATTATTCAAGTTGACGGATGCCCTACGTGGTCTGGCTGAGTTTGTTCTTAATGATTTGAGCGAACAAACTGGTAAGCACGATATTGTGCGGTTACATCGTGCCATTTTGCAAATGAGCCGGACATTGGGTTATCTCGAGGCCATGAGTAAGCTCTGGCGCTTGGCTGCCATGGAAAAAGCGTCGAATGCGCCGATTTCCAAGTGGGTTACTCGGGATTATCGCGAGAACCAAACTCATCTCTATTTTCATTGCGTGGGAATTCGTGTTAGTGATCAACTAGATAAAATGCTGTGGCGCAAAGTGCCCCATGTAATAGTCACTTCAGCCACATTGCGATCACTCAATAGTTTTGCGCGTTTGCAGGAATTGAGCGGTTTGAGCGAAAAGGCCGGAGACCGGTTTGAAACCTTGTCATCACCCTTTAATCATATTGAGCAAGGGAAGCTGATTATTCCCAAAATGCGCTTTGAGCCGACTATGGCTCATGAAGCTGAGCATTTGGCAGAAATGGCGCATTTCTTCCGCGCGCAGCAAGCCAGTGGGCGACATAAAGGTATGTTGGTCCTGTTTAGCAGCCATCGGGCGATGCAAACTTTTCTCAGTCATGTTACCGATTTGCGTTTAATGCTGTTAGTCCAAGGTGATCAACCGCGCTATCGGCTGGTTGAAGAACACCGTAAGCGGGTGAAGAATGGCACCGCCAGTGTGTTGATTGGCTTGCAATCTTTTGCCGAGGGGCTGGATTTGAAAGGGGACTTATTGACTCAGGTTCATATTCACAAAATTTCATTTCCACCTATCGACAGCCCGGTTATTTTGACCGAGGGTGAATGGCTTAAGTCATTGAAACGCTATCCATTTGAAGTGCAGAGCTTGCCAAGTGCTTCATTTAACTTGATACAGCAGGTCGGGCGCTTGATTCGAAGTCATCAATGTCACGGTGAAATTGTTATTTATGACCGGCGTTTGTTAACCAAGGGCTATGGCTCGCGGTTATTGGCGGCGTTGCCGATTTTCCCCATTGAGCAGCCAGATATGCCCGAGGGAAAAAGTATTCCTGCACTGCCGGTGAAAGTGGCCGCTAAGGCGGGTAAGAGAGTGCGGAAGAAACGGGCGTCTTTATAATAGGATTCGGTTATCAGAGCGGGGCGAGTGATTATTTATAGTCGAGGTTGCCTTTCTGATAAGCGAATTCCACTCGCATCTAACCTCAAATCACAGCAAAACTCATTGCCTTTATTAATTATTTTTTAAAAAATAATTTGATCTGAAATCTTTTCTGATAGACATAAATTCAGTGACTAAGCTTATACCAGCCGCGGGTAAGCAGACACTAACACGTCAAGCGGTACCTCCGGTGTACATTGCTGCTATTGATTCACGGCAATGCTAACTGCTATCAATATATTTAGCGGACTGAGGTCGATCAATATGAAACAGCTAATGGCTGAATTTATTGGCACTTTCTGGTTGGTATTAGGCGGATGTGGCAGTGCAGTATTGTCTGCAATGTTCCCGGAGGCGGGGATTGGGTTTCTCGGTGTGGCGTTGGCATTTGGGCTGGCGCTGGTCACGATGTCCTATGCATTAGGGCATATCTCTGGTGCGCATTTTAATCCTGCGGTATCACTCGGTTTATGGGTGGGTGGCCGTTTCTCTGGCGCGCAATTACTGCCTTATATCCTCTCGCAAGTGCTTGGGGGATTAGCGGGTGCCGCCGTTTTATATTTAATCGCCAGCGGCAAAGTCGGTTTTGATGTCAGTGCCGGGTTTGCCAGTAACGGTTTTGGCGGGCGCTCCCCCGGAGGTTACAGTTTACCCTCGGTATTGCTGGCCGAGGTGATTTTAACCATGGGTTTCGTCATGGTGATTATGGGGGTGACGGATGCAGCGACCCCCGCAGTAGTCGGCCCTTTAGTCATTGGCCTGTTTTATACATTGATTCATTTAATCAGTATTCCAGTGGATAACACCTCGGTAAATCCTGCTCGTAGCACCGGTGTGGCTATTTTTGCCGGTGGAATTGCCTTGCAACAATTATGGGTATTTTGGCTGTCCCCTTTGGTGGGCGGAGCTTTGGGCGGCGCTATTTATCAAGTGCTATTCAGCCGGCCCGAAGAGCTGGACAATCCATAGAGACATTCAGCTCATTGCTTTGGATTACTCACTTTGGCCGATCAATATCCCGCACTGGAGATTGAAGCGCTGGTCGGGGCCTTTACTACATATTCACCGCAGTAACAATTTCGGGCACATTCATCACTATTGGTGATAAAGTTTCAGAAGTATTCAACTTATTTATATTCTGAATAATTCGAGTTGCAGCGGCTGTGTAATAAAGAAAGCCAACACAGGCAACTTGCAGGATGACGGGTATAGAGTTACGGAACATTGAGAGGCGAAATACCGCACCATGGATTACAGCAAAATTATCAAAGAGATTGGGCGCGGTAAAAATCATGCCCGGGATCTGGATCAGACGACCGCATATGAACTATATAAAGCCATGTTGGCCGGGCAAGTACCGGAGCTGGAACTGGGTGGCATTCTGATTGCATTTCGTATTAAAGGTGAATCTGAACAGGAGATTTTGGGGTTTTATCAGGCGATGCAGGAACAGGTGATGTCACTGCGGGCACCGCAAAATCGCCCATTACCAGTGGTTATTCCGAGTTATAACGGCGCGCGTAAACAAGCTAATCTCACCCCATTATTGGCGTTATTGCTAGCCCGCCTTGGGCTACCGGTGGTGGTACACGGCGTGACAGAAGACAGTAGCCGGGTGACCAGCGCCGAGATTTTCCAACACCTGAATATCCCTTGGTCACACAGTGCCACAGAGGCTCAACAGCGTCTGGATGATGGGCTGCCGGTGTTTATTCCTGTTTCAGCATTGTCCGCTCAATTAGACGATCAATTACAGCAACGCTGGCGTATGGGGGTGCGAAATAGCAGCCATACATTGGCAAAATTGGCAACGCCATTTGTTCGCGACCAAGCACTGCGCCTTGCCAGTGTTTCTCATCCAGAATATATGCAAAAAGTCGGCGGTTTCTTCCAGGCGATCAGTGCTCCGGCCCTGTTACAGCAAGGGACTGAAGGGGAGGTTTATGCCAACCCATTACGTTGCCCACCCATCCATTATATCGATAATGGTGAGCAGCAAATTTTGTTGGAACGCCAACCCGAGCCGGCCGAACTGGCATTACCCTCGTCGAAAGAGGCTGCCATTACCGCCCGCTGGATTGAAGATTGTTTGGCCAGTGTTGTACCCATTCCAGATTCTATTCAAAAGCAGCTTGCTTGCTGTTTGGTAGCCGTTGGGCGGGCGGAGACTATCGAACAGGCACGGCAACAAATTAATGACTTATAAGGCATTACTATCATTCGGTAGATGGCTATAGTTAATGTGTATTTTTAGTAGATAATTTAAATATTACATCCGTGATGTTTTTTTTGTATTTGTCTTTTTATTACTATTTGATTTTAATGGTTTTACTGATTTAATTTAATCATGTTTTGTTGTCTTTTTTTGAGGGTGATAAACTCACTATTATTTGGTTTTTACTGACTTAAATTGATATTAATGAATAATTGCTGAAAAGGAACACTATGCGACAAGCTTTAGACTACTTTACTGCTCTGAATAAGGATTACCTGGCTGTCCATCAGGCTAAAGAAGATCTTTTTTGGCAGAATTATATGGGGCTAGGTGGGGAGGATATTGCTCAGCAATTCTCTACAGCCGAGAGTGTTTATAAGCGTTTTATCGCACAGAGCCACCGCTTGAAAGAACTGCGTGACTTGATTGCCCAGTTGGAAAACGAGCCATCCACCGTGGATCGCGATGCACTATTGCACGGGTTGCAAGGGTGGTACCGTTTTTTTGATTGTAATGCTATTGAAGACCTCAACACACAAGCCCTACTTGATGAAATTATTGCCGCAGAATCATCCCTTTACCAACGGCGCAAAAGCTTCACTCTAACCCATTTAAATGCTGCCGGTGAGCGGGTTTCCGCCTCTCTGGGTGAGTTATTGACGAACCAGGGCACTAATGAAAATGCAGAATGTCGGCACAGTTCGCACTTGGCATTGCGGGAGTTGGAACAATGGCTATTGCACAATGGTTTGCCAGAATTAATTAGTTTGCGTAATCGTTTTGCGCGGAAATTGGGTTATCGCAATTACTTTGATTACAAAGTGAATAAAACCGAGCAGATGACGCCGGAACAGTTATTTGCCATTTTGGATCGTTTTGAAGAACAAACTCGCGAGGCTAATTTGCGTAGTTTGCAGCAACTCGTTGAGGAAAAAGGCCTTGAAACGCTGGAGCCGTGGAATATTCGCTTTGCCAGCGGGGGAGATGTCACCCGCCTACTAGATCCTTATTTTCCCTTTGCCGAGTCACTTGACCGCTGGGTTAATAGTTTTAAGCGGCTACATGTTGGTTTTCGCGGCGCACAGATGAATTTGGATCTGCTGGTGCGTAAAGGGAAATATGAAAATGGTTTTATGCATGGGCCGGTGCCGCCTTTTGTTGACCAAGGTCACTGGGTTCCGGCGCGCATCAATTTCACCAGTTTGGCCAAGCCCGATCAGGTTGGAAGTGGGGCGTCGGGGCTAAATACCTTATTTCATGAAGGTGGGCATGCGGCCCATTTTTCTAATATTGTGCAAAATGCTCCCTGTTTTTCACAAGAATTCCCTCCAACCTCAATGGCCTACGCCGAAACGCAATCTATGTTCTGCGATAGCTTGCTTGATGATGCCGATTGGTTAAAACGTTATGCTAAGAACAGTCAGGGCGAATCGATTCCCGACGCATTGATTCAGGAAAGCATTCAGGCGCGACAACCCATGCGAGCTTTTAATGATCGGCATATTTTATTAGTGCCCTATTTTGAATGGCAACTTTATCAGTGGGATGATGCACAACGCACACCAGAAGCGATAACTCAACTGGCCCGAGACATTGAATTAAAAATTCTGGGTGTCAGTGGCAGCCCACGCCCGACACTGGCTATTCCGCATTTATTATCAATGGAGTCTGCTTGCTCCTATCAAGGTTATTTATTGGCATTGATGGCGGTAGAACAAACACGAGCATTCTTCCTCAACCGCGATGGTTATCTGACGGACAACCCCGCTATCGGCCCCGATCTTGCAGAACATTATTGGCGGCCCGGCAACAGTGTCACTCACGATGAAACATTGCGCAGCCTGACAGGGGAAGGCTTCAATCCAGATTATCTGGCGAAGGTTTGTAATCAAACCGTTGAAGAAGCTTGGGATGAAGCCCTGAAAACAATTAAACTGGCGGCAATACGCCCACAACCGGTAGCAGATTTTGACTTAAACGTGACTATGCGGGTGGTTGATGGAGATGAGCAACTGGCTGACAATCAGCAAGGTGATGAGGCCATGTGTCGCACATTTGCCAGTGCAATAAATGCCCGACTCCTATCAATGTGATTCGGTGTTTTGTCGACATAAAAAAGCCCATCAGGTTGGCTGATGGGCTTTTTCTCTTTCAGAAATGCTATGGCTCAATAAGGGCAGCGAGCATTGCTAAAATATAATATAAATATCAATTAGTTATAAATGGTCGCAGTACCGTGCATCAAGTTATTACCGGTTGTTGAGGTAATAGTAAAAGCTTTAGCACCGGCGGCATCTGCTTTTTCGGCCAGTTGTGCTTTCAAGCTGCTCAGGTCAGTGACGTTACTAACGGAGATAACACCGACTTGTTCTAATTTAGCCGCATCTTGGCTGTTGATGTGTTCTGCGGCAAAGCTAGCGAAAGACAGAGTAGACAGGGCGATAACTGCAACGAAATTTTTGATGTTTTTCATGATGTATTCCTATTCGATTTTAAGGTTGAAAGGGCGTTCCCTTTCGATGGAAGCTATATTACGCCCTTGCAGAGATTTTAAAACCGGATACAATTGAGTTAATTATTCAAAATATTTGATTAATAATTGTCTGGGTTCATATCCTCAGGATATAAAAAATCAAAGTGAGAACCATCGGCAATCTTTGAGATAAATCGGCAGATAGCGAGCTGTCTCTTGCGCTGCTGGCCCGTTCGCCGCGAATTTATGCTATCTTACGCGCCAGAAAATGCTTATCAGAGAGTCAGTACGATGGAAAACAAAAAAATATTCCCTAAAGAAAAAAGTGGATTGCACCCGCGCAACCGTCATCGCTCGCGTTATGACTTTGATGCGCTTTCAGTCAGTTGCCCTGAATTAATCCCTTTTTTGGCCCCGAATGCCTACGGTGATATTTCTATCGATTTTGCCTCCCCGCTGGCAGTCAAAATGCTGAACAAGGCATTGTTAAAACATTTCTATGGCATTGAGTATTGGGATATTCCAGCAGACTTTTTGTGCCCACCTATTCCTGGTCGTGCGGATTATGTGCATCATCTGGCCGATTTATTAGCCAGCTGCAATGACGGTGTTATCCCGCAAGGTAAGAATATTGCGGTGTTGGATATTGGCGTCGGTGCCAATTGCATTTACCCCATTATTGGTCAACGGGAATACGGCTGGCGTTTCACCGGCACTGACATTGACTCGCAAGCTCTCAGTGCGGCGAAAATGGTGGTCTCCATGAATCCAACACTGAAAAATACTCTGCGACTTAAGCAACAAAAAGATCCGCAGGCGATTTTCGAAGGTATTCTGGCGGTGAATGAACGTTACGATGCCACATTGTGTAACCCGCCATTCCATGGTTCAGCAGAAGAAGCGGCCGCAACCACTCGCCGGAAATTGCACAAATTGGGTAAAGGTGAAGTTGCCGCTAAACCGGTGCAAAACTTTGGCGGAAAAAATAGCGAGCTGTGGTGTGAGGGCGGGGAAGAAGGTTTTGTCAGCCGCATGGTGGCAGAGAGCGCGACGAAAGCGCAAAATTGCTTCTGGTTTACTTCACTTATTTCGAAAAAAACCACATTACCGGCGATTTATCATGCTCTGCGTTATGCCAATGCAGTTGAAGTTCGTACCATTGATATGGCACAGGGGCAGAAAGTCAGCCGGTTTGTGGCATGGACTTTCCTGACGCCGGAGCAGCAGGTCGCCTGGAAAGCTGAGCGCTGGTAATCCCCGTCGCCCTAGGCGCCGCAGGGGTGTTGGCTGCATGCACTTACCCGAATCACTGACCTTTGTCAGCTCATCGGGATGCGTTTACTTGCCGCCTACCTGCAACACCAATGACTTTGGGGATACTTTTCTTAGCCCTAGGCGTCGCAGGGGTGTTGGCTGCATGCACTTACCCGAATCACTGACCTTTGTCAGCTCATCGGGATGCGTTTACTTGCCGCCTACCTGCAACACCAATGACTTTGGGGATACTTTTCTTAGCCCTAGGCGCCGCAGGGGTGTTGGCTGCATGCACTTACCCGAATCACTGACCTTTGTCAGCTCATCGGGATGCGGCCTACCTGCAACACCAATGACTTTGGGGATACTTTTCTTAGCCCTAGGCGTCGCAGGGGTGTTGGCTGAATGCACTTACCCGAATCACTGACCTTTGTCAGCTCATCGGGATGCGTTTACTTGCCGCCTATAGGCAATATTTAATTATCTGGATACAGCCCTATTTTCTACTGTTTTATTTCAATATTACTCAATTGGCTGTCAATCTAAATACTTTCGACTATGCTAATTAAGATAATTCTTAGTCAGGCAAAATAGCCGACAAGACAAGTGTAGGTTTTATTTTTATTTTTTTTCTGTATTTATTTTTACTAACCAACTACCTCATCGTCCAGGGTGAAGAATAAAACGTAAAGAAAATTCTATTCTGATTTTCTGGTTTTTTGTCGTGCAAACATGTTGATAGTCACATGACTTATTTGCAGCTCAATCTTTCACCATAAGGACGCGACTTATGTTGTTCAATTTCAGCTCATCTCATGCATCGAAGCGCGCCGAACTGACCTCGATTGACAATGCAATCCCCATGATTATTTTCAAGCCGGATGGCACAGTAAAACACGCTAATACCTTATTTTTACAATCAATGGGATACCAACGGGAGGAGGTCCTCGGGAAGCATCATAGATTGTTTTGTGACCCACATTATGTGCAAAGTGATGCTTATCGTCGTCACTGGCAATTACTCAATGAAGGGCGGCCTATTACCGATAATATTAAGCGCATTCGTAAAGATGGCTCTATTATCTGGCTGCAAGGAACCTATACGCCGGTGCTCGATAATAAAGGGCGAGTGGTGGAAATTATTAAAATTGCCAGTGATGTGACTGAGCGTATTGTGCAATCTCAGGAACACCAGAGTTTATTGGCAGCGCTTAATCGTTCAATGGGAATGATTACTTTCACGCCGCAGGGTATTATTTTAGATGCCAATGATAATTTGCTGCATGTTATTGGTTATTCACTGGCCGATATTCGGCATCAGTCTCATCAGATTTTGTGTCTCCCTGAATTTGCGCACTCAGACGAATATCGTCAGCATTGGCAGCGGCTAGCTCAAGGTGAGTTTATTGTCGGGCGCTTTGAACGCGTGAACAGCCGCGGCGAGCGGGTCTGGCTGGAGGCGAGTTATAACCCGATTATGGATAAAGAGGGGCAAGTGCTAAAAGTGGTGAAGATTGCTCAGGATATTACACAATTGATGTTGCAGCAGGAACATAAAGAAAACCTGATTCGCGATGTACACCATTTATCATTAACCACTGACCGCTCGGCATCACAAGGGGCGGAGATTGTTCAACAGGCGGTGCGCGGCATGCAGGAAGTGGAATCTGTGGCGCGCGAAACCTCGGCGGTTATCAGTGAGTTAGGGCGTTGCTCGAAAGAGATCGGCACCATTGTGGAAGCCATTCGCAAAATTTCCTCGCAAACTAATTTATTGGCAATCAATGCTTCAATAGAAGCTGCCCATGCGGGTGAACACGGCAAAGGTTTTTCTGTGGTGGCCAGTGAGGTGCGAATTCTGGCAGAAAGTTCACGTAAGGCCGCTACTGAAATCGAGCAGATGACCAAGACTATTCAAAATGGTGCTATGGCGGCCATCAAGGGGATGGGCGTTTGTGTTGAGCAGGCCGGAGGTGGGGTCACGCTGACTCAAGATGCCGGTGAAGTCATTCATCAAGTGAATATAGGTATGCAGGATGTGGTGAAGTTGATGACAGCGTTTTCTCAGGTCAAGAATCAGCAAACTCATGTATAACCGGCTGTCAGCATAAAAAATGGCGGATATCAGTGAAGATACCCGCCATCATCTATTTTAACGTCGTCATTTTAACGTGATAATAAAATACACATCAGGAAACGTGTTGCAGGAATTCCTGTAAACGTTCACTGGGTGGATTTGAAATCAAGCTATCTGGGTCACCGTCCTGTGCTACCCGGCCTTTATCAATAAAGATCAGGCGCGATGCTACTTTTTGCGCGAAGCCCACTTCGTGGGTGACGATGACCATGGTCATGCCTTCTTCGGCCAAATCTTTCATTACGGTCAAAACTTCATGACGCAACTCAGGGTCCAGTGCCGAGGTCGGCTCATCAAACAGCATCAGCTTAGGTTTTACCGCCAATGCACGGGCGATAGCCACACGCTGTTGTTGGCCACCGGATAGCTCTGCCGGATAATGATGGGCGCGTTCTTCCAACCCAACTTTGGTCAATAACTCCATCGCGAGCTTATTGGCGGCTTCCTTAGAAGCACCGCGCACACGAACCGGGCCAAATGCCACGTTTTCTAGCGCAGTCAGATGTGGGAACAGATAAAACTGTTGGAACACCATTCCCGCTTCCTGGCGAATCAGGCGTTCATCCACTTTGGGATCATTGACATCAAGGCCATCAACAATTAACTGACCACTGGTAATGACTTCCAGTTTATTGATACAACGCAGCAAGGTGGATTTACCCGAGCCGGAAGGACCAATAATCACCACCACTTCTCCCTTGGTGATATTCAGATTGATGTCGTGGAGCACCTGGGTTTTACCAAAGTGTTTGGAGACGTTTTTGAATTCAATCATATTATTTTCAGCTTTCTTTCTAACCGGCGCAGAACAAAGCTCAGAGCCAAGGTGATTATCAGGTAGATAACCGCAACCGCACTCCAAATTTCCATGGCGCGGAAGTTACCGGCAATAATTTCCTGACCCTGGCGAGTCAGTTCGGCTACGCCAATCACGATAAACAGTGAGGTGTCTTTGATGCTGACGATCCATTGGTTACCTAATGGCGGTAGCATGCGGCGCAGAGCCAAAGGTGCAATAACATAGCGCAAGGTATCGCGTTTGGACAAACCTAACGCCAGACCAGCTTCACGGAACCCATTGTGGATTGACAGCACTGCACCACGGGTAATTTCCGCAATATAGGCACCTGAGTTAATCATGATCGTCACAACGGCTGCTGAGAAGGGATCGATGCGCACGGGCATCATCATCGGCAGTGCAAAGTAGATGAACATCACCTGCACCACAATCGGCGTGCCACGGATCAATTCAATAAATACTAATGCGATATTTCTACTCAGCCAACCGCCATAGGCGCGGGCAAAACCTGCTATAACCCCAATAATCAGGCCGCCAAGCAACCCCAGGACCGAAATCCATAGGGTTAACTTGGCGCCTTCAAGCAGGATTGGGATGGCGGGCCAAATAGCGCTCCATTCAAACTGCATGGATATTCTCCTGGTCTATACTCGTCATACTTCGAACTTTCAGAGTATAAAAATTTCAAAAAATGAATTACTTAGGTTCTACGCCGAACCATTTTTTATAAATTGCAGCGTAAGTGCCGTCTTCTTTCAGGGATTTCAGCGCGGCGTTAACTTTTTCGCGCAGGTCACTGCCTTGTGGGAATGCTACACCATACTGTTGAGCTTTAATGGAGTCGCCCACCGCTTTGAACTGGCCAT
The DNA here is from genome assembly GCF_003600645.1 of Yersinia rochesterensis. Classification (NCBI taxonomy): domain Bacteria; kingdom Pseudomonadati; phylum Pseudomonadota; class Gammaproteobacteria; order Enterobacterales; family Yersiniaceae; genus Yersinia; species Yersinia rochesterensis. The sequence goes on from NZ_CP032482.1 coordinate 1,542,187, forward strand.
TACCGGCAGTTTTGATGAAGTAAAGGATGTTTGGTGTGTCATGCAATACGGCGTCAGCATTACCAGTACCTAACTCCAAATACGCATTATCGATATTTGGGAATTGGCGCAAGTCTTTGGTTTTGATGTTGGCTTTAGCATAATCGACAGAGCCGGTGCCGCTTTTCACTGCCAGCACTTTGCCTGCCAGGTCAGCTTCGCCTTTGATGTCGTTGTTATTCGCTTTGACCATCACCAGCAGACCGCTGTTGTAATAACCATCAGAGAAATCGACGGCTTTTTTACGTTCGTCGGTGATGGTGATCCCAGCCAGTGCCAGATCCACGTTTTTGGTTTGCAACGCAGGAATGATGCCACTGAAATCCATTGGCTTCAGGGTGTATTTCAGATCCAGTTTTTTCGCGATGGCATCCCATAAGTCGATATCGAAACCGACGTATTTATCCCCTTGTTTGAATTCAAAAGGAACGAAAGCTGTGTCTGTGGCAACAATCAGTTCTTTTTCTGCGGCGTGGGAGCTAACGGCAAAGGCCAGCGCGAGAGCGGCCAATGAAACTTTGACAAGTGACTTCATAAGTGGGAGTTCCTTTGTGCTTTTGTGGATATACCCTTTGTTGTCGATATTGCAGCCAAACTGCAACCTCAATGGCGTGGGGCATGGGGATCCATTTTTATGTTTCAGTGTGCAATATGAAAAAAACGTGCCAGAAATGCAAGTTATTTAAAAATAGAGACATTTCTCTAAGTAATTAGTAGGCGAATACTTAGTCTGCGATTTTTGCACCAAATTGACGCCCTTAAATGGTGCAAAAATATCATTTTGGTGCAACCATTCAATTGTTTACTTATTATTAACTATATAGTCAATAATAAACAATCTATAGCTTACGCTTATGTAACAATATTGTAAGCTGCATCGGGTTTTGGTTTGAAAATCGGGCAGGAAGGGAAGTGGAAGTGAGGGACATCTTCGTGAACAGAGCCGGATAACCGGCCCTGTCTCAATTGCTTCAAATGACAGGAATGTTGACTGTTCTCAGTTAATGTTTTCCTGCGCTTTGAAATCTATCGGCGATATTAGCGCTGATCTTCAAGATTGGCTTCGAGGAACCACAAGAACTTATCAAGATCGCGTGAGGCGGCAGTAAACATGTCTGCGCTATCTTCATCTTTGACTTCAGTGATGGCTTTACGCACAAAGTTAGCCACCACACCATATCGGTCGGCTAACTCTTTCAGGTGATCTTGCACGCTATGAATACGAGTCGGATAGCTCTTCAATGGGGTTTTTTCAGTCACTAGCTGTGCAGTGCCAAGTGCAATGCCCCCTAATTGTACCGCGCGTTCTGCAAAAGTATCGAGATGGTCGTTAATGGTGGTGCGGAAGCCATCCAGCATTTCGTGGACCGCAATAAAATTAGCTCCGCGCATATTCCAGTGGGCTTGTTTGGTGATAAGTGACAGATCAATAAACTGAATAACCAGCTCATTTAATAGCTTAATCGTAAGCTCTTTAGTATGTTCATCAACGTCATTTCGTGTATAGATGAGTTCGGAAGATTTTGCTTTTACCAGTTTTGCTGTACTCATAATAGGTATCCCTTTATTGAGTTGATTACCAATTTCTTCACCGGGATAAGTATAACAAAGATATTTAATTTTGTGGGGCAGATAGTGCCTATCAATTAAATAGCTTATTGCTAAGTGTGTTTTAAAGTATCATTTAATGTTTCAGTGCTAAAATATTATCATTCTTATTATTGTGCTCAATTGATAATATTTATCACTATGATTTATATGTATTTTTATATTTTAAATATAGATTATTTTCTTCATTGACTATTTTTCTGCGTTATATCATTCCAGTATGCCGGAAAATTAATTTAACCGGCATACTCAAAGGGTTATTACCGTGATCGGGCAACAATAAATAAGCGCGGGAACGCGAGTAAGCGCCGACCATCAACTTGTTGTAAATATGCCGCATCAATAATAGTCAGGTAATCTTGCAGGAAATCCAATCGCATAGATTCAGAGAGCGGCTCAAGGAAAGGGCGTAAACCGGTTGCGCGTAGCCAATCGACAATCGCCTGTGCGGAGGGCATCGGGTGATAATAGGTGGTGCGCCAAATATCGACTTGTTCAGCATGAGGAGCCAGCAAATCATAATACTGATTGGCGGTGAGCACCTTTACCCGCTCAGCGCCAGCCTCCTGTAGCGTTTGCTGCCATGGGCCGTTTGCGGCGACCTCTCGCATTGCCCTGTGGCTAGGCTCATCAAGATTATCCGGCATCTGGACGGCAAGTATTCCGTTGGCAGCTAGTTTAGAAAATAGGTAAGGGAAGAGTTGCTGGTGGTCAGTGAGCCACTGTAGCGATGCATTGGCATAAATCAGGTCTTGCGGCTCTGAAGGTTGCCATTGGCGGATATCGGCTTCGAGAAAAGCGCAATCGGGCAAGCGCTGTTGCGCACTGAGCAACATGGCGCGGGAATTATCAATGCCGACCAGTTGGGCATCAGGAAAATGCTCGCGCAGCAATTGCGTGGAATTACCCGGCCCACAACCTAAGTCACTGATACGCTGCGGTGTTGCTGCTTGAATATGTGCTAGCAGGTCGTGAGCGGGGCGGGTGCGTTCTGCTTCAAATTGGCGATATAAATCAGGATCCCAGTCTTGCATGTATGGCCTCCGAGAGAAAGATCACAGATTTTGTAGTGGTCCACTGAACAATACGGCCCCGGTGGGCTGGCCAGTGGGCGACCCGCCGTGAGGTTCCAAACTGATTGCCAGTAATGAATCGCCGGTTAACTGGTTTTCAGCCAGTGTCAGGTGTGTCGGCCCCTGAGTATTTAATAACCCCAATGAATGTGGTTTTTCTCCGGCGGGAATACGCCATAGTTCAAGACTATTACTGTCACTGATGGCGACCAGATTCAAGGGTGTTAAGGTCAAACTGCGGGTCGATTTTTCCAGAGTGACCACCCATTGACTAGTTTGCTGACTATTTGACAAGACCGCTACCGGCAAGGTGGTGGGTGGGGACACCAATAAACGTGGAATCAGCAAAAATACGGCCAATGCGGCGGCCACCGCCCAGCCCAGATAAGGCCAGCGATTGTTATTAACCAGCCGGATATTAATTGGCGGCAATTGCAATTCCAGTCGTTTCCAGACCCGTTCAGGCGGGGCCAAAGGAGCTAATTGATTATCCAACTGCGTAAACAGACTTTGCCAACTGGCAACATCGGCCGCCAGTTGAGGATCGCGGCGAATTCTTCGGGTAAAACGCATTCTGGCCAGCCCTCGTAGGGTGCCCAGCGCATATTCTGCGGCCAGTGCTGAGTCATATTCGCGTCTATTTTTCATAATCCTACGCAATCCTTCAGATGATCCAGCGCACGACGAATCCAGCTCTTTATCGTGCCAAGAGGTTGTTGCAGATGAGTTGAAATCTCCCCGTGTGACAGCCCTTGGTAGTAAGCCAGCATAAGGCTTTGTCGCTGTTCGGTGGGCAGATGTGTCAAACATTCAGCCAGCTTTTTGGCTTCGCTGTCTTGCTGCAATTGCGCCAGTGGCGTGAGCGCATTATCAGCCAGCGCATCGGTTTGTTCATCATCCAGCACTTGCAAACTATTATCACAGCCGCGCATCAGGTCAATGGCACGGTTACGGACAATATGCGTCAGCCAGGTTAATGGCGAGCTTAACTTCGCGTTGTAATTTCCCGCCCGATTCCAGACGCTGAGGAAACTGTCATGTAAAACTTCTTCTGCCCGGGCATGATTACGCAGGATTCGTAATGCGACGGCGAATAATCGGGGGGAGGTCAGACGATAAAGCTGTTCAAAAGCGGACTGATCGCCTTGAGCAATAGCATCGATCAGTCCAATCTGTTGTTCTACAGAACATTCATTCATGCGCCTATCCCTAAAAAACCCGTAAGGTGCAAGTATAGACGGGTTTTATTTAGGCATCAGAACAGTATCAATAACGTCGATCACACCATTTTTCTGTTGTACATCATAGATGCTGATATTGGCGACATTCCCTTTAGCATCTTTCAACTGAATGTTATGCGGCCCATTGTTCATGATCCACAATGATTCGCCATTTGCAGTTTTCAGCTCAGCCTTCCCGCCGCCCGCTTTAATTTTGCTTGCTAACTGCTGCATATCGTATTTCCCCGGCACCACGTGATAGGTCAGGATTTGGGTAAGCATGGCTTTATTTTCTGGTTTGACCAGATTTTCAACCGTACCTGCGGGCAATTTTGCAAACGCGGCATCGGTGGGCGCAAATACGGTAAATGGCCCGGGGCCTTCTAGGGTATCCACCAGCCCGGCCGCTTTAACGGCGGCCACCAAGGTGGTGTGATCTTTGGAATTCATCGCATTTTCGACGATGTTTTTGCTTGGCAACATTGAAGCCCCGCCCACCATGACATCTTCGGAGTTCATAGCGGCCATAGAAATACTGCTGAACACTAAGGACGCGAGCACAGTGGTACGAATAAGCGTTTTCATAATGTATTCCTTCTATGCTCGTCATACTTCAAGCTGCATCTGCGTTGGCGGCGTTCGTTACTCGGCCTGTCCATGGGCCTCACCTTGGTGAGGCCGCTGCAAGCAGCGTTCAAATCTGCTCCAGACCGATTTATCACCCGAATCAATTACTTATGTAATTTTATCGGAGTTCTCTCTCTTGCCGCCTTCCCGCAACTCGAATTATTTAGAGCGTGGGTGGATTGAGGTGAAGTCGTGCCTCACCTCTACCTATACGAATCAGCTAGGTGTTTTGGATGCAAAAAATGAGAAATAATCAATAAAAAACGCCAGCTCGCGGAATGACTGGGCTGGCGTACTCGATAAAGTTTCTCTGGGGGAACTGAGCGTCAGCTCTGATGAGGAACCAGTGCTCGATGCATAACATAGGCATCCACATAACCCAATTGGCTGTGGTTAAACGCGCCTGGCAGTGTGGCGAGAATTTCAAAACCTAGCTTTTGCCACAGAGCAACCGCGAGGGTATTGGTGCTGACCACAAAGTTGAATTGTATGGCGCGATAACCGAGGGCTGTTGCCTGTTCAATACAATGGATTCCAAGTGCTTTGCCAATGCCCAGACCGCGTGCATTTCCATCGACCATAAAAGACGCATTCGCAACATGATTACCCAGGCCGCGCTGGTTATCGATTAATTTATACATACCGACAACTCGTCCCTCATGCAGCGCCACCCAGCACCGCACTCCGATACCAAACCAGTAATCATAAGCATCTTGTTCGGGGGTGTCTGGGGTGAACACATAGGTGTCGCCGCTACGGATTACCGCCTGAAAAAGTGGCCAAATTTCAGCAAAATCGGCTGTTGTTGCAATTCTGATTTTCATCTGTGGCTCCTGTTCAAGCAATTTCGTCAATCTGCGGTTTAGGTTTGATGGTCAGGGTAGCGCCGATGGAGGCGCTGATAATAGATGCCAGTGCCAGCCATTGAATCAGTGTCAGATGTTCATTTAAGAATACCAGCCCTGAAATCGCTGCTAATGCTGGCTCTAAACTCATCAATGTGCCGAATGTGCGGGTGGGCAAGCGGGTTAGTGCGACCATTTCAAGTGAGTAAGGTAATGCCGTTGACAGAATAGCTACAGCCAATGCCACTGGCAGAATTGCCGGGCTGAACAGTGCCATACCGCTATAAGCTACACCAATTGGACAGAAAATTATCGCGGCAATCAGAGAGCCAATCGCTACGGTACCCGGCCCATGATCACCACCGGCTTTTTGCCCCGAAACAATATAAAGCGCCCAGCAGACACCTGCGCCCAGAGCACAGGCCGCTCCAAATAGATCAATGGTTCCGATGCTGTTTCCCAGCGGTAACAGGAACCATAGGCCCAAAATCGCCAACCCGACCCAGATAAAATCGACCGGGCGGCGTGAAGAGAGCATAGCGACTGCCAGTGGGCCGGTGAATTCCAACGCGACGGCAATACCTAATGGCACTGTTTTCAATGACAGGTAAAAAAGGAAATTCATACCACCCAAGGCAATTCCATAAATCAATAAGGGCAACCGACTACCGGCTTCAAACCGCATCCGCCAGGGTTTAAAAATAACAAACAGAATCAACGTGCCGATACCCAGTCGCAATGAGGTTATCCCCTGTGCGCCGACCAGCGGGAACAGACTCTTCGCCAACGATGCGCCACTTTGTATTGAGATCATGGCGATCACGAGCAAGAGAATCGGGAGTGAATTTTTGGAAGAAGGAGACAAGGACATCCTTTTGAACCTCAAAGAAAAATAGTAGATATCAATCCTTGCCAGTGTAAATGAAATGTCTGTTAAGTGTTTAAAAATTACCAATTGACATAAAAATGGCGAAGAAAAAGCGGAAATAAAAAAATATTTTCTAATGCTGCTTATTTTTAATACTTTTCTTGGTGTTTTATTGAACTGAATAATTAAGATTAGTCTGGAATAGGTTTTGGTGATGAGTGTCACAAAATGGCGTAGAATACCCAAAATTCGTAAACGTATTAGTAAGATAGAATATACTTGAAACTCTTTGTTACACCAAATAAATAATTAGACAATAATTCATGGGCAGAGTTTCATACTATTTTTTGTTATAATTTCATCGTTTTCAAGTTTCATCTAATAATTTGCGTTTTTCGAGGTGGTTATGAATAAAATTGCATGTCTTTCAGCTGTAGCAGCTTGTGTATTAGCAGTGACCGCAGGGTCAGCCTTTGCAGGTCAAAGCACCGTTTCTGGTGGTTATGCCCAGAGCGATTACCAAGGTGTTGCTAACAAATCTTCAGGCTTCAACCTGAAGTACCGTTACGAGTGGAGCGATTCCCAACTGGGTTACATTACCTCTTTCACTCACACTGAAAAAAGCAGCTTCGGCGACAGCGCATCTGTTTACAACAAAGCACAATACAACGCGATCACCGGTGGCCCAGCTTACCGTATCAACGATTGGGCTAGCGTTTATGGCTTAGTAGGTGTGGGTTATGGCCGTTTCAGCCAGAACTACCCAACGTCTCCTAGCGACAAAAACAGCACCAGCGATTACGGCTTCACTTATGGTGCAGGCGTGCAGTTCAACCCAATGCAAAATGTTGCCTTTGACGTTTCTTACGAGCAAAGCCGCATTCGTAGCGTTGACGTTGGCACTTGGGTTGCTGGCGTAGGTTACACTTTCTAAGCAACTGCTTAGGATAATCAGCATTCATCTCTAAGGGTGAATACTGTATTGGAAAAATCCGCTTTCGGGCGGATTTTTTTCGTCTGTAATAGCCGTATTTCTTGAAAAGAAACGGCAGATTATCTGTCTAAGTTTGCCTTATCTATAATGACATCAATAAGTTGTTGCTGGCATGAAATATGGGCAGCATGGCTGGAAGGCAATTCCATCCTCCATGTACTAATAGAATATTAAGTTTTGTCGCTATATATCCTAATGTAGAAATACTATATTGATGAATAGTCATTTTCTTTCATTAACGCTATCCCTCCCTTATAACAAAAAATATCTTATTTTAAATATGTAAAAACAAGACATTAACCCGCTTACTGTTCCGGCGTGACAACGTAATTTACTGGTAAAAAGGGAATAATATGACACACTATTGTTGGCCTGATTAACTTTCATTGTTTCTGTCGAGATTTACACGTCAAGTTGGGCGGGTGGTGATATATGATTATAAAACAGTAGGTTACTGTAAAGTAGATAATTATAAAATAGGTTGTAATCATGACGACATATAGTGGACAAGCAGCACCGATGCTGCACGATACTAAACTTGAACAGCAGATTTTACGACGTTCGATTTTTTGTACTTTATTCATTGCTATCATGGGGATTGTTTTTGGTATTGTCTGTGGGTCTATGTCGATTATTTTCGATGGTATGTTCTCTGCTTTAGACGCAGGGATGTGCAGTTTATCTCTATTAGTATCCCGATTGTTGGGTCAACCGAACAGCCGGCGTTTTCAATATGGTTTTTGGCATGTAGAGCCGCTAGTCTTGGCTTTTAATGGTAGTTTACTGGCCTTCCTCTGTTTGTATGCTTTTGTTAACGCGATTAAAGGCATTATTGATGGCGGGCGTGAATTAGAGCTAGGTTGGGCGATTGTGTATGCTCTGGTAGTCAGCATTTTCTGTTTTACTATCTTCCTAAAGCAACGTCGTTTAAATAAACGCGTTAAGTCTGAGTTAATCGCATTGGATACCAAAAGTTGGCTGATGTCGGCGTGTATCAGCTCGGCTTTATTAGTGGCCTTTTTGCTTTCCTGGAGTATGGAAGGCACCCGCTATGAGCATTTGATCGTTTATACTGACCCTAGTGTATTGGCGCTGTTAACACTGATATTGATAACCGTTCCGATAAAAACCGTCATTGCCGCCGTCCGTGAAGTATTACAAATGACACCGGATACGCTGGATGCTTCCATGGAAAATATAATGGATAAGCTAATGGCGAAATATCAATTTATAGATTATTCACATTACGCTACTCGCATTGGTCGAGGTTTATTTGTTGAGATTCATGTGGTTATTCCACCTGAAATGGAGAATAGCGGTGTATCTTATTTTGACCAAATACGCGATGAGATATCCCGCGCAATTGGTGAATCTGGGCCGCATCGCTGGCTAACCATCTCGTTTACCCGAAATCCGAAGTGGTTATAGGGTAGTAGGTTATGTGGGAGTCAGGGCGGAGGGCTATATTGTATTGGTCGTGCAATATAGCCTCTTTTATTTATCAAATTCAGGATAAGATGAGTTAGCGATAAGATTTCATATGCTTACTCAGCAAATGGCACATTGATATAAAACGCTGCGGTTAAACTGTACCCCAGCTTTTAGCCTTAATCTCACCCGCTTTTCCACTCTTGCTGAGATTTCATGCAAACTGGAGGCGATACTCTTGCCATCTTGTGGCATAATGCGCGCCGAATCACATTTTCTATAATTCTTGAATATCCCTATTCAGTAATCCAATCGAGAGCGAGCTCTGTGCTAAGTACTAACAATATCACCATGCAATTCGGCAGCAAGCCGCTGTTTGAAAACATCTCAGTAAAATTCGGTGGCGGTAATCGCTATGGCCTAATCGGTGCTAATGGTTGTGGTAAATCCACTTTCATGAAAATCCTTGGCGGTGATTTAGTACCCAGCGGTGGTAACGTATTCCTTGACCCGAATGAGCGCCTGGGTAAGTTACGTCAGGACCAATTCGCCTTTGAAAACAACACAGTGCTCGACACCGTTATTATGGGTCACGGCGAACTGTGGGAAGTAAAAGAAGAGCGCGATCGTATTTACGCTATGGCCGAAATGAGCGAAGCAGACGGCTATAAAGTCGCTGATCTAGAAGTGGCTTATGGTGAAATGGATGGTTACAGTGCAGAAGCCCGTGCTGGTGAATTGTTGCTCGGTGTCGGTATTCCGGTTGAACAACATTATGGTCTGATGAGCGAAATCGCTCCCGGCTTCAAATTGCGTGTATTGCTGGCGCAGGCCTTGTTCTCCGATCCGGAAATTTTGTTACTCGACGAACCTACCAACAACTTGGATATCGATACTATCCGTTGGTTGGAACAAATTCTAAACGAACGTAACAGCACCATGATCATTATTTCCCATGACCGCCACTTCCTGAATATGGTGTGTACTCACATGGCGGATTTAGATTACGGCGAACTGCGCGTTTATCCGGGTAACTATGATGAATACATGACGGCGGCGACTCAAGCTCGCGATCGTCTGCTCTCTGATAACGCCAAGAAAAAGGCCCAGATCTCTGAGTTACAATCTTTCGTTAGCCGCTTTAGTGCCAACGCTTCGAAATCCAAACAGGCAACTTCACGCGCTCGTCAAATTGATAAAATTCAGCTTGATGAAGTGAAAGCCTCCAGCCGCCAGAACCCGTTTATCCGCTTTGATCAGGATAAAAAGCTGTTCCGTAATGCACTGGAAGTTGAATTGCTAACCAAAGGTTTTGATAACGGCCCACTGTTTAAAAAGCTGGATCTGCGGCTGGAAGTGGGTGAGAAAGTGGCGATCCTCGGGCCGAACGGTATCGGTAAATCTACTTTGCTGAAAACGTTGGTAGGGGATTATGAGCCGGATGCAGGTACCGTAAAATGGTCTGAAAACAGTAAGATCGGCTACTATGCGCAGGATCACGCCAGCGATTTTGAAATCGATCTGACGGTATTTGACTGGATGAGCCAGTGGAAACAGGAAAAAGATGACGAGCAGGCTGTGCGCAGTGTGCTGGGCCGTTTGCTGTTTAGCCAGGACGATATCAAGAAAAAAGTACAGGTCTTGTCTGGTGGTGAGAAAGGACGGATGCTGTTTGGTAAGCTGATGATGCAGCGCCCTAACATTCTGGTAATGGATGAGCCAACCAACCATTTGGATATGGAATCGATTGAAGCTCTTAACATGGCATTGGAAATGTACGAAGGCACGTTAATCTTCGTTTCTCATGACCGTGAGTTTGTGAGTTCATTGGCGACCAGAGTGATTGAAATGACACCAAGCAAGCTGATCGACTTTACCGGTAACTACGAAGATTATCTGCGTAGCCAAGGTATTCAGTCCTGATTATTTGATTGAGTGTTGATAAGAAAGCTGATGCAATGCATCAGCTTTTTTTATGCCCATATCTCATCAGTTTTGACCGCAAACCTCACATTTGGCATCTTTTACCAGCTTTAAACTGCGAAACTCTGCCGTCATGGCGTCATACATTAATATGCGGCCTGAAATCACCTGACCATAATCAGCCAGTAGTTTTATCGTTTCCATCGCCTGCAAATTACCAATAATACCCACCAATGGAGCCATTACTCCGGCCTCAACACAGGTCAGAGCGTTATCACCAAACAAGCGGCTGAGACAGCGATAGCAAGGTTTATCCTCTTGATATGTAAAGACACTCACTTGCCCTTCCATGCGAATTGCCGCACCAGAAATCAGTGGCTTACGTTGGGTATGGCATAGACGATTAAGTTGCTCACGGCTGGCGACATTATCGGTACAATCCAGCACCAATTGATGTTCAGCTATGGCAATAGCAAGCTGTTCATCATCTAACTGAATATCAATTGTTTTAAGTGCCAGGTCAGGATTCATCTCCGCTAAAGTTATTGCTGCTGAGGCGACCTTAGACACACCGATACGGTCATCACGATGCAGAACTTGCCGTTGCAAGTTGGACAGAGAAACTGTGTCAAAATCCAGTAATGTCAGGTGGCCTACACCGGCTACTGCCAGATATTGTGCTGCTGCACACCCGAGACCGCCTAATCCAACAATTAATACTTTGGCTGCATTGAGTTTTTCCTGTCCGTCAAAATCAAAACCCCGCAAAACGATTTGCCGGTTATAACGCAGAGTTTGTGCATCGGAAAGTTCAGGCAACATATCAGTATCCTAGTAATTTTTTGTTAAAATAATTCACTAAATCAATAATCCATTAAATAGTTCTATTTCAACAAATTCGCCAACGTTTACTGAACCACGTTCCCGCTCAAGGACGATAAAACAGTTAGCTTGGCTAAATGAGCTAAATACATGTGAACCTTGATGGCCCGTCGTGCGAACTTCCAACTCACCTTGGGCATTAGTTGAGAAAACGCCACGTTGGAAATCTAGCCGGCCCGGTGTTTTTTTCAATTTTGTTATTGTTTTTGCTTTCAAACGTAACGGTGGTTGCCAATCAGAGTGACCGGAGAGTTTAGCAATGAGAGGTTGTACCAATTGATAAAATGTCAGTGCCGCAGAGACGGGGTTACCTGGTAGGCCACAGAACCAGGCATTTTCTAATTTGCCGAAAGCAAAAGGTTTACCGGGTTTTATCGCTAATTTCCAGAAACCAACATCACCCAGTTCTTCCAACATTTGTTTGGTATAGTCCGCTTCGCCGACGGAAACCCCACCGCTACTAATGACAAAATCAGCAGATGCATTGGCTTGTTCAAATGCATTTCGTAATGCTTGTTGGTTATCACGGATGACGCCAAGATCAATGATTTGGCAACCTAATTGCTGCAGCATTAAACGTACCGCAAAGCGATTGGTATCGTAAATTTCCCCCTCTCCCAAGGGCTGACCGACTGGCTTCAATTCATCACCGGTAGAGAAAATAGCCACTTTCAATGTACGGAACACGGTAAGTTCGGCAATCCCTAATGATGCCAATAGCGGTAACTGTGCAGCACCGAGTTTAACGCCGGCAGGAAAAACAGCCGCCCCTTGCTGAATATCTTCACCTGCCAGCCGGATATTTTGTCCAGCATGTATATTGCCGCTAAATGTAACACCCTGCTCGCTCACAATCGCTTGTTCTTGCATGATAACAGCATCGGCACCTGCGGGAATAGGTGCGCCGGTCATGATCCGAATACAGCTATTTGCTGGCCATTCATCTTTAAAGGGGGCGCCTGCGAAAGCTTTACCCGCCACCGGTAATGGCAGGGTACTGCTAAGTTCATTACAGCGCACAGCATAACCGTCCATAGCTGAATTAGCGAAAGGTGGCACGGCAATCGGTGATGTAATTGCACTAGCTGTGATACGTCCCGCAGCATCAGTGAGCGCTATGGTTTCGCTGGTCTGTAATGGCGTGATCTGCGACAGCATTTTAGTCAGCGCTTGCTCCAGAGAGAGTAAATCCGAGGTATTACCGTGATCCATGCTGAACTCCGTGATCTGAGGGCACCGTTACAAGAAACTAAGCGGGTGCTAGGCAATCTATCAATTGAGAAGGCCATTATGGCAGAGATTGTTATGCGGGTGAATTGATGGCGGCAAAGAGGCCACAGTCTGATACTGTCTTTTACCGAACGACTCTTTTTCTTAGCATTTGCTTTCATCAGGCAAACTGGGGGTAATATGGACTATCAAAAAATTCTTAGATTCTGGTTTAGTGAGATGGATCCGGCATTGTGGTTCAAAAAAGACGAAGATTTTGATACCTATTTACGTCAGCATTTCGGTGCCTTTTGGCAGGCTGCTTCTAAGGGGGAGCTGGCGCATTGGCGGCAGAATATTGAGGGGCGCCTGGCGGAAATACTCATATTAGATCAGTTTAGCCGAAACTTATTCCGTGATTTACCGACTTCTTTTTCCTGTGATGGCATGGCGTTAGTGTTGGCACAGGAGGCGGTCAGTAGTGGTAAAACTAGCCAACTGTCTGATACTCAACGTGGTTTTCTCTATTTGCCTTTTATGCATTCTGAATCCGCATTAATCCATCAGCAAGCATTGAAGCTATATACCGAACTAGGTAATGAGACTCAGCTCGATTATGAATTGCGCCATAAAGCCATTATTGATCGCTTCGGCCGCTACCCACACCGCAATCATATTCTTGGGCGAGTATCCAGTGCCGAGGAGCAGGCTTTTCTGTTACAACCCGGATCTGCTTTTTAGTTCCAAAGGGGTGAACAATAAGTCGTCAGAGCTACACCTAAACTGGCGGCTTATTGCTGTCTTGGCTATTACTGATCTTGCAGTCATGCTCACAAAAAAACACTCTCCCTAAAGTCGAATCGACATTTTTATCCATTTGACCTCACAGGATAATTTGAGGTTTTTCCTAAACTGCCGTCCACTCCATAATGCTCATTGAAACTATATTGTTACCAATATATAACAATCTAACAATATATAGATGAGAACTCAGTCTCTACGGTTTTTCATTTCTGAGTTTATGTTGGCATGGAAGTTTAACAATATGGTAGATGGATCAATATGGTTGAAACAACATCATTAGAGACGAGCGCAGCATCACAATCAGCACGTTTGACAGAGAAAGCGGATACCCGGCAGAGAATTCGAGCTATCGTCGGTGCTTCCTCGGGTAATTTGGTTGAATGGTTCGACTTTTATATTTATTCGTTTTGTGCCCTTTACTTTGCACCGCTTTTTTTCCCTAGCGATAATCCGACCACTCAGTTAGTGCAAACTGCGGGTGTTTTTGCCGCAGGTTTTTTGATGCGCCCTATTGGTGGCTGGTTATTTGGTTATATTGCCGATAAACATGGTCGTAAGCTCTCCATGCTTATTTCTGTCTACATGATGTGTGCTGGCTCGTTAATGATTGCCTGCCTGCCAACATATGCTTCTATTGGTAGCCTCGCTCCTATTTTGTTATTAATTGCTCGCTTATTCCAAGGTCTATCAGTCGGTGGCGAATACGGCACCAGTGCTACCTATATGAGTGAAGTGGCAGTGAAAGGGCGCAAAGGTTTTTATGCTTCTTTCCAATATGTCACATTGATCGGCGGACAATTACTGGCATTATTAGTGCTGGTTTTGTTACAGCAAACTCTATCATCTGAAGTATTACATAGTTGGGGCTGGCGGATTCCTTTTGTGCTTGGGGCATTGCTGGCCGTGGTTGCACTTTATTTACGCCGTTCATTGAATGAAACTTCAGATGAAAAGACCCGTAACAAGAAAGATGCCGGTAGTTTGAAAGGGCTGTGGAAGCATCGGCGAGCCTTTATTATGGTATTAGGTTTCACTGCTGGCGGTTCACTGTCTTTTTATACTTATACGACTTATATGCAAAAATATTTAGTCAATACGGCTGGGATGGATGTGAAAACAGCCAGTCTGGTAATGACAGCGGCATTGTTTATTTTCATGATAATCCAACCCTTATTTGGTGCATTATCCGACCGTATTAGCCGGCGTACATCTATGCTGACTTTCGGTTTATTATCTATGCTACTCACAGTGCCTATTCTCCATGCGTTGAAAGGTGTCACCAGCCCTTATATCGCCTTTATGCTGATTGTCACCGCACTAATTATTCTCAGCTTCTATACTGCTATTGGTGGATTGCTGAAAGCCGAGATGTTCCCACCGGAGGTCAGAGCACTGGGGGTTGGCTTATCCTATGCGGTCGCCAATGCTATGTTTGGTGGTAGCGCTGAATATGTCGCGTTATCTCTCAAATCTTTTGATATGGAAAACAGTTTCTTCTGGTATGTCTCAGCCATGTGTTTCCTCACCTTCCTGGTTTCATTACGTTTACACCGCAAAGGGCAGGAGGTTGAACTATAAAGGGCTAATGTTGCGTACAACTGAAGCCACAATAAGATGGCTTCAGTAAGTATTGGCTAAATAACGTTGAATGGTCGCCAGTAATTTCCCTGTTCCACAACATGTATCATTATATCCTTCGGTATGTCGACGGTTAATAACCCGGTCATGGGGGCAGCCGCCATGACAAATAGAAAACCACTCGCAAAGTTGCATTTTTTCAGTCGCATTTTTTTCCTCATTGATGACTTGTTGATTATGCGATGAATGAGCTAAAAGATCCGCCAGGTCAGTATTTAACAAAGATCCATAGATGCTACCTTTATCACCCACATATTTGTCGCAGGGAGAGATGTCACCATTGGGTTCTAAGGTAATAATTTCTTGCGAGCAATTGCCAGACCAATAACATGCGGAAAGTTTATTTTTAGCATCTTTCAATACACGAATAAAATCATAAAAAACAGCAATATGTATCTTTCCCTGATAACCGTTTACCCAAATAGTAAACAGCTCTGATAGAAACTGGATAAATTCAGCATAACTGATAAATCCTTCGCCAACATACTGCCCTTTAACGAGTCTATTATCAGGAACTATATTAAGAAACTCAATGTGGGTTAATTCTATTGAGATAAAATAGTCCAACATCTCTTTCATGTCAGTTTTATAAACTTCTCGGTCAACAACAATAAGAGCACCATATGGAATATTATACTCGAGAAGTTTTTTTATTCCTTTGGCTATGCGATCAGATGTTTTTCTGCCTCGATAGTCCATCCGCCGTTTATCATTTACCGCTGGTACTCCATCAAGACTAATTCCGACATTCATGCCAATACCTTTAATAAATATTAACCACTCATCTGAGATATTAACGACATTTGATTGCATGGTGTTGGTTATATATTGCTCTGGCCGCTTGAATTGTTGCTGCAACCAAATAAGTTTTTTAAAAAATGCTGGCTTTAGTAGTGTGATTTCACCGCCATGCCAGACAAACTCAAATCTATTTACATTAGGAATGGCAAGGATCTGCCGTACTGTCCGGACGAGGGTATGAAATAACACCGTCTGATTGGGGCCTTCTGCCCATGAGTGGCAGTAGGTACAACGAAGATTACATAAACGGGTTGCCTTTAACACAACAACCAGTTTTTTTGCTTTAATAGCTTTCACTGAAATACTTTTTTTTATCTCTTCGTTGAATGTATCTAGCTCATCACTATCGAGTAATTTTTTTGCTGGTATTTTACCAATAAGATAAGATGATAGTGTTCTGTATTCACATGTATCGAGCTTTTCCAGTTCTTTAAGACCTATATCATTTATCTTAGTGCAATCAATGAATTTTACCGGAATTATATTATCCATAGCATATTCCTATTTGTTCATGTAAGTTTTCCATCTCTCATGTTTATTATTCTGTTGCCATATGAAGAAGCTTCATCTGAATGTGTAACCATAATAATAGTTGTACCTTTTTGGTTTATATATTTTAATTGCTGTAATACAGAAAGGGCATTTTTACTGTCTAAATTGCCAGTAGGCTCATCAGCCAAGAGCAATGCAGGGTTAGATACCATCGCTCTGGCGATGGCGACTCGTTGTTGTTGACCGCCTGAGAGTTGCATTGGTTTATGATTTTTCCGGTTATCAATATCGAACAGGTTTAAAATTTGGTTAACTTGTTCGGTACGTTCCTTTTTACCAATGCCCCGATATTTAAGTGGTAAGGCAACGTTATCAAAAATAGATAAGTGTGAAATGAGATTGAATGATTGAAATATATAACCTATTAATAATCGTCGTAATATTGTTTTTTGTGAGTGGCTCATATCAATAATGTTTTTTTTCGCCAGTGTGAATGAACCATTATCAAGAGAGTCAAACAGACCGATGATATTAAGTAATGTGGATTTTCCTGAGCCTGATGGCCCCATAATAGAAACGAAATCACCTTTTTCAACGCTGAAGCTAAGATGATTAAGAACCTTGGTTTTAATTGTTTTGGTGGTATAACACTTTTCAGCATTTTGTATATTTAGCATGTTATTTGAACTCAATAATATCGTATTCACTATTGTTAGTTTCTGGTGGGGTGACAATGATTTCCCCAACCTTTATTCCTGCTATTATCTCTGTTTTCATCGGGCTTCGACGATCTATTTCTATTTTAGATTTAATAGCTAGATCATTTTCTGGCTGATATATATAAATGAAATTATTTCCATCATCATCGGAAATGATACTATCAGTTGGTACCATCAATGCAGAGCTGTTTTTTTCTTGTAGTGGGATTTGTATTTCAATAGATTGCCCTCTTTTAAGTAGGGAGGTAGTATCATGTAGAGGGATCAGTTTTGCTTTGAATTTACCATTTTCAACAATAGTGGATACTGATTCAATAAGTAGTGGTGTATCTTGACCATTTATTGCTGCCAATATTTGGCTTTGTGGCTTAATTTTATCGAGGTAATATTCACTGAAATAAACATTAAAATAATATGATTTAAGGTTGTCGATAATTGCAATTTTTTCGCCGGGTTTTATTTGTTGACCCAGTTCTACATCAAGGATAGATAAAACCCCATCAATTGGAGCTTTTATAACTAATTGTTCCATCCCGTTTTCGATGATATCCATCATTCTCTCCAGTAATAATATAGAATCATCTATCCTCTTGAATTGTAATGGGAATGATTCTTTATTTTTATTATCATGATCTTTTAAAATTTCACTTTTTATTTGCCAGTTTTTTAACATACCGACTTGGTTTTCCAGTTCGGATTTTGCAATCATTGATTTCATGTCGAGGACTTGATGCCTGGCTAAATCTCTGGACATAGTCGTTATTTGATGCTGAGCCTCTTGTAAATTAAGTTTTGTTTCTCTATTATCTTGTTCCAATTGTATTTTCATATTGCGTAGATTGCTTATTTGCTCGGTAATGTTTACTATTCTGGATGTCGTTTCCAGCATAAAATCGTAGTTAGATAAACGAATAATGATATCGCCTTTCTCGACAGTATCGGAAGCCTGTTTGGCGACTTCAGTGACTTTTCCTCCTCGTTCACTTGATACAATCATACTTTCTTTAGGTACCGCGATAGCTCGGGTTGTCAGCACATCTTGATACACTTCTGCTTCAATAGTATGGAAAACAGCATTCTCTCGTGATATGAGTAAAGACCGCTGAGCGGTAGATAAACAATAAATATAATAAAGACAAGAAATAATAGCCAATAATACGAAAAAAATAATTAACTTAGCAGTCGTGTTTTTATTTTTTCTCTGCTCAATATTTATATCCATGATGTTATTTCTTCTTCTGACTATTTAGTGTATTACTATTGAAAATAAGTGTAGTAGTCATAACGATAATTACGCATAAAATAAAAGTAATAAATGAACCTGTCGCATAAACATAAGATAACCCTTTAATTACACTATATTGTGCCAGCCAATTATGCAATAACATAAAACCGAGAGGGAGTGATATTATTACTGCTATGACGATAGGTATAATGTTCTGCTGTATAAAGAAAATAATATGCGTATAAATTGATCCGCCAATAGACTCCATTATTGCTAGTGTTTTTTCGAGCCGTTTGGTCTCTGAGGTGCTGATTATTATTGTGCTTATTAATACTAATGTGACTGTAAATAATGTTACCGTGTTGATCGTATCATACATAAGTATATTATTACTGAAATATTCTTGGTGTAAGTTGCTGACTGATTTTATATGCTCAGTATTAACGTGATAGCGTTTTAATATTTTCTCTATTTTCCCGATGTCTTGAATGTTTTCAATTTTGACAGCACCATAGCGTTGGGGATTGTTTTGAATAAGCATAAGTAAGGGAGGCGCTGTCTCTTCTCTATCTGCCAGATAAAAGTCATCGATCACATTCAGTACCCTAACTGATTGTTGCGAGTTATTCTCATTAATATAAAAAATAGTATTCAGTATATGGTCATAGGACTGTTGTCCCATTAATGTCATAAACGATTTCGTGGCGATTGCATGGTAAATGTTGCTATTATCACTGGGTAATAATGGGCTTTTGTCCCCCGCTAGAATATTTACTCCCCAAGTATTAATAAAATGCTCATTTACCTTTAGGATGTTAACTGTGGCTAGTTTGTCTTTTTCTTGCTGATTACTATGGAATACAGAAGTATTCTGCCGAGACATGTCAAATGGCCGCCAGTTACTCAGCGAGATACTATTAACTCCAGCTGCATTCCTTAATTCATCTTGTAAATTGTTTATTGCGGTTTTTGATTTTAATTCGTCACTTAGTATAAATGTTATTACATTTTCTTTTTCATAACCAAAATTGTAATCTTTCATAAAATGAATCTGTGTCATTATACCCGCCCACAGGTATATGATGATACCTGCAATAATGATCTGCATGCAGAACATAATACGAGTCATATAGTGTGACTGAGATGATTGTGCAGCAATGCTGTTGCTATAGGTATTATTAGGCAAAGTCAGCGTCAGCAAAAAAAGGTAGTGGGCGAGTAAAATAGCTGCGTAAGTTAGCGCGGTAGTAATAGATAACGCGGTTGAGAAGTCATAATTGCCATGAGTAAAGATAAGCTCTCTGGCACTATCGGAAAATTGCACGAGTGACATCAAAATAAAAAGAGCAGCTAATAGTACAAATGCAGTTTGGAATGTAGCAATAAAAAATGCTTCTGTGATTAGCTGATAACGGGACGCACCAATGGCTTTTTTTATATAGAAACTGTTTCTCTTCTTTGTATTTATCACATTGTTAATATTGAAGAAATTCATTGTCGTAGCAAAAAAAACAAATACACCTGAGGCGTATAAAATATTTAAGTATGAGCTTGAAACTACTGTGCTAATTTCATCAGGCAATGCATTGTCATAATGGATATCAGCAATATTACGTGCTGAAAGCTGAATGAATTCTTCTGGACTAAAAGGGGCTCCTGGAAGCTGTGGTGCGTGCTGAATAACGTGAGAATTTAGTTGCTCGGAGGTGGGGCTGATCCCAGATTTCATCGTGATAAAAGCGTAGGCATGGGTATCATACCAATCATGTCTTTTATCGTGGTAACCATCCAATATTTCAGGAGCGAATGCGATAACTGCAGTCGTTTTAAAACGGCTGGATGGATTAAATTCAACAACATCTTTAATAAGAAATTGGCCTTTATCACCTAACGTTATGACATGCCCTTGAGGGTTATCCAGATGAAGATATTGTCGGTTAAACTCAGGGGTAATGATAATTTCATTCTGTGCCAGATAGAGTTTTTTTTGTTGATAGGGATTTAATGTGTTAAAAAAATCGGTGCTAATTGCATAGATATCAATATTTGAATACGTCTTATCATTGACATGTAGGTTGGTGAAAATACGTGCGATGTAATCAATCTTCTTGATATCTTTATCATTTCTTAATACGGAAATAAGTGGGAATGGAACTTGTGCTGACTTCACTTCATCGCCGTTAGGTAGATTAAATGATGTTTCTATCCGATATATATCTTTATAGTTACTATTATGTTTCTCAATACGAGAGTCTGTTAAATAAAGAAACAATACAAAAAATAGTGAGATCAATCCTATAGCCGTTATTAGTATTGCTAACAGGCTTGATACTGGGCTTAGCTTCAGATCATTAAAAAATTCACTTGTTAGCATGGAAAGTATCTCACTGATTTTAATAAAATAGAGTGGTGGTGTTATTTTTTTCTAAAATTCATCAAACGATAATGATCATTATAATTAAGATGCTACTAATAGCATCTTAATTTGTTTTAATTAAAAGTATCATTGTTTGATTTATTGTTGTGTAAAACTTTTTGACCAATTCCAGGCGGTTATTTGGTTGTCGGCGTTGCTGCGTTTTAGATTTTCTATTTCATGGTCATTTATAGAAAATAAATTATTTTTAAATGATTGTTCTAACGACTCTAACTTAGTCTTTAATGCCATTAAATGAGCATTATTTATTCTTTCATTTGATTGATTCGACGTAAACATATGAATATCCTTTTAAGTTTATTCCTTTTTTGTGCTGCTCAGCCTCAGTGAGTGTTGAGCTATTTATTTGTAATTCTTTTCTCCGATTTTATCAATGTTTTTTTCATCATGCTTTTTATAATGATTTATTAATTATGTTATTAAACTAAAGGATTATTAGTTATTGGCGTAACGAGAGTAAGCTATATATCTTAAATAAAATAAAAAGCTCCCGAAGGAGCTTGAGGTTAATGGCAAAGTGCCTGTAGCCGGTGAAAACAGGCAGATCGTAAAGACGCCATACTTCTTTTGTTAAACAAGCTTCCCAGGGGGGCGAGCTGCGCCATCCTTGGCGCGGACGCTTTACTCTTCTACCTACCGTCATCTTGCAAGATCGAGTTATCGAGGTTTGTCAGCAGTCCGAAGGAGCTTTAAGTTTTCTATTATTGTTGATCGGCTGAGTGATATCCGTTAGCGATGTAAATATTCGGCATGGAAACGCAGATGATCTTCAATAAATGTCGCTATGGTGAAATAGCTATGATCATAGCCCGGCTGAATACGCAAGGTCAGAGGCCAATCACGTTGACGTGCCAACTCGGCTAATTTTGCCGGTTGTAATTGATCGGCAAGGAACTGATCGACATCTCCCTGATCCACCAACATCGGCAACTGGGTTTCTGCATGTGTTAGTAAATGGCAGCTATCATATTGTAACCATTGGCTTTCATCTGCACCCAGATAGGCACTAAAGGCTTTACGGCCCCACGGAACCTGACACGGATTGACTATCGGCGCGAAAGCTGAGGCCGATTGATATTGCTGCGGGTTACGCAGCGCTAACATCAGCGCACCGTGCCCGCCCATTGAGTGACCACAGATAGATTGACGTGCACTGACACTAAAGTGCTGACCAATCAATGCAGGCAACTCCTGGCTGATGTAATCATACATATGAAAATGTTCAGACCAGGGAGCTTGCGTTGCATTGAGGTAGAACCCCGCTCCCTGGCCTAAATCATAGCCATCATCATTAGGAACATCATCACCACGTGGGCTGGTATCCGGCATCACCAGCACCAATCCTAGCTCAGCCGCGATACGCTGTGCGCCCGCTTTTAGCGTGAAGTTTTCATCATTACAGGTTAGCCCCGATAGCCAGTAAACTACCGGCGGCGGGTTATCATCCCGTGGTGGTGGCAGATAGATGCTGAAAGTCATATTGCAATTCAGGCTGCTGGCGGCGTGGCGATAGCGCTGTTGCCATCCGCCAAACATCCGGTGCTCTTCGAGAAGTTCAAGTGACGTATTCATGCCTTCTTGCCTTACTTGTTTTGTAAAGAATGGTTTTGCGAAGATTGATCAAAATGAATCACGGTACGGATGGATTTGCCTTCATGCATCAAATCAAAGGCTTCATTGATTTGGTCCAATCCCATGGTATGGGTGATGAAGTCATTCAGGGCGAACTTCCCATCCAGATATTGCTGCACAATGCCCGGTAATTCTGAACGGCCTTTTACCCCACCAAAGGCAGAACCACGCCAGACGCGGCCTGTCACCAATTGGAATGGACGGGTTGAGATCTCTTCACCGGCACCGGCGACACCAATAATCACTGATTCGCCCCAACCTTTATGGCAGCACTCTAAAGCTGAACGCATGACATTGACGTTACCAATACATTCGAATGAGAAATCTACGCCGCCATCGGTCAACTCGACAATCACATCCTGAATAGGTTTATCATAATCTTTCGGGTTAATCAGGTCCGTCGCACCCAGTTTGCGGGCCAGCTCGAATTTACTGGTATTGAGATCGATACCGATAATGCGACTGGCACCGGCCATCTGTGCGCCAATGACCGCAGACAAGCCAATACCACCCAGCCCGAAGATAGCTACAGTGTCACCCGGTTTTACTTTGGCAGTATTGATAACTGCCCCCATGCCAGTGGTGACGCCACAACCGAGCAAGCAAACTTCTTCTAATGGCGCTTCTTTATTGATTTTTGCTAGTGATATTTCTGGTACCACTGTCAGTTCGGAGAAAGTTGAGGTGCCCATGTAATGGAAAATTGGCTGGCCATTCTTAGAAAAACGCGTGGTGCCATCAGGCATTAACCCTTTGCCCTGTGTGCTGCGGATTGCTTGACACAGGTTGGTCTTACCAGAGCGACAGAATTTACATTCACCACATTCAGGTGTGTACAGCGGGATCACATGATCACCCACCGCAACACTGGTCACGCCTTCGCCAATTGCTTCTACAATACCGCCACCTTCGTGACCCAGAATAGCTGGGAATACACCTTCAGGATCTTTGCCCGATAAGGTATAGGCGTCAGTGTGGCAAACCCCACTGGCGACGATCCGCACCAGGACTTCGCCTTTTTGTGGTGGCATTAAATCGACTTCTTCAACGGATAGCGGCTGGTTTGGCCCCCATGCGACGGCGGCGCGGGTTTTAATCATCTTCATGGTGTTGCTCCTATAGCTTCTGTGTAATGAGTGTTATATAAATATATTCTTTATGTATCATATATGTTTCATGTGATCGTTACCGATAACAGCAGACGATACTTGTATAAATTATGACCGGAAAAAGTAGCTCTGCCCGCTCAATTACTGAGTTTCAATCTGTTCAATGATTAATTCTTTGAGGGCGCGAACATTAGGGCTAAAGGCATCTTTACGCCAAATAAGCCAGGTTGCCGTCTCGGCAATATCGGGTGGCAGGTGGTGCACCTGTACTCGCTCGTGGCCGGGTAGTAGAGCCAATACTGAATGCG
Source organism: Yersinia rochesterensis (assembly GCF_003600645.1). NCBI lineage: Bacteria > Pseudomonadati > Pseudomonadota > Gammaproteobacteria > Enterobacterales > Yersiniaceae > Yersinia > Yersinia rochesterensis. Next base: position 1,566,068 of record NZ_CP032482.1, read on the forward strand.
GTATCAGCGCTAACCCCGCTCCGCTAGCCACACAAGCTAGCATGGCGTGGTAGGACTGGATTTCCATGATATGTCCAGGTAAGCAGCCCGCCTGACGGAACCAGCTTTCCAGCTGTAGCCGATATGAACAACTGGGACGAAAAGCAAACAAAGTTTCATCCACGGCATCACGGGCTTGCAGAATAGGTCGGTGATCCAGACAGGAAATGATCACCAATTGCTCCTCGAAAGAGCGGCAACCATGCAGTTCATCATGCTGCACCGGGCCATCGACCAATGCGGTCGCCAGTGTTCCGGCTCGGACTTGTTCAATGATTTCGCCGGAAGTCCCGGTGGTCAGTGATAAAGAGACCTTGGGATAGCGCTGGTGATAAGCCGCGAGCAGATTGGGCAGGCGAGTGGCCGCAGTACTTTCCATCGAGCCGAGAGGGAAATTACCGGCAGGTTCACCTGCATGAGTAATGCTCATGGCCTCCTCGCTCAGCGCCAGAATTCGGTTGGCATAGCAAAGAAAATTGTGACCCATGGGCGAAAGGCGCAGGCGCTGTTTTTCACGGATGAACAGGTCTGCACCCAACTCTATTTCAAGCTGGCGCAGGCGTGTCGTCAAATTTGAGGGGACGCGGTGCATCTGCTCCGCTGCTCGGGCAACGGAACCTGTTTCTGCTACACAACAAAACATGCGCAGCTGGGTCAGATCCATAGGTGTTCTCTTTTTGTGATGAACTTAGTGACTATTATTCATTTTTTGTGATTCTAATGCTCAGGCATGATATTCGCAACTTTCTTTTAACAGATTGTCTGCGGTAATGAGCTGACAGAAATAGATAGGCGGGGCTGATGGCATTAAGAATTGCATTGAGTGGCTTTCTGGCATTAGTGGTGGCTATGGGGATAGGGCGTTTTGCTTTCACTCCCCAAGTGCCACTGATGATAGCGGAACATCAATTCACCCTGACCGGGGCAGGGCTGGTTGCGGCAGTTAATTATCTGGGATATTTATTTGGTGCTTTTGATGCCATGCGGGCCAGCCGCCATGTTGAACGCCGCTTATGGCTAGGGATATGGGGCGCGGCGGCGTTGACATTGCTATCGGCGTTTGTTGACGGGCCGTGGTGGCATGGTGTGGTACGTTTTGCTATTGGCTGGGCCAGTGGCTGGTCGATGGTGCTGGTTGCCGCCTGGACCAATGAGCGATTGGCACATTTTGGCCGTCCTGCGCTGAGTGCGGCTGTCTTTGCTGGGCCGGGGGCTGGCATATTCATCAGCGGCATGTTGGCTGTGCTGATTCATAGCTATGGCTTATCGGCGGGAGAAGCTTGGCTAGTGTATGGCGTATTGGCGTTGATTATTGTTGCTGCCATTAGTATTAATTTACCGCGCAGTGGGGAATTGCATCGTCCTCATCTTGCCGCTGTGCCACTGACTTTAACTCCAGCACTGAAACGGTTGGTGTGGAGTTACAGTCTGGCGGGGTTTGGCTATATTTTACCCGCCACGTTTTTATCGCAGATGGCCACTGCCCGTTTCCCTGATAGTCTATTTGCGCAGTTTGTCTGGCCTGTTTTCGGTGGTGCCGCCGTGATAGGTATTACCCTCGGTATCCTGACGCGCCATTGTTTGACATCACAAACACGGCTGGCATTAACCCTGTGGGTACAGGCCTTAGGGGTGCTGTGTGCAGAATGGGTGCCAGGTGTGAGCGGACTGGCATTGGGTGCTGTATTAATCGGCGGTGGTTTTTTGAGTGTCGTCCAACTTTCTTTGCAACATGGTCGCGAATTGGCCCCGGAACACACCCGGTATATGGCCGGTTTATTGACCACCGGCTATGCTATCGGGCAGTTGGTTGGGCCGATATTATCCGCGATTTCGACCGCATTGACCCACCGGTTGGAACCCGCATTATATGTCGCAATAGTGGCACTGATGATTGCCGGGGCTTTGGTGATTAAAACCCCAGCCCGTGCGCGGGAGATTGCTGCTCATCCAGACGCAACAATTTCATCATGATGAAAGAGCCGCTGCAGATGAATAACAATCATCGGATATCAAGAACAATCACTGGATAATCATTTTGCTCTCAACTAAAGTGGAGAGCAAAATCTGAACGTGATCTACATCATGTTTATCTCGCTCAGACACGTATGCCTGTTGGAGAAAAGAATGTCATCGCTGAGTAAAGAAGCTGAGCTGGTTCATGAAGCACTGCTGGCCCGTGGCCTTGAAACCCCATTGCGCAAACAAGAATTAGATGCCGAAACGCGCAAGACCCGGATTCAGGAACATATGACGCAAGTTATGCAATTGCTGAATCTTGATTTATCTGACGATAGCCTGGCTGATACACCCAGACGTATCGCCAAGATGTATGTTGATGAGATTTTCTCCGGACTGGATTACGAGAATTTCCCTAAAATTACCCTGATCGAAAATAAAATGAAGGTTGATGAGATGGTTACGGTGCGTGATATCACCCTGACCAGTACTTGTGAACATCATTTTGTCACTATCGATGGTAAAGCAATAGTGGCCTATATCCCGAAAGACAGTGTGATTGGTTTATCCAAAATCAATCGTATTGTGCAGTTTTTCGCCCAGCGCCCACAAGTACAAGAGCGGCTGACGCAGCAAATCCTGCTGGCCTTGCAGACCTTGTTAGGGACAAATAATGTCGCTGTTTCTATTGATGCCGTGCATTATTGTGTGAAAGCGCGTGGTATTCGCGATGCGACCAGTGCGACCACCACCACGTCATTGGGCGGGTTGTTCAAATCCAGTCAGAATACTCGCCAGGAATTCCTGCGCGCTGTTCGTCATAATAGCTAATATCACCACGGTTAATTAGCCTTTTGCCAAAAAGGGCACCATTGGGTGCCCCTATACAGGATGTCGGGTATGCGTCAACGCATCGCAACGTTAGACAGCGCGCGAGGTCTGGCCATTCTTGGCATTCTTCTGCTCAATATTAGTGCTTTTGGCCTTCCCAAGGCTGCTTATCTTAATCCTGCTTATCTTGGTCTTCCCTCTGTGTCTGATAGCTGGACATGGGCCATTCTTGATATTGTCGCTCAAGCAAAGTTCCTCTCTATTTTTGCCATTTTATTTGGTGCTGGCCTTGAACTGCTGCTTAAACGTGGCAAAGGCTGGATACGGGCGCGGCTTTCTCTCCTATTGTTATTAGGGTTGATTCACGGCATTTTCTTCTGGGATGGCGATATTCTTTTAGCTTATGGTTTGATCGGCCTGGTGTGCTGGCGAATGATTCGTGATGCTAAAGATGCAACCAGTTTATTGCGCACCGGGGCGGTGCTTTATTTGCTGGGGGTGGCGGTGTTATTGCTACTGGGTTTTGTCACCAGCGGCGAGCCGGGCCGCTTTTGGCAACCGGGGCCAGCAGATTTGCAATATGAGCAATTCTGGAAATTACAGGGTGGGGCGGAGGCTTGGAAAAACCGGCTGGATCTGTTGTCATCCAATTTGATTGCTATCGGCGCGCAATATGGCTGGGAACTGGCAGGCTCAATGCTCTTGGGGGCCGGGCTGATGCGTTGCGGTTGGCTACGTGGGGAATTCAGTTTGCGCCATTATCGGGTGCTGGCTGCTTGTTTGATACCGCTTTCATTAGTTATCCAAATACCGGGTGTGGCGCTGCAATGGTTGGTTGGATGGGATTTCCGTTGGACCGGCTTTTTGCTACAAGTGCCGCGTGAGCTGGGCGCACCTCTGCAGGCGGTAGGTTATTTGGCCTTGCTTTATGGCTTCTGGCCGACATTGGCGGGCTGGCGAGTTAGCCATTGGTTGGCACAGGTTGGCCGCATGGCACTGAGCAATTATTTATTGCAGACATTGATATGCACTTTTATCTTCTATCACCTCGGCTTCTATCAGCAGCTAGATCGTCTGCAATTGTTAGCTATCGTTCCATTGGTCTGGCTATGTAATATCCTCTTCTCCTTGTTATGGCTGCATTATTTTGCCCAAGGGCCAGTCGAATGGCTTTGGCGTAAATTGACCGCCTATGCTTGTGGTCAATCGTTACAGCCGCGCAACACCAAGTCTTGAATGCGTCTAAAACAGGATAATGATTGAACAGTTGCAAATTTGTATGTAAACGTTTTCTTTCTTGTGACGTATTTCACGTGGCAGTCTCAATAAACTGGGTAGGATAGGCCACCTGCCATGACAGGTTGTGCTTAACCTATGCATGGCGACTTATTGATAAAATAAGACTCACAGGATAAGGTCATGGCCGCTCTGCATTCAACTGGAAACAGTATTACTATTCGCGATGTGGCCTCACGGGCGGGCGTTTCGCTGGCCACAGTTTCAAGAGTGCTTAATAACAGCGCCTCTATTCGGCCAGAAACTCGGGCTGCCGTGCTGAAAGCGGTGTCAGAGCTGGGCTACCGACCTAATGCCAATGCACAGGCGCTGGCAACTCAAAGCAGTGATACGGTCGGTGTGGTCGTGATGGATGTATCAGATCCCTTTTTTGGTGCATTGGTGAAAGCGGTAGACACTGTTGCACAGCGACATCAAAAATATCTATTAATTGGCAATAGTTATCACCAAGCAGATAAGGAGCGGCACGCCATTGAGGTGTTACTCCGCCAGCGATGTAATGCTTTGGTGGTTCACGCTAAGGTATTGAGTGACGGTGAATTAATTGCCTTTTTGGACCAAGTTCCCGGCATGGTTCTGATTAATCGAATCATTCCCGGGTTTGAGCATCGTTGCGTCGGATTAGATAATGTTAGCGGTGCGCAAATGGCGTGTCGCCTGCTGCTCAAACATGGTCATCAGCGCATTGGTTTCCTCGGTTCTAATCACCCCATAGATGATGTAATGCAGCGCCAGATTGGGTACCTCAAGGCACTTGAGGGTGCCGGTATTACTGTACCTGATACTTGGCGCGCCTATGGTACTCCGGACTTAGCCGGAGGAGAGCGGGCTATGATTGACCTGCTGGGGCGCAATTTGCAACTCAGTGCAGTGTTTGCCTATAACGACTCAATGGCTGCTGGCGCACTGGCGGTGCTAAAAGAAAATGGTATCAGTGTCCCTGAGCAGTTTTCGCTGGTGGGTTTTGATGATATCCCGATTGCTCGCTATACCAGCCCTAAATTAACCACAGTCCGCTATCCTATTGTTTCTATGGCAACTTTAGCCACAGAGCTGGCGCTTGAAGGTGCCAGCCGTGCGCCAGACTCACATGCGGTCTATTGTTTTAATCCTACACTGGTGCCCCGGCATTCTGTCGCAATTTGTGGTGTCGCTCACTAGTTCGGTATTTATTCTTGTGTAACCGTTTTCAATCTGTGAGAAAATTCACAGATTCTTAACAACGGCCCGTCTATGCTCTAGTTGTTTTCTACCTGAATGTATCAATATGTCATCAGTTACCGGATAAAAAAATACACGGTAGCGGGTTTTAGAATAGCGATTTACAAACGCGAGTTCCGCAAACGACGAGTTTGTAAATGACATGGTTTTTGACGACTCAGGCAGCTTTTCGGAGTGGAGTGTGTTCAAGGACGAAAGATATGAGTGTCAGCTGCTTTGAACGATGGGTTTTTCTCACGTTAAGGCGATGGTGTTATCACCCTGTACTACCCTACATAAACCCGGAGATACAAATGAATAAGAAGGTTTTCACATTAGCGACTCTGGTTGCCAGCATGATGTTCGGCGCGGCGGCTCAAGCTGATACCCGTATTGGTGTCACTATTTATAAATATGATGACAACTTTATGTCCGTGGTCCGTAAAGCTATCGAGAAAGATGCTAAAGCATCTCCTGATGTTACCTTACTGATGAATGACTCTCAGAATGACCAATCCAAGCAAAACGATCAAATCGACGTGTTGCTGGCGAAAGGCGTAAAAGCGTTGGCAATCAACTTGGTTGACCCAGCCGCAGCGCCGGTGGTTATTGATAAAGCCCGCGCAAACGATGTTCCAATCGTGTTCTATAACAAAGAACCTTCACGCAAAGCGCTTGATAGCTATGACAAAGCTTATTATGTAGGGACTGATTCCAAAGAATCTGGTGTTATCCAGGGTGAGTTAATCGCCAAACATTGGCAAGCCAATCCAAATTGGGATTTGAACAAAGACGGCAAAATTCAATTTGTGCTGTTGAAAGGCGAGCCAGGTCACCCAGATGCAGAAGCTCGTACCACCTATGTTATCAAGACCCTTAACGAGAAAGGCATCCCGACACAACAATTGCAGTTAGATACCGCAATGTGGGATACCGCACAGGCTAAAGATAAGATGGATGCGTGGCTATCTGGCCCGAACGCCAACAAAATTGAAGTGGTTATCGCTAATAACGATGCCATGGCAATGGGTGCAGTGGAAGCATTGAAAGCGCATAACAAAACCAGCATTCCAGTCTTTGGTGTTGACGCCTTACCAGAAGCATTAGCTCTGGTGAAATCAGGTAAAATGGCCGGTACTGTTCTGAACGATGCCAACAATCAAGCTAAAGCGACCTTTGATCTGGCTAAAAATCTGGCCGATGGCAAACCTGCTGCCGAAGGCACTAAATGGAAAATCGAAAACAAAATCGTACGAATTCCATATGTAGGTGTTGATAAAGATAACCTGGCTGAATTTACTAAATAATAGCCAGTAGCCGTGATGGGATGTACCCACAGCAGCTCTAACCGCTATGGGTAAAGACGTTATTAATAACCTTCTGGCCCCGTTCTTGGGTGACCAGCACCGGGGTGGAAGGTTTTTTTGCATTGATCCTTATTTTGAATATGCGCTAAACGACTGGTGCTGTATATATCCAGGACGTCAGTGGCAATTCTTAGCCAGGTACAACTATGGCCGATATTAATACAGCACAACCTCGTGAGTGGTTGCTGGAAATGAGTAATATTGATAAATCATTTCCGGGCGTAAAGGCGTTAGATAACGTAAATCTTAAAGTGCGGCCAAATTCGATCCATGCCTTAATGGGAGAGAATGGTGCAGGTAAGTCAACGCTATTAAAATGTCTGTTTGGTATCTATAAAAAAGACTCTGGAAGTATTATCTTTCAGGGGCAAGAAATAGAATTTAAAAGTTCTAAAGAAGCATTAGAACATGGTGTTTCTATGGTGCATCAGGAGTTAAACCTGGTATTACAACGCACCGTAATGGATAATATGTGGTTGGGGCGTTATCCAACTAAGGGTTTCTTTGTCGATCAAGATAAAATGTACAAAGATACCAAAGCAATCTTCGATGAATTGGATATTGATATTGATCCACGCGATAAAGTTGCCACTTTATCGGTATCCCAAATGCAAATGATCGAAATTGCCAAAGCTTTCTCTTACAATGCCAAAATCGTCATTATGGATGAACCCACTTCTTCATTAACTGAGAAAGAAGTTAATCATTTATTTACGATTATCCGCAAATTAAAAGATCGCGGCTGCGGAATTGTTTATATCTCCCATAAAATGGAAGAAATATTCCAGCTGTGTGATGAAATTACTATTTTGCGCGATGGTCAGTGGATTGTGACCCAACCACTGGAAGGGCTGACCATGGACCAGATAATCTCAATGATGGTCGGGCGTTCACTGAGTCAACGTTTCCCAGATCGCCTTAATAAGCCCGGTGAAGTCATTCTGGAAGTGAAAAATCTGACCTCACTGCGCCAACCTTCAATCCGTGATGTGTCCTTTGATTTGCATAAAGGTGAGATTCTGGGAATTGCCGGGTTGGTGGGGGCAAAGCGCACCGATATTGTTGAAACTTTATTTGGTATCCGCGAAAAAGTAGCTGGCACTATTAAGTTGCATGGTAAGAGTATTAATAATCACAGCGCCAATGAAGCTATTAATCACGGTTTTGCCTTAGTGACGGAAGAGCGCCGTTCAACCGGGATTTATGCTTATCTCGATGTTGGCTTTAATTCCCTAATTTCTAATATTCGTAATTATAAAAATAAATTTGGGCTGCTGGATAATACCCGCATGAAAAGCGACACCCAATGGGTTATTGACGCTATGCGAGTAAAAACACCCGGTCATCGCACCAGTATTGGTTCTTTATCGGGTGGGAATCAGCAGAAAGTTATTATTGGCCGTTGGTTACTGACTCAACCAGAAATATTAATGTTGGATGAACCGACTCGGGGGATTGACGTCGGTGCTAAGTTTGAAATCTATCAGTTAATGACTGAACTAGCGAAGAAAGACAAAGGAATTATTATTATTTCCTCTGAAATGCCTGAGCTATTAGGGATTACTGACAGAATTTTGGTAATGAGTAATGGTCAGGTTGCGGGAATTGTTGAAACAAAACAAACCACGCAAAATGAAATATTACGTCTTGCATCCTTGCATCTCTAATCTAGTCGAAGGTTCTTATTATGAATGCGTTAAATAAGAAAAGCATGCTCACTTACCTTAAAGAGAGCGGGATTTACGTCGTATTATTCGTATTGCTGGCAATAATTATTGTCAAGGACCCGACATTTTTAAGCCTGATGAACTTAAGTAATATTCTGACCCAATCTTCTGTGCGTATTATTATCGCGCTCGGTGTTGCGGGGCTGATTGTGACTCAAGGGACTGACTTATCCGCCGGTCGTCAGGTGGGGTTAGCGGCAGTGGTTGCAGCTACAATGCTGCAAGCCATGGATAACGTTAATAAAGTTTTCCCAGATTTGCAGACTGTACCTATTCCGATCGTTATTTTAACCGTGTGTTTGATTGGTGCGATTATCGGATTGGTCAACGGTATTATCATTGCTTACCTGAATGTGACACCATTTATTACCACATTGGGCACCATGATTATTGTTTACGGGATTAACTCCCTGTATTACGACTTCGTGGGCGCATCACCGATTGCCGGTTTTGACCCTGCATTCTCAACCTTTGCACAAGGGTTCTTGCGATTTGGTGATTTCAAACTCTCTTACATTACTTTCTATGCTTTGATTGCTATCGTTTTTGTTTGGGTACTGTGGAATAAAACGCGCTTTGGTAAAAATATCTTCGCCATCGGCGGTAACCCAGAGGCAGCAAAAGTTTCTGGTGTGAATGTGCCACTAAACTTAATCATGATTTATGCGCTGTCTGGTGTGTTCTATGCATTCGGCGGGATGTTGGAAGCTGGCCGTATCGGTAGTGCGACGAATAACTTAGGCTTCATGTATGAGTTAGACGCAATCGCCGCTTGCGTGGTCGGCGGGGTGTCATTCAGCGGCGGTGTCGGTACGGTTATCGGCGTGGTGACCGGGGTAATCATCTTTACTGTGATTAACTACGGGCTGACTTATATCGGTGTGAACCCGTATTGGCAGTACATTATTAAGGGCGCGATTATTATCTTTGCGGTAGCACTGGACTCACTGAAATACGCTAAGAAGAAATAATCGACCATTAGCAGTAAAAAAAGCCAGCCAGAGTCAAACTCGGCTGGCTTTTAATTGTCATTTTTTTCGTCATAATTGTCGAAAGATACCATGATGTCTGGCGCACTAGATTCAGTGAGCCGGATTACGCAGATAGATAATCCAGTAGGTCAAACCTACTAATAATCCGCCACCAATGATATTACCGAGAGTCACCGGAATAAGATTATCAATAATAAAATTAGACATTGTGAGGGCAGGGAATTGCTCTGGTGCTGCATTAATTGAATGCCAGAATTCAGGTGATGCAAAATCACGAATCACAATAGCTAATGGGATCAAAAACATATTAGCAATGCTGTGCTCAAATCCACTGGCAACAAACATGCCAATGGGAAGTAGCATCACCACGATTTTGTCTGTCAAAGTATGGCCTGAATAACTCATCCATACAGCCAGGCAGACCATCAGATTAGCTAATATCCCCAAACACACAGCTTCTACAAAGGTATGGTGCAATTTATGGTCGGCTGTTTGCAGCACATTTAAGCCCCATAAACCATTCGCCGCGGTATGCTGTCCAGCAAACCAAATCAGAGCAACAAAAAACAATGCGCCAATCAAATTACCAAAATAGACATTAATCCAATTGGCCATTAATTGCCGCCAATTTATCTTGCCGCTGGCTTTCGCTACCACAATCAACACCGTAGAGGTGAATAAATCAGCACCACAAATAATTACCAGAATCAGGCCGAGGGAGAAACATAAACCGCCGACTAATTTTGCCAGCCCATATGCCACACCTGCGGTGCCGGTGGTAGCTGTAATGTAGAAGACAAAAGCAATGGAGATAAAAACACCTGCTGTTATGGCTAAATAAAAGGTTGTGGCGGGATTCTTAGTGGCCTTATATATACCAACTTGCTCTGCAAGTTTTGCCATATCAACCGGAAGTCGTAGATCAAAGGGATTTTCAATACTCATTGATAACTCCTTGTTGCTTATTTTATTGTTAAGATAAAAATAAATATTTATTTTAGTGACAGGAGTTTCATGCATTTTCCATACCATGAAACAGATGGGGCGATTATAAATTGGGTGATGAGTCAGATTAAGTATTTCTATTGGTGATTTTCAGTCAGTATTACTCATATCGTTATATAATAATCTATACATCGATGTGCCGGTGATGGATATAAATTGTCACGATATGTTTTAATGTAACTTAATGTTTTATTGAATTTTTAATCTGAATGAGACGTGATTTCAATCATGAATTGTCATAGGCTAATGTGGTGAAATAGTTTATTAATCCAGATCAAGCTTATCGTTGGTTAATATATATTTGTTCATTTCAATACATTAAAGTAGTTATCATCCATTTTTTGGGCTTAATTACTTTGGGTATATATGGATAGCGCAAAAAAACTACCCCGTCCCACATTGGCTCAAGTTTGGCAAGACACATTGTTCAGGGTATCGAAAAAGTTATTATTACTGCGGGATATAACCGATTTAGTTAATGAACTCAGGAAACTCTCTTTTTCTGTCATCCGTTTCCAACGGGTCAATTTATTACTGCTTAACCCCCTGTATAACCAAATGACCCTCTATACCCATGATGATGTGTCTGATACTGTCGTGGAGTCGCAAAATATTTTATTTGCCGAAGGCCCTGGTGGCCAGGCCTGGCAGCAACAGACGCCTTTGCAAACTGACCATCAGCGTATGCAAAGGGAGTTTTCTGCTGTCTGCGATTTAGCGCCGTATCAGGAATTACATTCTGGTTGCCATTTTCCTTTGGGCCATGATAACCACTGGTCGGGCTGTGTTGAGTTTATTAAAACCGATGACAGCCAGTTTGATGAGCAAGATATTACTTTACTGGAATTATTGGCCGAGGTAGTGGCCATTGCGGTGAACAATATTACTGAGATAAACCGAGCATTTTCCGAGCGTGAACGGTTACGCTTTGAACGGGATCATTTCCGGATATTAGTTGATGTCACCAATACGGTTATTTCTAAACTGGAGTTGGATGTATTAGCAGCAGAAGTCTCGAAAGAAATACATCGCTTTTTCAATATTGATTACATCAGTTTGGCAATATGTGGCACCCACAATGACAAAAATAAACTGAATGTTTTTTCTACCCGCTATCAGTCTGGTAAAGCGGTGCAGCATCAGCAATCCTGGGTGGATATAACAGGTACATTAGCCGGGCAGGTTTTACATAGCCGGGAATTATTGCTGGTCAATCTGGCTGATATTGCTCTCTTGGCTCCGGATGATAAACAACTGGAAAATATGCTGGACGCTGGCTTACAGGCAGTCTGTCTGTTACCCCTATTTTTCGGTCATAAGATGCTGGGCGTATTAAAACTAGCACAATGCCAAAGTGATATTTTCACCGACAGTAACCTCAAGTTGCTGCGACAAATAGCTGCGCGAATTGCTATCGCAGTCGATAACGCTTTGGCTTATAACGAAATTACCCGTTTGAAAGATTCACTGGTCAATGAAAATCTCTATTTGACTGATCAAATTATTCATAATGAAGAGTTTGGTGAAATCATCGGCCAAAGTAGCGCTATTCAAGCGGTGCTGGAACAGGTTGAAATGGTGGCCTCCAGTGATTGTACAGTGCTGATTTTGGGTGAAACAGGAACAGGTAAAGAGTTAATTGCTCGCGCTATCCATAATTTGAGCACCCGTAAGAATAAACGCATGGTGAAAATGAACTGTGCGGCTATCCCCTCCGGCTTAATGGAGAGTGACTTATTCGGTCATGAAAAAGGAGCTTATACCGGCGCATCATCACAGCGCATTGGCCGATTTGAAATGGCAGATGGCGGTACGTTATTTCTCGATGAGGTCGGTGATATTCCTCTTGAGCTGCAACCGAAACTCCTACGGGTACTACAAGAGCGCGAAATAGAACGATTGGGGGGCAGTAAAATTATTCCGGTTGATGTTAGGCTAATTGCCGCAACCAACCGCGATTTAAAAACGATGATGGTGAATCGGGAATACCGCAGTGATCTCTATTATCGGCTTAATGTTTTCCCAATTGTGATTCCACCTTTGCGTGAACGCCCTGAAGATATTCCTTTACTGGTGAAATTCTTTACTCAGAAAATAGCCAAACGTATGAACCGCACTATCGATACCATTCCGAGTGAGACATTGCGTTTGCTCAGTCGCTTACCTTGGCCGGGTAATATTCGTGAACTGGAAAATGTGATTGAGCGGGCGGTGATCCTCAGCCGTGGCACTACGTTAAATTTACAGTTAAAAGAACTGGAATATCATTTATCACCATTAGAAGTAGCCAAACCGGTGTCTGAAAAGGTTGTTCACAAAGTTTTATTACCTGAGAGTGAAGAACCGGAATTTTCAGAATCCGAACGTGCGCGAATTATTCGGGTATTACGGGAAACTAATGGCGTGGTTGCCGGGCCAAAAGGGGCGGCAATTAAGTTAGGGCTGAAACGTACGACACTGTTATCCCGCATGCAGCGGCTAGGAATATCAGTAAAAAGTATCGAAGATGAAGATGGAATGGAGTAACTCAAAAATAAGATCCATATCTAATTACCGGTCACCCTGTTGAACCAAGGCGTGATAAATCTTTCTACTCGGACGAAGCGTCGCGAGCAAAGCCAGTCTGGGCGCGCCCAGCGCACAGCCACCGAAGTGTACATAAGTACATGACGGTGGCGAGCACTGCGTAAACCCAGAATGGCAAAGCGCAGTAGCCGTTAGTCTATTAACTTACTTCGGCTTCTCGACGTAACCGCGCCTTCAACTGGCTATACTCTTGCTGCACGTAGTTTTCCGCCCAAGTTTGATCTGTAATGGCCTCAAGTTTCACCGCACAATACTTATATTCCGGTGTCTTGGAAATAGGGTCCAGATGGTCCAGTGTCAGCTCATTACAAGCGCCAATCCACCACTGATAAGTCATATATACCGCACCAACATTGATACGCTCACTGACTGACACGCGAGTAATAACCTTGCCGCGCCGTGATTCAACCCACACTAATTGCTGGTCTTGCAAGTGCATTTTATCAGCATCCTGCGGGCTGATTTGCACATAACCTGGTTCGTCGGCCAGTGTTTGTAATGCTGAGCAATTACCGGTCATTGAGCGGCAGGAATAGTGGCCGACCTCACGCACGGTACACAGCACCAGCGGATACTCCTCATCCACCTGTTCCATTGGTGCGCGCCATTCGCTGGCAAACAACAGTCCTTTGCCGCCAGGGCGGTCGAACTTATTACCGGCATATAGCCACGGTGTGCCGGGACTGTCTTCCGTGGTACAAGGCCACGGAATATAGCCTAAACCGGCCATTTTTTCGTAAGTTGCGCCGTAATACAGTGGGCACAGCTCGCGCAGTTCGTCCCAAATCTCTTTAGTATTGTTGTATTTCATCGGATAGCCGAGCGCCGTAGCCATTAGGCTAATAATTGCCCAATCCGGTTTTACATCACCTTGGGGTTCTACAGCTTTTTCAAAACGTTGGAAGCCCCGGTCGGCGGCAGAATAAACGCCTTCATGTTCACCCCACGATGTTGCCGGGAAAATGACGTCCGCTTCGGCAGCCGTTTTGGTCATAAATATGTCCTGCACAATCAGCAATTCCAATTCGCTGAATGCTTCGCGCATCATCGAAAGGTCGGGTTCAGTTTGCAGCGGATCCTCGCCCATCACGTAGTTGGCTTTGATTTTTCCCTCTTTAACCTTGTGCGGAACATCGGTCAGCGAGTAACCAATTTTGTTGGAAAGCGAAGGAACACCCCAGGCTTTGGCAAATTTTTCCAGTGTTGCTGGGTCAGTAACGGGTTGGTAACCGGGGTACATATTGGGCAATGCGCCCATGTCGCAGGCACCTTGCACGTTATTTTGTCCACGCACCGGGCCAACGCCAACATTCGGGCGGCCTAAGTTGCCCGTCAGTAATGCCAATCCAGATAATCCCTTAACAACATCTACGCCCTGACCCCATTGGGTTACTCCCATGCCCCACAAGATGGTGGCAGAGGGCGCGGCAGCATAGATGCGCATTGCTTCACGGATGGTTTGTGCTGACAAGCCAGTGATGCTTTCGACATATTCCGGTGTGTATTTGGCAACAATTTCGCGATACTCATCAAAACCTTCGGTATAACGCGAAACATAGTCTTTATCGTATAGTTCTTCAGTTATCAGCACATTGGCGAATGCATTCACCAGCGCCATATTGGAGCCGTTTTTCAATGGCAGCCACAGGTCGGCAATACGCGCTGTTTCAATATGGCGAGGATCGCAAACAATGACTTTAGCGCCTTTCTCTTTAGCTTTGAGAATGCGGCGGGCCACGATAGGGTGAGAATCTGCGGCGTTATAGCCAAACACTAAAATGCATTTGGTATCTTCAATCTCGCAGATGGAATTACTCATCGCGCCGTTACCCAATGTCACTTGTAGACCCGCCACTGATGGGCCGTGACACACACGAGCGCAGCAGTCAATGTTGTTGCTGCCGGTGACGGCGCGGGCAAATTTTTGCATTACATAGTTGGTTTCATTGCCCGGCCCACGGGAAGAACCGGTGTGCATAATGGCTTCCGGGCCATATTTTTCTTTAATAGCGCGCAGTTTACTGCTGGCGAATTCGATAGCTTCGTCCCAAGAAACTGCTTCCAGCTTGCCGCCTTTTTGACGACGAATCATCGGCTGTTTTAAGCGCGGGGTCAGTAGCTTGGTATCATTGAGAAAATCCCAGCCATAATAGCCTTTCAGACAAAGTTCACCCTGATTGGTGACGCCATTTGCCCCTTCAGCGCCAACAACTTTACCATTTTCGACCAGTAAATTGATTTTGCAGCCGGAGCCGCAGTAAGGACAGACAGTGAGTGCCTTGTGCATATTAATTATCCTTCGTTCAAAAGTTCATCTCGTTGGCTTCGTCCAGTGCGGCGCGCATTTGTTTCTTGCGTAGCATGGCTTGCAGGGTGTCGCGGCCAATCAGGTGTAGCGCCTGAGTCGGACACACCGAGATACAGGCCGGGCCGGCGGCGCGACCTTCACATAAATCACACTTTTGAGCTTCAGCTTTCAGGCAAAAGCCCTGTGAGAGGCCGTTGAACATCACTTCGACCTGTTTGGTCACCACATTCATGGCACCGTAAGGGCAGGCAACAACGCAGGTTTTGCAGCCAATACATTTCTCCTGCAATACCTGGATGCTGTCAGTTGCCCGCACAATCGCGCCATTCGGACAAACATTGGCACAAGGGGCATCTTCACAGTGACGACACATAATGGCGGTGCTGACATTCATTCCTTTGACCACTTTCAAGCGCGGGGCGAAATTGGCTTTGGTCATGGTGTCCAGTTTGCCGCCATTGTGTGCTAGCACGCAGGCAACCTCACAGGTACGGCAGCCAATACACTTTTTTGGGTCTGCGATTATGAACCGGTTCATTGTTTCCTCTCCTTACGGTTCCAAATAGAAAGTTCTGGCAGATTTGCATTTAGGTTCGCAAATCTGGCTCATTACCTCACATATTGCATGGTTTATGCCAAGTTGAAGAGGTTCGATAGAAGTTAATCAATCTAATTGTTTTAAAAGGATTTATGGTTTTTTATCGAGGGGAGAGAACTGGAAAAAACTGTCGGCGGGTGTGACGTCGGCAAATTTGACGACACCACACCGTCACCTAATCAAAGGTGGCTAAAACCGCCGTCACCCTGCCAATGGGGTAGTTGTTGATACAGTGTTTCGACGGCCTGTTTGACAATGTCGGTCATCGGGAAGTAGAACGCCACTAAGGTGGGCTGGATACCGACGAAGATAACTTCGCTGATATCTTCCTTTAACTGATCAATCAGAAAATTGAGCGGTAAATTATGCGTGCTCATGATGAACATCTCGGAAATTCGCTGCGGATCAATAATACGAATCTCACCTGGCGGCAGTTCCATATCGGCGGCATCAACGATAATCAAGCGCGTGGGGCGTAAAGCACGAATCCGATGCACCACATTTTCCGGTGCCGAGCCGCCGTCGATAACTTGCCAGTCAGCTAAGGGTTGCTGGGTCATGCGCTCGGCTAGCAGCGGGCCTGCGCCGTCATCGCCCATCATGCTATTGCCGACGGTTAATACTAAATTTGTGATGGGATGTTGATGGTTCATGGGCGGCGTTTCACCATTAAATAAATGGCCGGTTCCTGCTCAATATCGTACAGGGTTTGCAGCAGTTGTTGGCTCCACTGCGGGTGCAGCGAAGTAGGGTCTTCAGCCAGTGGCGCAAAGGCTTGGGCCAGTAATTGGGTATGGGTGCTGTCGATGGTGATTTCACCAAATTTCAGCAAGCCGGCCATTTTTCGGCGAGCTTCGCCCTCGGGTAACTGGCTGAACCACTGTTCATACTCATTCAGCGGGCATTCCATGATGGCTTTTAAGCAATCAATGACTCCAACATGGTGGCCAATAGCCAGCGAGTAATACATCACTTGCTGCGCTTGCTCGGGCATATCCTCATCACTGTCGAGGAACTTCTGGTTTAGCGCATAAAAAATCACTTTAGCGGCCATCAACATACCCTCCCGCCAGTTGTTATAGAGTGAGTTGTTGCAGAGTTATCTGTTGCAGGCTGGCAAATATCTCACTTAGGCGCGGGTCATCTTGCTGGTGGAGGTAACTTTGACAGCGCTGTTCCAGCCCTGGTAGAGGTTGATTGACCAGCAGTGATAAGAAACTGTCGGTGATTTCCCGCCCTTGACGATAACCGGCCATGCGGCGGGCCTCGCGCTCTAACAATACCCGCAGTGTGAGTGGCGCATCCGGGTGGATCAGCGCCACGCGCTCATCGGCGGCTTCTTGATGATCCTCACCTTTGAGTTTTTGCTCCAGCAAACCCAGCGCTACCGCAAAGCCATAAATGGTGGCGGCGGGGGTAGGAGGGCAGCCGGGGATATAAACATCAATCGGCACAATGGTGTCGCTACCGCCCCAGACACAATACAGGTCGTGGAAGATGCCGCCGCCGCAACCACAAGCGCCATAAGAGACACAGATTTTAGGGTCAGGGGCCGATTCATAGGCGCGTAAGGCCGGTGTGCGCATGGCGCGAGTGACTGCGCCAGTAAACAGTAAAATGTCGGCGTGGCGCGGCGAGGCCACCACTTTAATACCAAAGCGCTCAGTGTCGAATACCGGCGTAATCGAGGAGAAAATCTCGATTTCACAGCCATTGCAGCCGCCGCAGTCCACTCGATATACATAAGCCGAGCGTTTGATATCTTTGAGTAATTTTCTTTTTAGCTGGGCGATAGAAGAGTCAAGCGCAACTGGCTGGCTGATATGGTGCCCCCAGGCCGGTTTTAATGAATCTAGTTGGCTCATGAGTTGATCCCCTCATTGCGGTGCTGATTGAGCATCACATTATGCTGACTAACAATATTATGCTGACGACCAATATTATGATGACGACCAATATTCTGTTTCCGCTTGCACTCCGGGCAGGTTTCAAAATGAGGCCGTTGTTGTTCGACATCTTCAGCGCTCATTCCGGAGTGAATCAGTAGCGCCATGACGTAATCCACTTCTTTTTTCGGCGCAAAGGGCTGCTGGCACTGCTGGCAATGGGCGAGAGTAAAACTGGCGCGCTGATATAAATCGGCTTTATTGAATACCGCCAGCTCAAATTCTTGTGATAACACAATGGCGCGGGTCGGGCAGACTTCCTCACAGCGACCACAAAAAATGCAGCGCCCCAGGAACAATTGCCATTGTCGAGTCCCGCCAGTAAGGTCGGTTTCCATGGTCAACGCATTGGCGGGGCAGGCCATGGTACAGGCACCACAGGCAATGCATTGCTCGGCATCATATTGTGGTTTACCACGGAAGCCGTGGCTGACCTCAAGCGGCTTAAACGGATACTTCACCGTGGTATCGCCAACTTTCAGGATGGTTTTAAACAGTTTTAACATTCTTCATCCCTCTATTTGAGCGGCGAATGGGTGCGCTCAATGCCATAGCGTTCGATCTCTTTGTACGGCACGGTGACGGATTTCTGCTTGCGCATATCCACCAATGTCACCCGGTCGGTGCAGGAGTAGCAGGGATCGAGACTGCCAATAATCAATGGCGCATCAGAAACCGTGTTGCCGCGCAGCATATAGCGCAGCACCGGCCAATTGGCATAGGTGGCGGCGCGACAGCGCCAGCGGAACAGCTTTTGATTGTCGCCGGTCATACTCCAGTGGACATCTTCGCCGCGTGGCGCTTCTGAAAAACCGAGCGCAAATTTGTATGGCTGATAGTGGACTTTTTCCTCCAGCAGCGGCCCGCCCGGCATATGGTTCAGCCCGTATTCAATCATCACCAGCGAGTCAAAGAATTCCCGCACCCGCACCAGCAGGCGCGAATGTACATCACAGCCATCAAGGCTAAACAACTCTTTAGGGACATTGGCGTAGTTGGCGTAAGGGTGGTCATGGCGCATATCGCGGGCATAGCCACTGGCGCGGATCATCGGGCCGACAG